>JAFAHD010000134.1 GCA_019237415.1 Vulcanimicrobiota bacterium
GCGCGCTTCTTCGGGCCGCTTCACGACGGGGGCAAGTCGGCCGACCTCGGCCAGCTCGCACAACTTGTGGATGCGCGCATCCGCGCAGACCACGACCGCGTGCACGCCGACTTCTTCCAGCTTGCGCAACGCGGTGACCAACGCGCCGAAGCCGCTCGAGTCGGCGCTGTCCACGGATGAGAGGTCGATCGTGCAGGTCCGCGTGCCCGCATCGATGAGCTTGGCGACCGAACGCGTCAGCCGCCGCGCGACGGACGAATCGAGCGAGCGGCCCACCGAGATGGTGTCCGCCGCGTGGATCTCGCGCCGTACCGCGAGGACTGCGGTCTTATTGTTCATAGCTCCCAATCAAATGCAGCGCTTGAGCGCTGCTCACCGCGCTGCACTTAGTGTACCCGTGTTTGCTTCAGATGTTACGAGAGCGAGGTGAAAGCGAGATTAAACGACGAGGAGAACGCCGTGCTACCAAAGTCACATAAGGCCTAGTTAAGCTTGGCGAACGCCTCCGCGGCCGTGCCGGCCTTCGCGCCGCTTCGATAGTTGTCAAGCGTCACGCGCAGCGCCTCGAGCACGCGTACGGGGTAGTCTTTCTTTCTCTCGGGATACCCGCCCAGGTACGCTTCGATCTCGGCAGGCGTGATCGCCGCCGCCTCGTCGACCGTCTTTCCCTTGGCCAGCTCAGTGAGGATGGCGCAGGTCGCGATCCCGAAGCCGCAGCCGGTCGTGAAGTACGAGATGTCCTCGATGCGCCCGGCTCCGTCGACCTTGAGGTAGATCGTGTACATGTCGCCGCACGAATCGGAGAAGTACTCGCCGGTCGCCGTCGGTTCGGCCATCTGGGCAAACCCGGTGCGATTGGTCACGAGCTCTTGGAACTTGGGGAAATCCATCTAGCGGCCTCCGGTCGCGGTTGCGGTTGCTGGGACGGGGATCGCGAATTCGCACGCGTCGTCGCCCCGCGCGATCGACTGGCGCTGTTCTGCCTTCGCCGGCAAGACCTCTTCCATGAGCGCGTGCACGACCGAGCACACCTCGGGATGCGTCGCGACGGTGTCGCGGAACGGGCACGTGTGCTCGCGCAGGATGTACCCATCGCCGCTCGCCTCGTAGTCGGCGACGACGCCTTTCTCGCGCAAGATCGCGGTCAGCTCTGCCACGCGTTCTTGGGCCGACTTGCCGGCGAAGCGCGCGGCGTACTTGCGCGCCGAGCGCCGGCCGATGTTATGGAAGAGTTCGGTGACCTTCTCCCGACCCTGGCTTTGGGCGATCTCCTCGAGCACCGCGTTGAGCAGCGTGCTGTAACGCTGCGGGAACAGGCGCCGGCCCTCGGGCGTGAGAGAATAGACCAGGCTTGGCTTGGTGGGCCCGCGCCGTTCTGAGGCCTCGGCGACCAGGCCGTCGCGCTCCAGGCGCGCGAGATGCTGCCGGATGGCGTTGTGGGTCAGGGACTGGCCAGACGCCAACTGCGCGACCGTCTGCGGGCCGCGGCGCGCCAAAGCCTCGACGATCTGACCGCGGGTAGATTGGAAAAAGCTTGGTTCTCGCATAGTCGGGCCAGGTTTCCCGGCACCCCAAGTATAAGCCACTATTGCAAGAATTTCAACGTTTATCTATACTATCCTTTGGAAAGGAATCCAAAGCGCGCCATGGCTGACGTGAGCTTCAAGACCGACATCCGGCCGCTGTTCAACCAGACGGATATCGACCACATGGAACCCTTCGGCGTCGCGCTCGACAACTACGAGTATATGAGCAACCTGGTGAACGCCGATGCCGTCTACGACGTGCTGCACGACAAGACGATGCCGCCGCACGCGCCGTGGCCGGATGACAAGATCACCCTCTTCCGCGCCTGGATCGACGGAGGCTGCAAACCGTAGTGCCTGACATCATCCTGCAGATCAAGGACCTTCACGTCAAGGTCGGCGACAACGAGATCATCCGCGGCATCGACCTCGAGATCGAGCGCGGCACCGTCCATGCGCTCATGGGCCCCAACGGCTCGGGCAAGAGCACGCTCTCGCTCGTGCTCATGGGCCATCCCAAGTATGCGGTGACCCGCGGCGACATCATCTACCAGGGGCGCAGCATCTTGGAGATGGCGCCCAACGAGCGCTCGCTGGCCGGCATCTTCTTGGCCTTCCAATATCCGTCGGCCGTGCCGGGCGTGAGCGTCGCCAACTTCATGCGCAACACGCTGATGGCGCGCCACAAGGGCGATGCGCCGCTGACGCCGGCTAAGTTCAAAGGTCTGCTCGACAACGCAGCCTCCAAGCTGCAGATCGATCCCAAGGTGCTCGGCCGCTATGTCAACGACGGCTTCTCGGGCGGCGAGAAGAAGCGGCTCGAGATGCTGCAGATGCTGGTCTTGCAGCCGACGCTCGCCGTGCTCGACGAGACCGACTCGGGCCTGGACATCGACGCGCTGCGCATCATCGCGCAGGGCATCGAAGCGCAGCGCTCGCCCGAGCACGCGATCCTGCTCATCACGCATTATCAACGCATTTTGAACTACGTCAAGCCCGACAAGGTGCACGTGCTCGTCAAAGGGCGCATCGTCAAAGAGGGCGGTCCGGAGTTGGCGCACGAGCTCGAGCGTACGGGCTACGATCCCATCATCAAAGAACTGGCAACGGTGTAACTATGGCTATCAAAGAAACGCAGCTCGTCGATCAGGACTACCGCTACGGTTTTCACGATCAGACCGCGAGCTACAGCTTCAAGTCCCGCAAGGGCATCGATCACGAGATCGTCGAGCAGATCTCGCAGATGAAGCAAGAGCCGCAGTGGATGCGCGACTTCCGCCACAAGTCGCTCGACATCTTCTTCGCTAAGGCGATGCCGGCGTGGGCCAAGAACGAGGTCCTCGAAGCGATCAACTTCGACGACATCTACTATTATATGCGGGCGTCCGACCGCGAAGGCAAGACGTGGGAAGAGGTGCCCGAGGACATCAAGCGCACCTTTGACCGCTTGGGCATCCCCGAGGCCGATCGCAAGTTCTTGGGCGGCGTCACGGCGCAGTACGACTCCGAAGTCGTCTATCATTCGATCCGCAAGGATCTTGAAGCGCAGGGCGTCCTGTTCTCGGACATGGACACCGGCCTGCGCGAGCACGAGGACATCGTCCGCGAGCACTTCGCTACGGTGATCCCGCCGGCAGACAATAAGTTCTCCGCGCTCAATTCGGCGGTGTGGTCTGGCGGCTCGTTCATCTGGGTCCCGCCGGGCGTGCACGTCGCGATCCCGCTGCAGGCGTATTTCCGCATCAATGCCGAGAACATGGGCCAGTTCGAGCGCACGCTGATCATCGCCGAGCCCGGCTCGTTCGTGCACTACATCGAAGGCTGCACGGCGCCCACGTACTCGAGCAACTCGCTGCACTCGGCCGTGGTGGAGCTGATCGCCAAGGAAGGCGCGCACATCCGCTACACGACGATTCAGAACTGGTACAAGAACGTCTACAACCTCGTGACCAAGCGCGCGCTCGCGCACAAGAACGCGCACGTCGAGTGGGTGGACGGCAACATCGGCTCCAAGCTGACGATGAAATACCCGTCGGTGTATCTGGTGGGCGAGGGCGCGCGCGGCGAAGTGCTGTCGATCGCCTACGCGAGCGAAGGCCAGCACCAGGACGCGGGCGCCAAGATGGTGCACGCGGCGCCGAACACGACGTCGATCATCACCAGCAAGTCGGTGAGCAAGGGCGGCGGGCGCACGAGCTATCGGGGGCTGGTCAAGGTGTACGAAGGCTGCGAGGGAGTCAAGTCCAACGTGCGCTGCGACGCGCTGCTCATGGACCCGGAGTCGCGCTCGGATACGTACCCGACGATGGAAGTGGACGCCAAGGACGTGCGCGTCGAGCACGAGGCGACGGTCTCCAAGGTCGGCGAGGAGCAGCTCTTCTACGTGATGAGCCGCGGCCTGACCGAAGTCGAAGCGACGACGATGATCGTCAACGGCTTCTTCGAGCCGTTCGTCAAGGAGCTTCCGATGGAGTATGCGGTCGAGCTCAACCGGCTCATCGCGCTCGAGATGGAAGGATCCGTTGGCTAACACGTCCGCCGCGCCGGCACTCGAACTTTCGGCTATCGAAGCGCTCACCGCGGGCGAAGCCAGCTGGCTACGCGAGGTGCGCCACGGCGCGCTCGAGCGCTTCGAGTCGATCGCTGCGCCAACCGATCGCACCGAGGGTTGGCGGCGCCTGACGCTGGACGGCATCGATCTGTCGCCCGCCACGTCGGAACCGTCGCATTTCACGCTGACGCTCTCCGAAGCTGACCGCAAGCGCGGCGTCGTCGCCACGACCATCGGCAAGGCGCTCGAATCGCACGAGCCGATGGTGCGCGAGGCGCTGCTGCACGCGCGCAGCGGCCGCACGGTTGGCAAGTATTCTGCTCTGGCTGAGGCGGCATGGCAAGGCGGCGCGTTCGTCCACGTGCCCGACGGCGTGGAGGCGACGGAGCCGATCGTCGCGCGGGTGCAGACCGGCACGTATCCGCGCTTGATCGTCGTCATCGGCAAGAACGCGCGGGCTTCGGTCACGGAATCGCATCATGAAACGGCCCGTTTCGTCGCGGGCCTGAGCGACCTCATCGTCGGCGAGAACGGCCACCTCACGTACGCGCACGCGCAGGAGTGCGGTGCGCGCACGATCGTGTTCTCGCACCAACATGCGCGCATTTCCAGCGGTGCGAAGCTCGTCACGCTGAATCTCGGCGCCGGCGGCGCGCTTGCCAAGAGCGACATCGAAGTCGAGCTGCTCGGCCGCGGCGCCGAAAGCGACATGCTCGGGCTGGTCTACGCACGCGACGCGCAGCAATTCGACTATCATACACTGCAGGGCCACCGCGCGACCGACACCCGCAGCGACCTGCTTTTCAAGAGCGCGCTGGACGACCGGGCGCACTCGGTGTACACGGGCGTCATCGTCATCGAAAAGGGCGCGCAGCGCAGCGACGCCTATCAGGCCAACCGCAATCTGCTGCTCGCCGAAGGCGCGCGCGCCGATACCGAGCCCAAGCTCGAGATCGAAGCCGACGACGTGCGCTGCACGCACGGCGCGACGGTCGGCCCGATCGACGCGGAGCAACTGTTCTACTTAGGCAGCCGCGGCATGGATCGCGACGCAGCGTCGCGCCTGATCGTCGAGGGATTTTTCCAGGACGTGTTCGACAAGGTCGGCGACGAGCGCCTCACGCGCGACCTTGAGGCGAAGTTCGCGCCCGACCTCGAACACGAAGGCTGATCGGTCTCGTGGCCACGCTGCTCGAAGTCGCCAAGCTCGACGAAGTGCCGGCCGGCAGGATCAAAGTGGTCGAGGCCGGCGGCCGGCGCATCGCGTTGTGCAACTACGACGGAAAGATCTACGCCATCGCCGATGAGTGCACGCACGACCGCGGCCCGCTCGATCAAGGCGAGCTGATCGGTCGTGAAGTCGAGTGCCCGCGCCACGGCGCGCGCTTCGACATCGAGACGGGCCGGGCGACGCGCCTGCCCGCGGTGCGCCCGGTGAAGACGTATCCGGTCGTCGTGAACGACGGCTCGATCGCGGTAGAACTCGAATGAGCGCGATCCTACAAGCCCATGGCCTCTCCGACGCAGACGTCGAGCGCATCCGCCAAGATTTCCCAATCCTCAACGAACGGCCGCACGGCCACAAACTCGTCTTCTTGGACAGCGCGGCATCGTCGCAGAAGCCGATCCAAGTCATCGACGCGATGGACGACTACTACCGGCGCTACCACGCCAATATCCACCGCGGCGTGTATCACATCAGCGAGCTGGCCACCGAAGCGTACGAAGAGGCGCGCGCGTCCGTGGCGCGCTTCATCGGCACGCCCTGCGCCGCCGAATGCATCTTCGTGCGCAATGCGACCGAGGGCCTCAATCTCGTCGCGTATTCGTGGGGCCGGACCAACATCAAAGCGGGTGACGCGATCCTCGTCACCGAGATGGAACATCACTCCAACCTCGTGCCGTGGCAGGTGCTGGCGCAGCAGACCGGCGCGACGCTGCGTTTCGTCAAGGTCACCGAGGATGGCAGGCTCGATCTGCGCGACCTGGACGCATTGCTCGACGGCGCGAAACTGTTCGCCTTCACCGCGGTGAGCAACACGCTGGGCACGATCAACCCGGTGAAGGAGCTGGCGGCGCGCGCGCGTGCGGCCGGCGCGATCTCGGTCGTCGACGCGTGTCAGGCAGTGCCGCGCATGCCGGTCGACGTCGTCGACTGGGGCGCGGACTTCATCGCGTTTTCCGCGCACAAGATGCTCGGCCCGACCGGCATCGGCATTCTGTGGGGCCGCAAAGAGCTGCTCGACGCGATGCCCCCGTTCTTGACGGGCGGCGGCATGATCGGCATCGTCGAGATGACGCATTCGACATATGCGGACGTCCCCGCGCGCTTCGAAGCCGGCACGCCTGCGATCGCCGAAGCCGTCGGGCTCGCGGCAGCCGTGCGCTACCTCGAGGCGGTCGGCATGGATCGCATCCATCAGTATGAGATGTATTTAGCTGAGTACGCGCTCAAGCGCCTCGCCGAAGTGCCGGCGGTTACGGTGTATGGCCCGAGCCTCGAGCATCGCACCGGCGTCATCTCGATGACGGTGGGCGACATTCACGCGCACGATCTCGCGAGCATCCTGGACAGCGAAGGCGTGTGCGTGCGCGCCGGCCATCACTGCAACCAGCCGTTGATGGAGAAGCTGGGCGTGCCCGCGACCGCGCGCGCTTCCTTTTATCTGTACAACACCAAGGCCGAAGTCGACGCGCTCATCAGCGCGATCGAGAAGGCGAAACGGATCTTCAAGATCGCGTGACCGACCCCACCTTCACCGGCATGGATGAGCTCTACCGCGACTTCATCCTCGATCACTACCGCAACCCCCGCAACTCGGGCACGCTGGAAAATCCGGACGCTTCGTTCGAGGACATCAACCCACTGTGCGGGGACAAGATCCGCATGGATCTCAAGCTCAAAGACGGCGTTGTGACCGACGTCAAATTCAAGGGACGCGGCTGCGCGATCTCCCAAGCCTCAGCCTCGCTGCTCACGGAGCAGATCAAAGGCAAGACGCTCGAAGAGATCAACAAGATCGGCAAAGAGGATGTGCTCGAGAACGTCGGCATCAACATCTCGGCGGCGCGGCTGAAGTGCGCGTTGCTCGGCCTCAAAGTCCTCAAATCGGCCCTTGCACTGAAGTACCTCGACGAGCCCAGCTAGGGATTTTTTCCACATCGGCGCGCGAAGTCGCCAGGGATTGTGCGTTCGCGGTGTCGTAAGTGGGACGGACGGTCGAACACGTGTCGACCGCTCCATTATTTATCACTGCGGCGACGTCCGTATTGGGGGGCCCGCGTACACCGCATGCCAGTCCATCCAGTCCACCATCTCGCCATCGGCACCGACGCGCTCAAGGTCGCGAAGAAGTTCTACGGCGCGCTGCTGCCCGTGCTCGGCTTCGACTTGGTGTTCGATAAGGACGACCATTTCGGGTATCAACGCGAAGGCTTCGAGCTGATCGTCTACAAGGCCGACAGCACTTCCGACGACCTGTGGGACGGCAAGCGGCACGTCGGCTTCGATCATCTCGCGCTCAACGCCGAGTCGCGCGCGGTGGTGGATGAATGCGCCAAGCAGCTCGACGAGCTGGGCGCCGAGATCGATGACCCGCCCGGCATCGTCAGCGAGCTCGGCGACGACTACTACGCGATGTGGGTGCGCGATCCGAGCGGCCTGCGCATCGAGGTCGTCTGCCAGGGAGGCTGACCTACATCGCGCGGCGCGCCTACCGCTACGCCCCCGTCATCGTCGACAGCTACGACGTCGTCTACAACCGCATGCGCACAGACGACGTCGCGTTTTATACCGACCTCGCCATGCATGCGCGCGGCCAAGTGCTCGAATTGGGCTGCGGTACGGGCCGAATCCTCATCAAATCGGCGGGCGCCGGCGCCACGATCACCGGTCTCGATGTTTCGGCGCTCATGCTCGACGCATGCCGGCGCAAGGTCGCGGCGCTGCCGCCCGAAATCGCCGTGCGCATCACGCTCATCGAAGACGACATGACGAGCTTCGATCTTGGGCGGACGTTCGCGCTCGTCACCATCCCGTTCCGCGCGTTCTCGCACCTCATCATGGTCGAGGAGCAGCTCGCGTGCTTGCAGCGCGTCCATCGCCACCTTGACGTTGACGGGGAGCTCGTGTTCGACGTCTTCCAGCCGAGAGTCGAATCGTTGATCGATCCGCACGCCGCAGACGAAGTCGAGGACACGCCCGAATCGCCGCTGCCCGGCGGCGGCACCGTGCGGCGGACGGCGCGGCGGACCGCGATCGACCAGACCGATCAGCTGATCCAAGTCGAATTCGGCTACTACGTCAAGGACGAGAACGGCAACGTCGAGCGGCTCTCCGAGACGTTCCCATTCCGGTACTATTACCGCTACGAACTAGAGCACTTGCTCGCACGCGCCGGCTTCAAGGTCGCGGCGCTCTACGGCTGGTACGACAAATCGCCGCTCAGCGGCACGCCGCGCGACATGATCTTCGTGGCGCGCAAGGCGTAGGAGGGAGCACGATGGTCGCTGCTTTGATGGCTGCACTGGCCGCACCGCTCGCTGCGCTTACGCTTCAAGGCGCGCTGCAAACCGATATCGATCAATATCTGGCGGCGCATGCAAAGGACGAACATATTTCTGCGCTCTCGCTCGCGGTCAGTCTGCCGGGCCAGGCGAGCATCGATCTCACGACGGGGAAACGCAGCTTGCAATCCGGCGGCCCGGTGGCCGCCGAGGATCTGTGGCAAATCGGCAGCAACATCAAAGCGTTCACCGCGGCCGCCTTGCTCCAGCTCGAAGCCGAAGGAAAGCTCACGATCGATCAGACGGTCGGCGATTGGCTGCCGCAATATCCCGCGTGGAAGAACGTGTCGATCCGCCGGCTGCTGGACATGACGAGCGGCATCCAAAGTTACGACAACGTGCCCGCGATGGGCCGCGCGTTCACTTCGATCGACCGTCGCTTCACGCCGGCGGTGCTGGTCGGGTTCGCAGATCACACCAACTACATCTTAGCCGGCATGATCATCGAACGCGTGACCGGCAACAGCTATGAGGCCGAACTCGAACGCCGCTTCTTCAAGCCGCTCGGGTTGGCAGACACGTTCTACAGCCCTAACGTCTATCCCAAGTCGGTGACCGATCGCATGGTTTCCGGTTACTTCTATAACAATGGCCCGGGGAACGAGACCTTCGCGCAATTCTACGGCAAAGACATGCGCTTGGGCGACTTGTCGTGGGCCGGCGCCGCCGGCGGCGTCGTTTCGACGCCGGACGACGTCGTCAAATGGGTGCGAGCGCTCTATGCGGGCGACATGCTCGCGCCGAAGCAGCGCCGCGAGTTGATGACCGTGGTGTCGACCAAGACCGGCAAGCCGATCTCCGGCACCGCATCACAAGATCCTCAGGGGTTCGGTCT
>JAFAHD010000001.1 GCA_019237415.1 Vulcanimicrobiota bacterium
CGGGTAGATGATCGCCTGGCCGCCGCCAGCCCTGTGCTAGCGGTGCACTCGGCGCGGCATGTTGTCGGGATAACAGCGCGGCACAGGTCCGCAATGCAGCTCCCAATCATCGACCGGGCGCTGCAACAGCGTAACCAAGGCGCGGCCGATTCGCTTCAAGACGTCGATGAGGCTGTTATTCATCTATGGACCGGCCGTTGAGATCGTCAGGCGGTCGGGCACCAGATATTTCTGCGCCACGCTTTGGATCTGCGCCGGCGTGATCGCGCTGTAGATCGCCGGCAAGCGCTGCGTGTAGTCGGGTCCGAGCCCGAGCAATTCGTCGTGCATGAGATCTTCGGCCCAACCGAGGTTGGTCAACTCGCCGGTGACGGCCGCATCGACCGCGAGCCGCCGGTACTCGGCAAGGTCCGCCTCGCTGATGCCGTCCTGCTGCAACGCGCGCATCTGCGCCGCGGCTTCGGCGAGCACTTTGTTCACGTCCGCGCGGCGCGCGCCGAACTCCATGTTCCACGGGCCACCGCCGGCCGGGCTATCGACGAACTGCGACCCGATGTTGTAGACGTAGCCGTCGACCTCGCGCGCTTGATGGAGCATCTTCGAAAGCAGCGTGTCGCCGCCGAGCACGAAGTTCATGAGTTTGGCCGCGTCGTAGTCGGGCGACGAAACGACCACGCCCGGGCCGCCGGCATCGACTTCGACTTGTGCAGATCCGTGGATCACGACATCCTTGCGGCGCGTCGCCGGCGGCGGCTCCGGACCAGACAGACGCGAACCCGCTTCGACGCGCACGCGCTGCCAGCGTCCGAAGAGGCCGGCGACCTGCGTGCGGACCGTCGCCGTGTCCACGTCACCCGCGACCACGATCACTGTGTCGTTCGGTCCGTAGTGCGCCCGATAGAACCTCAACACGTCCGCGCGCTTCGACGACATGAGGCCGCCGATCGTGCCACCGCTCGGCCGCGACCACGGATTCGAGCTCGGATAGAGCTCGCGGAACAGCTGGTCGTGCGCAACGATCGAAGGATCTGCGACCGCGCCGCGCCGTTCGTCGATCAGCTGCGCCTTCGCGGCCGAGAGCTCGTCGCCGTCAAACGCGGGATGCAGGATGGCGTCGGCCAGCAGCGCCATGGTCTTCGGCTCGTCTTGGGACATCGTTTGCGATATCAAGCTCGCGACGCCGACATGCAGCGCGGTGTCCAGCGTCGCGCCGAGTGAATCGAGAGAGTCTTGCCACGCTTCCGCCGGCTTGCCGACGGTGCCGTGCAGCGTCATCTCTTGCGTCAAGGCAGCCAGTCCGGGTTTTTGGGAGGGATCGTATTGGCTGCCTGCCGCCGTGTCTATTTCGATGACCGCGCTTGCGCTGACGTGATTCTCCGCGATGATGAGCACTAAGCCGTTGTCGAGCACGAAGCGCGCGGGCGTGTTCGGCGTCGCTGAACCGCCGGCAGGAGCTGGCGAAGACGAACCTATGGCTGCGGCGGTGTCACGCCGGCGCATGTGATTTCGTCGGTCATTGCGTTGCAGGCGCGCGACAGGCTCGCTCGGCGTCCGCCGCAGCGATGTCGTCTTCGCGTTGCTCGTGGTGAACGTGCCGATCGTCATGTTGTCCGGATTCAGATAGCGGCGCGCGACATCGCGGACCTGCCCCGCGGTCACGGCGTTGATGCGGTCGGCGAAGCGGCCGTCGTTGCGCCAGTCGCCGGTCCACGCCTGCCAGCGCGCCAGCCACTGCGCAAGATTTTCGATGCCGTCGTGCTGGAACACGTACGCCGCAATCACCTGTTTCTTGGCCTTGCGCAGCTCGGCATCCGTCACGTTCTTCGCGGCCAGCTTGCGCAGCTCGCGTTCGACCACCGCGCGCGCGTCGTCGGGCGTGACCCAGGGCTCGAGCGTCGCGTCGATGGTATAGATGTAGGGATCGACCGAGTCGTTCGGCGTCGCGTTCAACGTCGAGACGTAGTAGCCGCCGACGAGCGCGTCGTACAGCCGCGCCGATTCGCCGCCCGTCAGGATGCCGTCCAGCACGCGCAACGCGTATGCCTCGTCGCTGTACGCTCCCGGCACGTGAAATGCGAGCTCGACCTGATCGGCCGAGCCGATGCCGCGTAGATTGATGCGGCGCACGCCATGCTGTGCCGGCTCGACGATGCGCCCCAGCGCGTTCACCGGCCGCGCCGGCACGCCGTCGAAGTACTTGTGCACGAGCGCCAGCGCCGCATCCGCATCGACGTCGCCCGTGATCACGAGCACGGCGTTCTGCGGTGCGTAATGATGCGAATAGAAATCGTAGACCAGGTCGCGCCGCGAGCCGAATGTTTCGACGACGCTCTTCCAGCCGATCGTCGGCCAATGGTATTGATGGGCGACCATCGCCGTGGCTTCGACCTGCTCGTCCAGCAATTCGGCGGGATCGTTGTCCGCGTTTTCGAGCTCGGCGAGCACCACCACGTTTTCGGCGGCGAGCTGCACTGGGTCCATCGCCGCATTCACCATGCGATCGGCCTCGATCTGCAGCGCGCTCTCGAGCTCCTCTTTGTGAAACGATTCGTAGAAGTAGGTCGCATCCTGATCCGTGGTCGCGTTATTGTCATAAAATCGCCGGTCGATGTCCCCGGGCCTGAGCAAATCGGTCGTGCCTTTGAACATCATGTGTTCGACTTGGTGCGCGATTCCCGTCGTCCACGGCGTCTCGTCACGCGAACCGACCTTGTACAGGATGCCGACCGTCACCACGGGCGCGGCGTGCACCGGCGCGACGATCACGGTCAATCCGTTGGTCAACACGGTCGAGATCGCGCTCACGTCGGCATCAGACGTCGACGGCACGACCAAGACGAACAACGCCGCGAGGACGGCAGGCAAGCGGTTCATGCGCACGGACCTGCACGCTTCAAAGGAATGCCCGTGGATTCATTGGAACGCCAGACCGGTCCGCTGACCGCAATGAAGACATCTATTACGAGCGGCCGCTTTGGATTGACCGGCCGGCTGATTGTCGGCCTTGTCCTTAGCTGTGCCGCGTGCGGGGTGCCGCACATCGCCCTGGCGGCGCAGGTCGGCTCGCTCATCCCCAACTCGACCACCGCCTTGGTCGGCCAGCCCATCACGTTCAGCGTCAACCAGTTCCCGCCGCTCGATGAGTCCACGGTGACGTTCGGTGACGGCAGCCAGGTCTTCGTTCCGCTGCCCTATCCGCAAACCGTCGTGCATGCGTACGCCGCCGCTGGCACGTACAACGTCGTGCAGACGCTTACCGGCAGTCCGATCCCCATCGCAGCGGTACGCGTGACGATCCTCAATCCGGCGCTCTTCAGTCTTACGGCGTCGCCGAACAACGTGATCGCCGGCCAACAGGTGATCTTCACGGCGGGGATCGGCGCTCCGCTGCCCGGCGCGTATATCGATTTCGGCGACGGCACCAACGCGCCGGCGACGGCCGCCTTCAACCGAATCCCGCACCGCTATCAAAACCCCGGCTTCTACACGGCGACGCTGCGCGTGATCGGACAGGGGCAGCCCTTTGCGAGCGCGGGAGTCTCGGTCGCGCCAAACCAGGTCGCCGTGCCGGCCGGCCAGGTCTACTCGACGTTCATGGTGGGTTCGCCGGTGCTGGCGGGTGCGGATACGGCGATCGCGTTGTCGTACCGGATCTTCACGCCATTCGTCGTGGGACCGAGCGGCGTGAGCCCGCTCCAAGCGATCGTCGAGCTGACCGACACGAACGGCAACGTGATCCAGCGCAGCGATCCGTACGCGCTGCCCTTCACGCAGCAGACCGTCAACGCGCCGCAGACGACGATGATCCCGTATACGGTGCCGGCCGACGCGGGCGGCGACTATCTCGTGCGCGTCTACGTGCGCGCGGCTACGGGTGGCACGGTCGCGGTCGGCCGTGCGCAACCGCTGCAGATCATCGGCGGCCCCGACCCGGCGCCGCACATCAACAATGCATTCCACGCCAGCGGCGCCGTGCTGTCGAGCTCGGGCACGAACCGCGGCGGATATGGCGTCAACATGGGGCTGACGACGGCGCTGCAATGGTCGACTGAAGAGCTCATGCTCGCCGGCACGTTCGATCCGGTCTCGAAGAAGATCGATCCGGTGCTCACCTGGCAGTCCGCCACGCCAGCGCCGGTGACTGCACCAGATGCGACGCCCGCACCGAACGCGGCAAGCTCGCAGGTCGACAGCGGACACGTGCCGGCGCCGCCAAACGGCAGCGGCGGACCCGAAGCTGCGGGAAGTCCGACTCCATCGGCAGGCGAATCGCCGTCACCCGCGCCCACGCAACCCGCTACGCAACCATCGGCGCCGCCGGGCAATCCGACGCCGCAGCCGCAAGTCACGCAGACGCCAAAAGCGTTACAGAATGTGATGACGCAGCGCGGATCTGAGTTGGTCAACGCCGCTACTGCCGAACCGTCGCCCGCGAGCGCGAACGGGGCGCCGGCACCGGCGCCGACAAATGCACCGCCTGCGGGCACGATGACGACCGGCGGCGCCGCCGCGGAGCAGGGCGGACCTGCGGTGACGCCCGCGCCCGCGCCAAACCCGCAGCAGCCCGCGCAGCCATCCCTCACCTTCAAAGACGTCGTCGGTAAGACCGACGCGGCGATGCCGGCGGTCATCGGCAGCAAAGAGACCTTGCGCGGCATCGATGCGACGTACGCGCTGCAATCGGGCTGGACGTTCCACGGCGGCGGCGGCTGGTTGCAATTGCCGAGCAACACCACGACTGAGGAGACCGGCGAACTGCTCGACGTCATCAAGGGATGGGATTCGAACGCCGACACGCTTCGCGTTGCATATTCGCGCAACCAGGACAACGTCAACAAGTTCGTCCAGACCGGCACGACAGGGCCGCTCGACGTGACGGTTGGCGTCGGCGAGTTCACCGAGCAGATCACGCCGCACCTCAAGGGATTGATCACCGGCGGCTACTCGAATACCCAGCCTGAGACCGGCGGCGGGGCTGCGTTGGTGGACAGCGTCAATCAAGCCGACCTTGCCTACAGTGTGGGCACGCTCGCCGCGGACGTCAACTATCACAATGCGGGACCGCAATTCGGCACGTTGAGCGGCGCGTCGGCGCTCACGGACCGTGCGGGCGGCGCAGCGACGCTCAGCCTTGCGCCCTCGGCGATCTCCACGCTCGCGTTCGCCTACGGCCACGATGTGCTGCGTTCGGTCTATACGGGTACAACCAACGCGAATGTCACCTACAATATCACGCCGCCGAAATGGCCGGGCATCACGCTCTCGCTCGAGCGCGACACCGCGGTCGCACCGAGCTCGGATGCGACGACTAAAACCGTGAATCTGGGCATTTCGAAGACGGGCATCTCGAGCATCACGCTCACCGGCACGATCGCTGCGGTCAGCGATGCGCTCGCGCCTGAGTCGTACTCGACCACACGCACCGGCGTGTTCACCTACCAGTACGCCAATGGCGCGCATACGTTCGGCGGCGGCCTTAACGCGACCAACACGACGAGCGTCGCGTCGACCGCGACCGTCACCGAGTCGGTGAATTACGGCTTTACGTTCGGCGGCCGCACCGCGCCCAATCCGAACGGCCTGCCGATGGTGCCGACGCGGAACTTCGAGACGAAACTCACGCTCACGAACGTCAACATGCAGGCGTTGCTCTCCGGCGGCCACACCGCCACAGCGACCGGATTGCTGTCGTGGCACCTCACGCCGCAACTGGCCCCCGGCATCGAGTTCAATTACCAGCGCCACTACGACAACAATCCGGCCCTGGACACCGAGACGTCGTTCGCCAGATTCCGCCTCGACGTCAACTACTGATCGAAGTGCCGCTCCACGTGCGCGGCGCTGCGATCGCGCTGGTCGCGCTGGTGTGCGCGGCATGCATGCACAGCGCACCTCATGCCGGGCCGACCCGTGGGCCGCTCATCACTGGTGCGTACCCGTCGTACGGCCACGCACCGGACTTCTCGTGGGTCGCCGGCAGCATCGCACCCCGGCCGAACGGCTGCGTGTATCTGCAATTCGATCCGCATCGCAGCGAACCGTGGGACGGCCGCATCGCGTTGATCGCCGATCCGCAAACGTTGGAGCAGTTCCCCAGCGGCGACATGGTCGTCGCATTCGGGCATCTAAGCGACGCCCCGCGCGGCGAGTGCGGCGCAGCTGCGCTCGACGTGACGCAGATCGGCGAACACTAAGGGCGAAGCACTCAGCTCGGGACTAGAGCAGGCCCGGCGGGTCACGCCGGGCCATGCGTTCTTTTCTGTATCTTATCGCTATGATGGTGTATGCCGGTGGCGGCGATGACCCGGCGTCGGCGTTTCGGTCGGTGTCGCCGTCGCCTGCGTCTGCGTCTCCGGCTGCGAACCCATATGCGCGTGACGCGAACCGGCCGGCCGATCGCCCGCTGCGACCGCATCATTGCGGCACATGTATTCGCCGTTCTTCGTCTTGCCGTACCACGGATCGCCCGGGTCGTGGAATGTCTTGCGATGCAGATTCACCCAGACGATATCGCTGCTCGTGCACTTCAGCCCAGGTGGGATCTTCGCGGCGACCGCGAGCGGCAGCGCGTTCTGCTCGCCTTGGATGACGCTCGTCGCCGTGGGCGCCGCTGCTGGGCTCGAACTCGTATTGGAGGAACCGCCGCCGCCGCAGCCGGCGAGCGCCGCGATCAGCGCAACCGATGCGACCAAGGTCACAATTCGTCCGCATCTCATGTATTATGTTCTCCTTAATGTCCCGGCTGTGAAAACAGCGAGGGGCGCCCTCGACCTATCGCCGAAGATACGGATAGATACGCACACTCCCCTGCGGGTGAATTTCCCGACGGAGGTTCAGTCCCTATTTTGAAGCGATTGATCGGCATCGCTGCCGCGTGCATTTTCGTTGCTGCAACGAGCGGCGCACGCGCGGACACAACGGCGCTTCCGCCGGCCAACAACACCGCAGCGGCACCGCTGTCCGACACAACCTCGGCACACCGAGTCGGCGATTCGTTCGATTACACCGTCCACGGCAGCATGACCCAGACCATCCTCGCAAACGACTCGGACGGAAAGCGCATCGACCAACCCGGTATGCCGACCGCACTCGATGGACGCGAGCACATCGCTGTCAAGCAGGTCTCCCAACAGGGTATCACGTTGCACCGTTCGGGCCTCATTGTCGCCGTCGTGTCCAACAGGTCCGAGAAGAGCTCGGGCAAGGGCTGGACGCTCGTGCGCGACGATGGATCGATCGCCAAAGACACCGGCAACCTCGGCGGCGTGTTCTTGCTGCCGCTCCCGTTCTTGGGCGAGAAATCGGTCAACGCGGGCGCCGACCTGGTGGTCGGCAGCACGTGGTCGGACAAGCTAGGCACCAAGCTATACGGGATGACGTCGCGGCCGTCAATGGACTTCACGATCAGCGGCCAGCACTTAGTACTAGGCGTGAACGTCTACGAACTCGATGCGACGGGCACCGCCCCGATGAAAGAGCCGATCGTGTCCAACACCGGCGTGCCGCTCGGTTTTGCCACAGGCACCGCACATCTCACCGTGCACGGCGAGTACGATGCCATCAACCATCGCATGATCTCGATGGAGATCGACGTCACCGACACGCTGCGCATCGCCGGCCAAGGCAAGCGCTCCGGCACGGTCGATGACACGCAGCGCTATGCGGTCGAACTCGATCCTGCGTCGCTGACCGTCGGCCAGGGGCAGCAGCCCGACTCGAGCAGCCCGCCCGTCGACGCCCCGCTCAACAACCACTAACCCTAGCTAGCTGCCTGCGTTCTTCGCGCTGTTCGCGAGCGCGGCTTTGCGCGCTTCCGAATGGTTGTAGCCGTAGAATGCGTAGATGAGCAGCCCGATCACCATCCAAATCGCGAAGCGCCACCAGGTCAGCGCTCCACCGAAAAACACAAGCGCGACTGAGAGGATGACGCCGAGCGCCGGAAACACCGGCACGAACGGCGACTTGAACCGCCGTGGCCGGTCCGGCTGCGTGTAGCGCAAGATGATGACGCCGATGCACACGCAGATGAAGGCAGCGAGCGTGCCGATGTTGACGAAATCGATCAGCGAATTCAGATCGAAGAGCGCGGCAAGGATACCGACGACGATCGACATGATCAGCGTCGTGGCGGCCGGCGTGCGGAAGACCGGGTGGATCTTGGCCACGCCTTTCGGCAGCAGACCGTCACGCGCCATGACGTAGAAGATCCGCGCCTGGCCGAGGAACGCGGTCAAGATGATCGTCACTGCGCTGACCCATGCACCGAACCACATGATTCCCGCAAATTTTCCGAGCCCGACCGCCTGCCAGGCGCTCGCCAAGGGCGTGTTCTCACTCACCGACGGCGCCGCCGCGATACTCGTCAGCGCGATGGCCACCGAGATGTAGAATACCGTCCCAATGCCCAGCGAGCCCAAAATCGCGATCGGCACATCGCGCTGCGGGTTATTGGCCTCTTCTGCCGTCACCGTGATCGCGTCAAACCCGATAAATGCGAAGAACACGATGAACGCTGCACCGAAAATGCCCTGCCAGCCGTGCGGTGCGAACGGATGCAAATTGGACGAATGGAAGAACGGGATCGACCCGAGCACGAACAGCACGAGCACGCCCATCTTGATGACGACCAGCACGGAGTTCGTGCTCGCCGACTCCCGGATGCCAATCGCGACGAGGATGCCGATCAACACGCAAATCCCGAACGCGATGACGTCGAAGTACGTGTGCTGGCCCGGCGAATAGAACGCGGTCGCCCACAGTGGCAAGTGAATGTTGAAGCTCGCCAGCGCCTGCTGCATGTTGGCCGAAAAGATATTGGCATCGGGCGCCGCGGATAGCGCGTACTCCAAGATGAGGTTCCAGCCGACGATCCACGCGATGAACTCACCCAGCGTCGCGTACGTGTACGTGTACGCGCTGCCGGCCACAGGGACCATCGATGCGATCTCAGCGTAGGCAAACGCCGCGAACACGCAGGCCAAGCCTGCGACGAGGAATGAGATGACGACCGCTGGACCTGCATACGTGTGGACGCCGAGACCGAGCGTGGCGAAGATACCGCCGCCGATCATGCTGCCCAGTCCGAACGCGATGAGCTGCCACGGACCGAGCGCGCGCCGCAGCCGCGGGCCTTCGACTTCCTCCGTCTCTTTGTTGAGCGCGTCGATCGAGCGCGTGATGAAAAGACCCATCAACTGTTCCTCTTGCGACGCGACGGCTCGGTTTGCGCCACGCCCAACGATAATCGCATCAGCGCTTTGGTGACGCGTCGCAGGTCTGACGCCGCAATGCGCTTGGGCGGCGGCTCGCCAGCTTCGATCGCGCTTACGCGCCGCTCGAGATCCACGATGTGCTCTCCCAACGCCGCGACAAGATCCGCAAGCTCGTCGCGCCGCTTAGGCATTCGCGTAATGTCGCTCAGGCATTGGCATCCTTGGCAGAGAGGATCGGCTGCGCAGTCAGCGGCCAGCGGATACCGACCGACGGATCCTTCCAGCTGAGCGTCCCTTCGTGCGCCGGATCGAACTGCGCGGTCATCTTGTAATGCACGACGCAGTCGTCGAGCGCCAAGAAACCGTGGGCGAACCCGCGCGGCACATACAATTGACGGTGGTTGTCTGCGGTCAGTTCGAAGCCTTGCCACTGATGAAAACTGGGCGAACCCTGGCGAACGTCGACGATGACGTCGAAAATGCGGCCGGCAAGGCACTGGACGAGCTTGGCCATGCGCATGTCGTAGTGCATACCGCGCAGCACGTGGCGGTGAGACTGCGAAACGCTGTCCTGCAGCCACGCTTCGCGCAGACCGAGCGCCTCGTATTTGTCCCGTGCATATGTCTCTTTGAAGAAACCGCGATTGTCGGGAAAGACGTCGGGGATGAAAATACGGGCGTCCGGAAAGTCCGTCTCGATGACCTGAATCATTCGTCCTCGAGCAAAGCGCGAAGTCGCGGGCGAAAGTCAATGCGCGTCCGCGTCCCGATATGCGCGTCCGCTTCCCTCGCTGTCCCGCCGCATCCTTTCCACATCAAATGACAGGGGCGCCGCGCATCCGCAGGCAATCAGTCGCGCGCACGCGGCGGGGGAGAAACCACAACAATGCCGATCGATCGAATAAATTGGCTTGCCGTCATCGTGGGCGGCATTCTCTACTACGGGTGGGGCGCGCTGTGGTACGGCGTGCTCGGCCAGCAGTGGCTGACTGCTATCGGCCCGATGGCCGCGCTCGTCAATCCGAAAGATCCGGTGCCCTATGTCGTTTCATTCGTGATGGCGCTGCTGCTGTCGTTCGGCGTCGCGGTAGCGCTCAGCCACGACGACAACCGCACCATGCGGCACGGCATCGAATTCGGTTTGTTCTTCGGGTTGCTGTTCTTCGCGACCACGCTGCTGACGCAGACGCTCTATGAAGGGCATCCGCTGAAGCTCTGGCTGATCAACGCGGGTTACGAGGTGATCGGCTTGGTCATTCTCGGCGCGTTGCACGGCGCATGGAAGAAAGCGCCGAAAGCGCAGGCTGCCGCGGCGTAGCGCTTACTTTCGTGCGGCCTGGCGTTGTGACATGCGGTCATTGTGCTCGGCCACGACGCCCATGTGCGCGCGTCCCTCCTCGGAGAGCTTCGTGCCGACGATGATCGCGCCTTGGACCCGATCGTGCTGTTCGCGCGACTTGCGATAGAAATAGGAAGCGACGAGGTAGACGACGATCACGCCCCCGGCGGCCCACCAATTGTTCCCAAGGAAATGATAGGCGGCAAATGCGAGGGCGAGAACCACGATCCACTGCAACAATTCGCTCGGCCTCCTCTAAAGCGTGCGCTTCGATGGGTCAATGCCCCGAACATCGGCGCTTTAGTCACCAGGCTCGAATAGAATTCGATGCAATGACCCACGTCACATTTTCGCACTGTTGACTGCTCATAGAAGGGAATCGCTCATGCTCATCGCTCCAGTCTCCCCACCCGCAGCCGTGCCCATCTACAGCGGCTTCGATTACGTCACGGTAGACGCCCAGCGCCGTCGCGTCTACGCCGCGCATACCGGCAGCCGGTCTCTCTTGATCGTCAATGCCGACAGCGGAGCCGTCATCGGCCAAGTCCGCGTCGGCCCGATGCACGGCGTCGCCGTGGATCCTGCGACCGGCCACGTCTTCACCGGTGACGGCGAAGCCAATTCGGTGTCCGAGGTCGACCCTGTGGCGATGAAAGTGCTCAACTCGGCCGACGTCGGTGGCACCATCGACGCCATCGCATA
>JAFAHD010000036.1 GCA_019237415.1 Vulcanimicrobiota bacterium
CGAGACAATCATCTCGGCGCGGCGCCGCCCTAAACTACTGCTCGTTCAGCGAACGAAGTCCTCAGCCTCGTTCGCGGGCGGGTTGAGCGGCCTAGCCGACTTCGAACTGCTGTCGTACTTGGAGAACGTCGCAGGATTCGCTTTGAAATGCGCCTCCAGTGCTTCGATACGATGTTGATCGTCCGGGTGGTCCGATAGGATCTCGGGAGGCTGCTGCACGTTCGATTTTTCGAAGTCCGTCATCAGCCATACGAGCCCATACGGATTGTAGCCGGCCTTTGCGCACGTGTCGGAGCCGGTCAGGTCAGCCTGCTCTTCCGCGCCTCGCGAGCGATGTTGCTCGTCAAGCTTGGCAATCGCCCCGATGAGCAGCACGTTCTTCGCCCCTAACAAAACCGTGGCGGCGACGGCCCGCTCGCGAATCGCCTGATCCTGTTTCATGAGGTTGGCAGAATCGTGATGCAGCAAGTGCGACGTCTCGTGGCAGATCGTGCCGGCCAACTCCTCGGTGTTGTGCACGAAGTAGAAGAGCGAGTCGACCACGTACACGTTGCCGCCTGGAGCAGCGAACGCGTTCGGCTGCGCCTCGTGCACGATGTAGAAGTGGATCGGATACGGATAGCCCGGCTGTACGACTTTGGTGATGGACGCAGCGATCGGCGCGAGCGTGTCGTACAGCGGCGAGGACTTGACGATTTCCGCCTGAGCCTTCAGCTGTGAGTACAGCTGTGCGCCCATCTGTTGCTCGTCGGTGGTGTCGGCCCGCGCCGAGCCGCCTAAGATCATGGTTGCGAGCGTCGCGACGACGAGCGCCACGAACGCGTTTCTCGAACGGCTCGGCTGCGAACGTACGATCATCGCGACGAAGCTCCGGCGGACTGTGCCGTGCTCACCGCCTTGCGGACCTCGTCCCCCGCGCCCTTGAGCCTGAACGAGAACGCGATCAACGAAATGCCTGCGATGGCGGCGTAGATGCCGATCGAGAAGACCAGCGCGAGCACGCCCAACTCAGGACGGAAGATGATGTAGATACCCAGGCCAAGCGTGACGATGCCGAGTAGCACCCACCAGAACTCGTTCTTGATGTAATCGCGCAGCGCGATCGCGCCCGAGATCTCCATCAGTCCGGTGGAAAACGCCCAGATCGCCACGAGGTAGGCCAGCGCCAGCGGTCCTGCATTCGGCCGCGTCAGCATGATGATGCCGAGCGCTCCTTGGCCAAGACCAAGCAGGATCAGCAGCCACCAGCTGCCGACGCCGGTCGACGAAACACCGCTGACGAGCGCGAACAGTCCGCTGATGATGAAATATGCCGCGACGACGTAGACAAGAACGTTCGCCAACGAGCCGGGTGCTGCGAAGGCAAAGACAGCGAGCGCGAGCGCGACCAAGCCGCGCAACAAGAACGCCCACCATCGTCCGGACAAGAGTTCAACGGTATCTGCAATCATGGTCACACTCCCCCATCACTGTGCGTCGCCGGCGCGCGCGTCCGCCGCGCGGTCGAGGTGCGCGACGGCGTCCTTTGCGCGTTGGATCAGCGCTTGATTGTGCCTTTTGATATCCGCTTGGTTCGCGCTGAGCGCTTCGGAGGCGTGTTTGGAGGCCTCCTCAAGCGCCGCTTGCGCTTCCTCTATATGATGCCGTGCGTGTGTACCTTGGCTCGCAGCGGCTGCTTTGAGGCTGCCCGCGAGGTTTTGCGCCTCGCTGCGAAGCTTTTCGAGGTCGGTGCGCAGCTGCGAGTTATTGTCGTTGACTTGCGATTCAAGCTTCTTATAGAACGCGTGCGCGTTCTCGCGCGCTTTGTCGAGCGCGTCGTTCACATTGGTTTGACTCATATGGCTAGCCCCCCAGACATGAGCACGGTAGGCTGCGGAGGCAGGACAGGTTCCCGGTCGTGGGGATGGCCCC
Organism: Vulcanimicrobiota bacterium; assembly: GCA_019237415.1. Taxonomy (GTDB): domain Bacteria; phylum Vulcanimicrobiota; class Vulcanimicrobiia; order Eremiobacterales; family Eremiobacteraceae; genus JAFAHD01. Next base: position 1,912 of record JAFAHD010000036.1, read on the forward strand.
TGCGGGTTTTTGCTGGATGCCACCTCGCGGACATCAAGAGCGGCTCGATCTTCTGTCCGGTGGAAGTGGTCGCGGCAAGCTCGCACCTTAGCGGCGCCGATGCAGAGGTATCCGTGGAACCGCGCGAAAACCGGGAGGTTCCCGACACCCGACAGGTCGATAGAAGATGGCAATGCCATGGAAGCGACTTGGCAGCCGTACGAGAAACACGGCGACCTTTCCGAACGAAGCGACTTACCCAATAGCGTTTTCGCGTACCCAGGACAGCGCAAAGAGCCGCTCACGGACGCAAGCCACGTCCGCAACGCGCTTGCGCGCTTCAACCAAGTGATCGACGTCTCCGACGAAGACCGCGAGTTGGCGGCCGCCAACATCAAGAAAGCCGCCGCATACTACGGCGTGGACGTTTCGGAACACGACTGGCATGAAGTGGACGTTTGAGCCCGGGCACAGCGCGGCTGAATTTCGCGCGCGCCACATGATGGTCACCTGGGTGCGCGGCTCGTTCAAGAACATCCACGGGATCCTCGACTTCGATCCGGCCAATCCGCGGCAGCTCTCCGTCGAGACGACGATTGAAACATCGACGTGCTGGACGGGTGAGCCAACGCGCGACAACCATCTGAAAAGCCCTGATTTTCTCAGTTGCGAGCGATTTCCGAAGCGCCGCTTCAAGAGCACCGGCGTGGCCGAAGTGGGTCCGGCGGACTATCGAGTGACGGGCGATCTGACCATTCGAGACGCGACCAAATC
>JAFAHD010000037.1 GCA_019237415.1 Vulcanimicrobiota bacterium
GCAGCAACGCGCCGTCATCGAACATCGCGGGAGCCACGCGCTGGTCTTCGCCGGACCCGGCACCGGCAAGACCGAGACGCTTGCCCGCCGCTTCGCGTCGCTCGTGGTGGACGACGGCGTCGATCCCGGTGCGATTCTCGTGCTGACATTCTCGCGCCGCGCGGCCGAGCAGATGCTCGAGCGCATCGTGTTGCGCCTGCGCGAGCGCACCGGCCGCGAGCTCGCGGTCGGCGAGCTGTTCGTGCGCACGTTCCACAGCTTCTGCGCCCGCTTGCTCGACGGCGACGGCCCGCGCTTTCGCGAACGCGATCTGCTCACGCCGGTCAAAGAGCGTCTCTTGTGGAAAGAGGTCGCTGCCCGCGCGCCGCTGCGTTCGTTCGAAGACGACGTGCGCTCGAGCCCATCGTTCGCCGCGGATGCGCTCAACCTCATCGCGCAGCTCAAGGGCGCCGGCACGTCGCCGGCGGACGTGGCACGCGCTGCCGCGTCCGATCCGCGGCTTACCGACATTGCGACGCTGTATGCTGCGCTCGACGCCGATCGCAAGCGGCTCGGGCTTTCCGATTTCCGCGATCTCGTCACCGACGCGTTGGCTGAGCTCGCGCGCGCGGACAGTCCGGCGTCGCGGTGGCTGCGCGAGCGCGGCGGTTTTAGGCACATCCTGGTCGATGAGTTCCAGGACAGCGACCGGCTGCAGCTGCGGCTGCTCGAGGTGCTCGCCGGCGACGACCGGCTGCGGGAAAGACCGGTTCCCGAAATCTGTTTCGTCGGCGATTTCAACCAATCGATCTATCGCTTCCGCGGCGCGTCTCCTGAGAACATCGAGGCGGCGCGCGATCGCTTCGCCTGCGTGCAGCTCACGCTGCAGACGAACCGGCGATCCGCGCAGGCGATCCTCGACGTCGCCAATCGCACACCGCGCCTCGACCCGGCGTCGTTGACCCACGCCGAACATCGCGACGCGACCGGGTCCGTACGGCTCGTGCGCGCACCGTCACAAGACGCGGAGATCGCGTTGGTCGGCGATGCCGTTGCCCGCCTCGTCGCGGCGGGCACGCAGCCGAGGGAGATCGCGGTGCTGTTGCGCGTCAGCGAGCCGTATACGACTCGCCTCGTCAACCTGCTCGAGGCGCGCGGCATCCCCGTTGCGGCGCGGCCGGGCGCCGGCTTTCTCGAGGATCCGGCGGTCGCTGCGGTGCTCGCAGCGCTGCGGCTGCTCGACGCGCTCGACGACCACGAAGCCTGGTCGCGCCTGCTCACCAATCCCATCGTCGGGTTCCGCGCGCTGAGCGTGCGAGTCGCCTTCGACCTCGCGCGGCGCAACGGCGTGCGTAACGCCTTTGTCGCGTTGCAGACACACTCGCCGGACGGCCCGCGGCCGTTCGGCGATTTCCTCGCCGCGTGGCGGCGCGTCGAGCGCGAAGCGAAAAACGCAGATATCGCCGCGGTCGTCGCGACGATCGCTCGCGAATTCGATCTGCTCGCGCCCGTGCGCGACGGCTCGACGCCTCCAGGTTGGGAGCTTGACTCGTCGCCGCAACGTTTGGGGGCGCTTCTCGACGCCGCGCGTGACCTGCAGACGGCATCATACCAGCTCGGCCATGGGCGCGTCGGGGCGGCGCGCTTCGTCGCGGACATCGAAGAGATCGCTGGTCTATTGAGCGATCCGCTCGATGCCCCGCCCTCGGCGAGCGATGGGGTGCGCGTCATGTCGATCCACGCGGCAAAAGGCCTCGAGTTCGACGCGGTCATCGTACCCCAGGCGGTCGATGGGGTGCTGCCGCAGCGCGGCCGTGGCCACGCGCTGCTGCCTGCGCGCTCGGAGCGCGCCTTGCGCGGCGTAGCGCCGACGCTGTTCGCCGGCGAAGACGAGGCCTTTCAAGAGGAGTGCTCTCTTTGGTATGTCGCGCTGACCCGGGCGCGGCGTGAGGTGCTGGTCACCGCGGCGTCGGCAGACCAAGACGACATCGAGCTGCCGCTCTCGCGCTTTGCGCGCATCGTCTCCGCAAGCGAAGCACCGAGCGCCGCGGCCGCAGCCGCGCAGACGAACGGCAAGCCACCGCTGACGGCGATCCCACAGCACCTCCAGACGCGCCGGGCGCTGAGCCACCTGCTCGACTACCTCACGCCGTCGATCGTCGAGACGTACCTCACCTGTCCGCGGCGCTTCTTCTATAAGGAAGTGTTGCGTCTCGCGCCCGAACGCGACGACGAGGGGACGCTGCTCGGCCTTATCATCCACAACGCCCTGGCCGCGTTTCATGCGCGCGAGCGCGATTTTCTGGCGTGCGAGACGGCGCGGACCACGAGCGACGGCTGGCTGCGCACCTTACGGGCGCTCGCAGACGAGGCCGGCAAGGCCGTCGCGTCGCGCCGCGGCCTGGCTCTCGATTCGAATTTCATGCGTTACGAACTGGCGCTCGCGCATCAGTACATGGAGAAATACGTCCGCTGGCTGAGCGCCGAGGTGGCTTCATCGCCCTTCGAGGTGCTGGGCACGGAAATCGACCTCGAAACGGAGATCGGAGGCGTCCGTTTCCGGGGGCGTGCGGATCGGATCGACCGGCTGAGCGCGGGCGGACTCGCGATCCGCGACTACAAGAGCGGACGGGCCAGGCCGAAGACCGCGAAGGCCATTCGCTTGGCGCTCGAGCTTATGGATCGCGGCGAGCAGCTCGCGGGCCGGCTGCCCAAGGGGCTCAACGTCCAAACGCTCTTGTACATCCCCGGCGCCGAAGCAAAGTTCGGCGAGCGCGTCGCGCGCGTCGAATATTTGTACTTCCGCGGACGCGATGGCCGCCCGGGAGAGATCGACGCAGACGCCGTCGACGTGCTCGCCGACGGCCGCGCGACGCGCGGCAACGAGTCAGCGTTGAGCGCCGTTGAGATCGCTCGCGCGCAAACCGAGATCGCCGCCGGCGTGGCGCACGCGCTCGCGCAGGGAGGCTTGCGTGGTTTCGCAACCGCACTGGACGTCGAGACCTGCCGCTTTTGCGATTTCGTGCGCGCCTGTCCGGGTGCGCTCGCGGTAGCGCCATGACAGAGCGCAGCTCGGTCACCGACGAACAGCGTGCAGTCGCTGAGCATCCGCTCGACCAGCCGGGTGTGGTCGATGCGGGTGCAGGTACCGGCAAGACGCACACGATCATCAATCGCGTGGCGTACCTCCACGACCAAGGCATCGTGGAGCCCAAACACGTCTTGCTGCTCACGTTCGCGCGCAAGGCGGCGGCCGAGCTGCGCCGCAGAGTGCTCGAGCGCCTCGGCCCCGATGTAGAGCCGCCGCAGTGCTCGACGTTCCACGCGTTCGCGTCGAGCGTGCTCAGCGCGCATGCCTATGACCTCGACGTGTCGCCGGACGCGACGGTCATCGAGGACATCGACGCGCGGCTCGTGTTCCGCGCGGCGTTCGAAGAGGTCGTGTACGGCGGCGACGTCGACGCAAGCGCGTTCCCCTTGCGCCCGGTGCAGCGCGACAGTTTGCGAGACGGGCTCTTCGCGATCGCACAGGGACTGAAGGAACGCGAGATCTCGATCGAGCGCTTTCTCGAGCGCGCATTGAGCGCCGCGGACGAGATCGAGCGCATCCGCCAGCGCGTGATCCGAAGGCGCTCGAGGGACGGGCGGCTGCGCAAACCCGAAGCGGAAACCTCAGATGAGGCGCTTCGCGTCGAAGCGCAAGACGCGCGCGCGCGCGCGCGCGCGGCTGCCGAGATCTTCCGGCGCTACGACGCGCGGCTGCGCCAGCGTCACGCGCTCACGTATCCGGACTTGCTGCTGCTCGCGCGCCGCGGCATCGAAGCAAATCCCGCGCTGGCACGCGAGCTCGCCGGGCGCTACCGGCTGTGCATCGTCGACGAGTTCCAGGACACGGATCTATCCCAGTGGCGTTTTCTGGAAACGCTGTTCGGGGCGGATCTCGAGCGCGTCACCGTCGTCGGCGACCCGCGCCAAAGCATCTTCGGCTTTCGCGGCGCGGTGCCCGAGAACGTCGGCAAGTTCCGCGCGCTGCCGCGCAGCCGTAGCTACCGGCTGACCGAGAATCGCCGCTCGCACCAGGAGATCCTCGATTTGGCGCACGCGATCATCGCCAAGGACACGCACGACGAGCGCGCCCTGCGCGCGCATCGCGGCCGCGCGGGCGTGCAAAACGTGCACGTCGCGAGCCGCTGGGCGACCGCGCGGGATCCGGCGCCGAATGCCGACGCATGCAGGCAGGCGCAAGCGGCTGCGGTCGCCGCGCGCATCGGACGCCTGCTCTCCGACGGCAGGGCGCCGAGCGAAATCGCGATCCTCACGCGCAACAAAACGCTCGTCCAACCGTTCACCGCTGCGCTGCGGACGCTCGACATCCCGTTCCGCCTGCTCGGCGGCGCCGGGTTCTACGAGACGCCCGAAGTGCGCGACGCGCTCGCCTGGCTGCGCGTCCTCGCCGATCCGCTCGACGGACAAGCCGCCGCGCGACTGTGCGCATCGCCCGTGTGCGGGATCTCCGACGCGACGGCCGTCGAGCTCGCCGCAGGACTCGAAGACGATGACACCGCCTTCGCGCGTCGCATCTTCGTCGATCCGCTTCCACCCACGCTCGATGCCGACAGCCGGACGCGCATCGAGCGGCTGCGCAAGATCGTCGATGCGCTGGAACCGTACAGCGCAGCGGCGCTGCAGCTCGCGCTGCCGGCAGTATTCGCGCAGAGCGGCATCGTGGCAGCATATGCGGAGAGCGGCGATCGGCAAGCGCTCGCCAACTTGCGCAAGCTGCGCGAACTGGCGTCAGACTATCAGGACCGGAATCGCGAGGCGCAGGCGCGCGACTTCGTCCGCTATATCGACGAGATCGGTCGCGTCGACTTCGACGATCGCGAAGCGGACTGGCCGGCGACCGATGCGGTGACGATCATGACCGTACACGCCGCCAAAGGTTTGGAATGGCCGGTCGTCTTCGTCATCGACGTATGGCCGCCCAAGAAACCTCAGCCGCTCATCTGGCTCGACCATGAAAGCGGCGCGCTCCTGTGCCGCGAGGGCCGCGACGATGCACCGCTCTTCCACGTCTCGCACTGGCTGTGGCGGCCGGACGACGACGGCTTCATCCCGCACGAGGACGACGTCGACGGCGGACCAAGCGCGGAAGAGCGCCGCCTGTTCTACGTCGCGTTGACGCGCGCGCGCGACGAAGTGCACGTGCTCGGTCCGCGCCGCTACAGCGCGAGCAATCCGGACGGCGTCCCCAACCCCTTCATGCGCGAGACGGAAGCGTGGATCCAGGCACAGGGATGGGTTGCCGACGAGCCGTCACCGCCAGCCGGCGCGGGGGCGCGTCAACTCAAGCTCGCAATGGACGTGTCTTCGAGCGCGCCGGAGACGGAAACGTATGAATCGTACCCAGCGCAGCTTCAACCGATCGCACACGCGCTTCCGCCATTGTCGTATTCCGTGCTGCACGCGTACGAGCGCTGTCCGCGCAGCGTCACCTATCGGGCCGTCATGCGGCTGCCCGAGCTGCGCCGCGGACCGAGCGAGGAGCTGGACGACGCGCTGGCCGACGCAGCGTCGCTCGATGCGGCAGAGCCCGGCGCGCTGCTGGCGGCCGGCGATTTCGGGCGGCTCGTGCACCGCGCCCTCGAGCGTTGGGCGCGCGGGCGTATCGCGTCGGCTGTAGATGTCGAAGGAAGCGCCCTCGTAGATCAGGCCGCCGCAGAGCTGCAACTGTGTCCGAAGAACGCAGAGCGAGCGCGCGCGGTCGCGAGCGTTGAGGCGACGATGGCAGCGCTCGCGGATTGGGATGTGCTGCGCGCGGAAGCGCCGTTCACGCTGCAGTACGGCGACATCGTCGTCGCCGGCTACATCGACCTGATCGCCCGCGATCCGCGCGGTCGCGCCACGATCGTCGATTACAAGACCGGCGTGACGAAGTCAAGCGCATATTCGCTGCAGTTGGCGATCTATCGCGACGCCGCTGAGCGCGTCTACGGGCTTTCGGGCGCGGCATGCGCCATCGGGCGCTTCGACGGCGAGCGCTTCGCGCTCGAGCCGCTCGATGTGCCCTCCGACTCAGACGTGCGCGAGCGCATCGCCTCGGTCGCGGCGGGCCTGCGGCTGGCGGACGTGACAGCTCGCCCAGGCGAGTGGTGTTGGACCTGTCCGTATCGAGCCGCGCCGTGCGACGCCTATCGCTAGCCTTTCGGGCACGGTGGAAGCTTGATGGATACGGTGGTCGTGTTGTTGGACAGCGAGTACTCCTCGAACCAACCGGTCGTGTTGATCGAGATCCGGAAGTCGTGCGTGCCGTGCATCCCCGGCTCGCCGGGGAGCCGCAGCGTCAGCGCCTGGTTGTGGCCCGCAGCGATCGCGCCGAGCGGCGAGCCAATCGACCACCACGGATCGTCGACGTCGGCGATCGTCAGCGCGCTAGCCACCGGAATCGGCTGGCTGTTTAGACTGCCGACGTTCGTCACCACGAGCAAGAACGTGATCAGCGGTTTGCCGATGACGCAGTCGGGCGCGACGACGTAGCCTGGTCCTTCGGGCGGATTGAATCCGATCGACAGATCCGGCAGCACGCCACTGGTCGTTTGCGACGGATAGTCGAGCAGCAGCGCGAGCGCGATCGCAGTGAGCTGGCCCGTCATCTCCCGGCTGCCGACGGCTGCAGGGCGATGACGCCCGTCCCATCGGTCACATAGACGGTCGCGCCGAGCGCGGGATCGTTCACGATGATCGGGTTCGACGTTCCCGCAGGCCCGCTGTGCCCAAGGTCGTTGCCATTCGCAAGATTGAGGATATGAATGCCGTCGAAGGACGGCACGACGAGCGTGTTGCTGACCAACGCAGCCGCCATGCCGGTCGAGTAGGTACCGCTGAAATCGGCTTGCACGGTCGACGTCCAGATGGTCTTACCCGATCCAGGATCGTGCGCCTCGATGCCGTTGAACGTCGCCACGATGACCATCCCGTCGGCGATCACCGGTGCTCCGAACGAACCGGACGGAAGACTCACCGACCATACTTTGGCGAGGTTGCTCTGCGCGCGCGCGACCAGCGTGTTCGAACCCTCCTCGAGATAGATGTTGTTGCCATCCGCGCTCATCTCAGAGGTGGGGGTCGTCGCGACGTATCCCACCTTCGCCCCTGTGGACGCATTGAGCGCATAGATGCCGCTCGGATTCGGGACCGGATCGGTGTAGCTTGCGGCGTAGTACAGCGTGCCGTTCGAGAGCAGCAGTCCGCCATCGTTGTCGGACGAGTACTTGGCGCCGGTCTGCAGCAGCGCTTTCCACGCGACCGTGTTGCTGGCATTGATCTGATAGACGAACAGCTGCGGGCCGTCGGCGATGAACGTGTTCGTCCCGTACAGGCCCGACGCGTCCGGGATCGTCTCGCCCCACGCGTCGTAGCTGCTCGACAGCCATTTGATCAGCACCCCGGTCGAGATATTGAGGAGCGGCATGCCGTCGTCTTGCAACACGACGCCGCTGCCGATGGCCGAAAGCCAGTGGTTTTCTTCATAGTCGCGGTGCTCGCAATAGCTCCACTGCTTGGTGCCGGCAGTCGACAGGCCGTCCATCGACGGTCCGCCGGCGAACACGGTCGCGCCATACTGAGAATAGTGCGCGTACACGCCGGTCGTCGTCGCGATCGCGGAGCTCATTCCGCCGAACGTGTTGCCCGCGAGCGGCACGGGGACGTAACGCCACTTCTGCGTGAGGATCCCCGTGACGTTGGCCGCAGAGGCCGACGTGTGCCGGCTGTCATGTCCGTACATGACCCAGTTGTCGAGGGTGTGTGCGGGCGGGACGGTCGGCCCGACGTTGCGGCCGGGTCCAGCGACGGTACCGGCGCCGGTACACGAGCTGAGCACAAGGCCAAATGCGATGACGCCGGCTGCCGCGGCTGCATGACGAATCCACCCCAAGGACGACATGATGCTCCTCTTCCGGCCATGGCTGACGGGCGCCTGGCCACAGGGGCCAAGTGTGTTCTGCGACATCAGCACGTACTCTACTGAATGCCCGCTGGGCGGGGTGCGTAGACGGGAGCCCTCGTGGGCCCTGCGGCAAGACCTTTGGTTCTACGCGTTGGCGAGCGCGACGCCGGCGCCTAACGCCTGCAGCTTCGCGTATGCGATATCGCGCCGCATCGGCGCCATGCCGCAATTGGTCGAGGCGATGATGCGCTCGTCCGGCAGGTAGTCGCGCCCTATATTGATCGTCGCCACGACATCTTCGGGGGTCTCGACGCGATCCGTCGCAACGTCGATCACGCCGAGCGCGATGTCTTTGCCCTTCACCTCGGCGAGCACGCCCGGGGGTACGCGCGAACCCGCGAGCTCGATCGAGATCTCGTCGATCGACGTCTTCGACAGCAGCGGCAGCAGGCGCTCGTATTGATCCCACGACGCGCCGAGCGATCGCTTCCACTCGATGTTCGCCGCGACGCCGTAGCCGTAACACACGTGCACGGCGGTGCGGCACATCGCGTCGCGCACCGCGGCGTCGATCGCCTGCATACCCCACGCTTCGGCGTCGTCCAGGTACGAATTGAGCGCCGGTTCGTCGAGCTGCACCGTGTAGACGCCGACCGATTCCAACGCCGCGATCTCCTCGCGCAGCAGCGCGGCGAACGCCATCGCCAGCGCGCGGCGGTCGCCGTAGTGCGCGTCGTAGACCGTGTCGGCGATCGTCATCGGTCCGGGCAGCGTGATCTTCAGCCGGCGCTTCGTGTTGCGGCGCGCGAACGTCGCCTCGTCGAGATGCACCGGACCGACTCGCCGCACGGGGCCGGTGATCGTCGGCACCTCTGCCTCGTAGCGGTCGGCGCGGATGCCGCGGCGCACCATTTTCGTGAAGTCGACGCCTTCGACGTGCGCCAAGAAGCCGTGCACGAAGTGCCTGCGCGACTGTTCGCCGTCGGTGACGCATGTGATGCCCGCGCGATCCTGCTCGAACAGCGCGATGCGCGTCGCGTCGCGCTTTGCGTCGGCCAGCGCCGGGCCGTCCAGACGCCACGCCGGCCACAACTTCTCGGGCTCGGCGAGCCAGTGCGGCTTGGGCAGGCTGCCGGCGATGGTCGAGCGGATCTCCAACGCGTCAGACCCGCGCTTTGCCGGTGGTGGCTGCGTTGCGCTCGAGACGCGCGACGTCGTGCGCGGTCGCCGGTTGCGGCCGGTCGCGCTGCGCGTCGACGATGCAGAAGAAACCGAACGGCGCCGTACCGGTGTTGACGAACTGGTGCAGCGTCATCGGCGGCACGTAGATATGATCGAGATGTTCGATCTCGTGCACCGCATCGCCGACGATCGCGTAACCCGTGCCGCGCACGACGGTCACCGAGTGGATGTGCTCGTGGCGCTCCAGACGCGTGAATCCGCCCGGCTCGACTTCGTAGTAGCGCACGTGGAACTGCGCCGGCTCGCCGTTCGCACCGGTGATGATGTGGCGCGT
>JAFAHD010000066.1 GCA_019237415.1 Vulcanimicrobiota bacterium
AAGTTCGGCGGCGAGCTGGTCGCTGCCGGCAACATCATCCTGCGCCAGCGCGGCACGAAGTTCTATCCGGGCGCCAACGTCGGCATGGGCAAGGACAACACGCTGTTCGCGCTCGTCGGCGGCACGGTCCGTTTCACGCGCCGGAGCAAGGACCGTCAGGTCGTCGCGGTCGCGTCGGACGGCTCGTCGCAGTAAGCTCCGCGCGGCCGACCGAATCCGCGACTTGGCAAAGACCCGCAGCGATGCGGGTTTTTCGTTTCGGGGCCGAAGTAAGCCGGCGATGTTCGTAGACGAAGCGCGCATCACCGCGCGCGCGGGCGACGGGGGCAACGGCATGGTCGCCTTCCGGCGCGAGAAATACGTGCCGCGCGGCGGGCCGAGCGGCGGCGATGGTGGGCGCGGCGGATCCATCTACGTGCAGGGAGACGCGCAGCGCACCACGCTGCTCGACTTCCGCCACAAGCGGACGTTCCGCGCCCCCGACGGCGAGCACGGCGGGTCGGACAACTGCCACGGCAAGGACGGCGAAGACATCGTCATTCCCGTGCCGCTCGGCACGCTCGTGTACGAAGGCGATCAGCTGCTTGCCGACGTGCGCGAAGACCGCCAGCGCGTCTTGGTCGCGCGCGGCGGCCGCGGCGGATTGGGAAACCAGCATTTCGCGACGTCGGTCAATCAGACGCCGCGCTTCGCGCAGCGCGGCGAGCCGGGCGAGTCGCGCGCGCTCGACCTGCAGCTCAAACTGCTCGCCGACGCCGGAATCGTCGGCGCGCCCAACGCCGGCAAGTCGACGCTGCTCGCCAGCGTCTCGGCCGCGCGGCCGAAAATCGCCGGCTATCCGTTCACCACCATCGAACCCCAGCTTGGCGTCGTCGCAATCGATATCGACGCAAATTTCGTGCTCGTCGAGGTTCCCGGACTGATCGAAGGAGCCAGCTCGGGAGCCGGCTTGGGCGACAAGTTCTTGCGCCACGTCGAGCGCACGTTGGTGCTGATCCACCTGATCGATGGCGCGCTCGCCCCGGACGAAGCCTTGGCGCAAAAGGCTATGATCGAAGCAGAGCTGCGCGCATGGAATCCCGAGTTGCTGCGCAAGCGCCGCATCCTCGCGGTCTCCAAGCTCGATGTCTCCTCCGCGAAGGAGGTGCTCGCCGCAGTCGAAGCCTCAAGCGGTGAAAGAGTCTTTGGCGTGTCTGCGGCGACCGGACAGGGTGTCAGGGCGTTGATGGCAGCGGCCTATGCGGCGATTCTCGAGGCGCGCCAAGAGGGGAACGCCGATGCGCCCGCCGCGGGCGCAGTGGTGCTGCGGCCGAGACCCGTATCGTCGCGCCGGCGCGTCGAGGTATCAAAGGAAGGCGATGCGTACCGCGTGGCCGGCGAAGCGCTCGAGCGTTTGGCCACCATGACCGACCTTGCGTCAGACGAAGGCCGGGCGTTTTTCGCGCGTGCGCTCGCGCGCAGCGGGGCGCTGCGGCGCTTGGAGCGGCTTGGGTTGCGCGCGGGCGATACCGTGCGCGTCGGCGCCGCCGAGTTCGTGTACTCGTGAGCGCGCAACGCACCGGCGTGCTGGGCGGCACGTTCGATCCCATCCACTATGGGCATCTGTTCATCGCCGACGCCGTGCGCGCACACGCCAAACTGGACCGCATCTTGTTCCTGCCCGTCGGCGATCCGGCCCATCGCCCGGTGCATTCGAGCGCAGCCGACCGCCTCGAGATGGTGCGGCTCGCGATCGCCGGCAACGACGCATTCGACGTCGACACCACCGCGCTCGAGCAGCCCGGGCCCGTTTACACCGCGGACACGCTGGCGCTGCTACGGCGCAAGCTGCCCGGCGACGAATTGTCGTTCATCGCGGGCGTCGATTCGCTGACGGTGAGCCGCTGGCGCCGCCTCGACGAGGTCGCCGCTGCGCTGAGTCGATTCTACGTGGTGCGGCGCGAAGGCGTGCGCGCCGAAGACCTCGCGGCCATCATCGGCGATCTGCCGGCCGAGCTGCGCGAGCGGTTCGAGGTGTTGGATCTTCCGCTCGTCGACATCTCCGCCAGCGTGATCCGAGAGCGCGTGCAGGCCGGATTGCCAATACGCTATCTGGCGCCCGACCCCGTCGTGCACCTAATCGATCGACGCGGATTGTATCGGTGAGCGCGCTAGTTCGGACTCAGCGCGGGGAACGAGAACGTGCCTGTGGCGATCGGCCGGGTCGGCCGTTTCGCACCTGCCGGGCCGGGCAATCCCAACAAGAGGATGCGGATGTTGCCCGCTGCGCGGATGAGGCGACGCGATGACTCGTGCGGATTGATCACAGTCGTGACCTCACGGCTCCGATTGGATGACGGGTGGAAATGCGTATCCTCAAGTATACCCTTGCTCGACCCCTCCGAACAATTCCGAACGTACGGTCGATGGAGCTGCACCTAGGTGCCGGACATAGCGGTGTGCAGCGCGAACGCGCGAAACGAGATGGAGTTCGACCCATGAGGCGGCTTGGAAGCGCGACCGCGCTCATCGCGCTCGGCCTGAGCGCGCTCTCGTTCGGGGCCTGCGCGTCGCAATCGGAAACGCCGGACAACCTGGCCGCGATCGATGCCATCCGCGGCCACCACACTCACCAAGAGGTCACGGTCGAAGGCACGGTCGAGCAGGTGCTGCGCAATTCGACGAGCGCGACCGGCCGGCACGAGCGCTTCGTGCTCGACCTGCATACTGGGAGCGGCGACGAGCAGCTCATCCTCGTCGCGCACAACATCGACATCGCACCCGAAGTCCCGCTCCAGCCGGGCGACGACGTCATCGTGCGCGGCGATCTCGAGATCGATCCGCAAGGGCCGGTGATCCATTGGACGCATCACGACCCGAGCGGACGCAATCCGCCCGGCTTCATCAAGGTGCACGGCCAGACGTATGAATGACGGCGCGTCGCAGGAACGCGCCGCCTCGTCTGTCGCCCTCGCCTCGCGCTCGCCGCGCCGCCTGCAGCTGCTGCAAAGCCTCGGTCTGGCGGTCGTGGTGGTCGACAGCGGGTACGACGAGCTCGAGCACGCCGGCCGTTTCGCCGATCCGTGCGAGATGGTTTTGGCGCACGCGCTGGGCAAGGCGGCGCACGCCGTCGATAAGGGGCCGCCGCTCTTGGTCGCCGCGGACACAGACGTCGTGCTCGACGGTGCGGTGCTCGGCAAGCCGCGCGACGCAGCCGACGCGGCAGCCATGCTGCGCCGCCTCTCCGGGCGCCAGCATGTGGTCCATACCGGCTTTGTCGTCGTCGACCGCGCGACCGGACGGTCGTGCAGCGGCGTCGAGTCGGCGCAGGTCACGTTCGGGCCGCTCGACGAGGCGCAGATCGCGCGCTATGTCGAAAGCGGAGAACCGCTCGACAAAGCCGGCGCCTACGGCATCCAAGGTCGCGGTGCGCTGCTTGTCGCATCCATACACGGGGACTTCTACACCGTCATGGGACTGCCGCTCGCGCGCCTGGGGCGCGCGTTTGCTTCATTAGGATACGAGCTGCTCTAACCCGCCATGGCCTCGGTCTTCGACTCGATCTACGCGCGCATCGCGCCGGAGATCTCCATCGATCTCGGCACCGCGAACACGCCGGTATTCGTGCGCGGCCATGGCATCCGTTTCGTCGAGCCAAGCGTCGTCGCGATCGACGCGGACTCGGGCGATGTGCTCACGGTCGGCGAAGGCGCGCGCCAGATGATGGGCAAGGCGCCGCGCACGATCAGCGTCGTCCGGCCGCTGCGCAACGGCGTCATTTCGAACTATAAGTATACGGAAGCGCTCGTGCGAGCGCTGCTCGACCGCGCGATGCGCGGCCGCTCGCTGATCCCACCGCGCGTCATCGTCGGCGTGCCCGGCAGCGCGACCGAGATCGAACGAAAAGCGGTCCGCGAAGCGGCGATCGGCGCGGGCGCCGGTCGCGTGTACTTCGTGCAGCAGGCCATCGCCGCGGCCGTTGGCGGCGGCCTGCCGATCCTCGAACCCCGCGGCAGCATGATCGTCGATATCGGCGGCGGCACCACGGAGATCGCGGTGCTTTCGCTCGGCGGCTTGGTCGTGGCGCGCTCGCTCAAACTCGGTGGCAATCGCCTTGATGAGACCATCGTCAGCTATCTGCGCGCGACGCGCGGCCTGCACATCGGCGAGCGCACAGCCGAACAGCTCAAGATCGCGCTCGCCTATTATGGCCGTCCGCTCGGTCGCGCGCCGGAAAAAGTCGTCGGCCAAGACCTGCGCGCGTTACGGCCGGGAACGGTGCAGGTGCGCGAGGAAGAAATCGGCTCGGCCGTCGCGGAGCCGCTGGGAGAGATCGTCGACGCGGTGCGCGCGGTCATCGAGGTGACGCCGCCCGAGCTCGTGCGCGATATCGCAGACGGCGGCTTCATGCTCGCGGGCGGCGGTGCAGCAATCGCGGGTTTGGCGGACACGCTCGGCCTGGTGCTCACGATGCGCGTGCGCGTCGCGGACGATCCGATGCTCTGCGTCGCGCGCGGCGCCGCGCAGATCCTCGAAGATCCGCGCTTGTTCAACGCGCTGTACCCGACTCCGCAGTCGAGAATCGGCAGGTGGTGGCGATCCATTCGTTTTGGGATGAGCGAAAGCTCCTCGTATTCGTCGCACTGATCATCGTGGCCGCCGGCGTGTCGCTGTTGGAGATCGACGCGGCCAAGCACGGCCGTCAGAGCGTGCTCGACGTCGCCGCGGGCGCGCTGTTCACGCCACTGCAGAGCGGGTTGACGCGCGTCGTCGATGCGATCGGCACGAGCGTGCACGACGTCGTGCACTCCGGCGAGTACGCCGCGCGCAACCAGGCGCTGCAGGACAAAGTGAATACGCTCGCCGCTGCGAACGCGCGACTGCAAGGGGACGCGGCGGAAAACCGCGATCTGCGCCGCCTGCTGGCGATGAAGCAGGCGATGGCGGGCGATGCGTTGGTCGCGGACGTCGTCGGATACATGCCCGAGGCGACGCGGCGCGAAGTGACGATCGACCGCGGCTCGCGCGACGGCGTGCACCGCGACAGCGTCGTGGTCTCGGGCGACGGTTTGGTCGGCCACGTGCTCAGCACCGGCCCGCACGAGGCGCGCGTGCTGCTCGTCATCGATCCGGACAGCAACGTACCGGCGTATCTGCAGCGTTCGCGCAGCTGGGGCATCGTCACCGGAACTTGGCAGCACGCTAAGATGAAGTACATCGACCAGAACGCCAGGCTGCAGACGGGCGACATCGTCGTGACCGGACACGGCGAGATCTATCCGGGAGGCATTCCGATCGGCCGCGTGCGCGAGATCGATCGCAAGGACAACGCGCTCTATCAGGTCGCGGTGCTCGATCCCGCCGTCGATTTCCATTCGCTCGTGCACGTCCTGGTGTACACGTCGCCATGACCGGCGCGTCACCGCGATGAACGCCGATCTCGTGCGCAGCGCTCCGCCGCGGGTGCTGTTCGGGCCGCGCCGCCCGGTCGACACCGGCGCCGGCGCACCGCCGCGCTTCTCCATGTTGCTGCTCGTGGCCGTGGCGGCCGTGCTGTGCCAGGCGACGTTCGGCCATGCGTGGTCGCTGCGCGGCGCGCACGTCAGCCTGCTCACGGTGCTCGTGGTCTGGACCGGCTTGCGCTGCGGCCCGACGACAGGCGGCTGGCTCGGCTTGCTCGGCGGCGCGCTCGAAGACGCGCTTGGCGGCGGCGGCGCCGACGTGATCGGCATGACGCTCGTCGGGTTTCTCTCCGGCTTGCTCTCCAGCCGGTTCTTCGCCGACTCGTTGACGGCCGTCGTGGCGGCGGTCGCAGGCGGCACGATCGTGCGCAACGCGGTGGCCTACGCGGTGCTCGAGATCGCGTACGGCGATCGCGGCAGCTATCACCGCATCGCGCACGCCACGGCGTGGGAAGTGCTGCTCAACTGCACGCTGGCGGCACTCGTCGTGCTCGCGCTACGCTGGTGGGTGGATCGAAGGTAGTATTTCTCGTGCAAGGATTGTGGGGCCAACACGGATCGGAGGACGCGGGCGAGCGCGCACAACTGCCGCGTTTGCTGATCTTCATCGGCGGCGTCGCGATCGCGATCCTCGTCTTGGTCTGGCGGCTGGCTGACGTGCAGCTCGTGCACGGCGCCTCCTATGAGACGCTCGCCGATCAGAACCAGACGCGCACCATCCCCTTGGCCGCACCGCGCGGTTTGATGTACGACCGCAACGGCGTCATCGTCGCGACGAATCGGCCCTCGTTCGTCGTGCAGATGGTGCCGATGCAAGTCGACGATCCCGCGGCGGAGATCGACGAGCTCGCGGCCATCCTGCGCGTGCAGCCGGCAAGCGTCTGGAAGAGGCTGCTGCGCTACAACGGCGTCACGTACCCGACGTTCGACGCGCTCGCGAACGCGGTGCCGCTCGGCCCAATCACGCTCGCCGGGGACCTCACACCCGCGACCGTCGCGCGCTTCTCCGAACGCGCCGACCGCTTGTCGGGCATGGCCGTGGAGCTCGTGCCGGTCCGCTCGTATCCCTTCGGCACGGCCGGATCGCACATCGTCGGGTACGTCGGTCGCATCACGCAAGACGAGTACGCCGCGCGCAAGCAGCTCGGCTACGAGCCGAACGACACCATCGGCAAGGAGGGTCTCGAGTATACCTACGACCGGATCATGCGCGGCGAGAACGGCGGCCGCCAGATCAAAGTCAACTCGGCGGGCATGGCGGTGGCGACACTGGGTGAAAGCGAAGCCGTGCCGGGCGACAGCTTGGATCTGACCGTCGATTGGCGGTTGCAGCGCGCAGCCGAAGCCGCGATGGACAAACAGATCCGCGTGATCAAGTCGCGCATCGGCCATCGCGTCGCCGGCGCGGCGATCGTCGAGGACGTCAACACCGGCGCCATCCTCGCGCTGGTCAGTCAACCGAACGTCAATCCCAACGACTTCGCGCTGCCGATCTCCGAGGCGCGTTACGATGCGTACCTCAACGATCCGCTCAAGCCGCTCTTCACGCGCGCCATCGCAGGCAAATACCCGACCGGTTCGACCTTCAAGATGATCACCAGCTCCGCGGCGCTCGCCTCAGGCGTGCTCACCGCCGACAGCACGCGCTATTGCCCGGGATATTTCGATCTTGGGGTCGTCTTCAACGATGACGCGCGCGGCGGGCATGGCACGCTCAACGTCACGCAGGCGATCTCGCGCTCGTGCGACGTCTTCTTCTATAAGGTAGGGTTCGAGCTCGGCATCACGCGGCTGGATCGCTATGCCGCGGCGTACGGCGTCGGCTCGCCGACCGGCATCGATCTGCCGGGCGAAACCGCCGGCACGCTGCCGACGCCGGAGTGGAAGAAGCGCGTCTACGACGATCAATGGTACGCAGGCGACACGGTCAACATGGCGATCGGCCAAGGCTTCGTCGAGGTGTCGCCGATCCAGCTGCTGCGGGTCGCCACCGCAGTGGCGAACGGCGGCACGTTGTACCGGCCGTATCTGCTCGCGGACATACGCGACGCGCACGGGCGCGTCGCGCAGCGTACGGATCCGTACGTCGAGGGCCACGTGCCGGTGCCCGAAAACGATCTGCAGCTCGTGCGCGAGGGCATGCTCGGCGCGATCGAAAGCCCGTACGGCACCGCCTACAACGTGCTCATCCCCGGCTTCCACTATGCCGGCAAGACGGGCACGGTTGAAAACGTGCCGACGCCCGACAACCCGGAAGGGCGCAACCACGCGTGGTTCGTGTGTTTCGCGCCGTACGATCACCCGCAGATCGCGGTCGTCGTCTTCATGGAGAAGAGCGGCAACTTCGGCGCGGTGAACGCGGCGCCGGTCGCGCAGGGCATCGTCGAGTCGTATTTCCGTCTCGTTCGCGAAGGTCCCAACGGCAGCGGCATCCACGACTAGGGCGGAGGGCGATGATGAATTGGGAGGCGGTCACAGCGCTGGGCA
>JAFAHD010000109.1 GCA_019237415.1 Vulcanimicrobiota bacterium
AGATTGCGCAGACTCGCGTTGTAGAAGGAAAGCGAGAACGAATCCGACGGCGCGATGACGAGCGCAGCCTCGAACGCCGTCTTTGCGGCGGCGAAGTTCTTCGAATAGAACGCGAGCAGCCCGTCGCTCACGTGCGAAAGGAACGCATGGTTGCTGTACTGATCGCTCTGGGTATCGGCGGCCGCCGGACGAGCGTATGCGAGCAGCGCGGCGCACAGCGCGAGCGCGATGAAACGGAAACGGAAAACGGACATCATGCCTTTCTCTTCACCAACCAGAAACGAGGCGCTCGCTTAAGAGCTCGGGCAGTGCCGCGAGCGCCATTCGCTCGCGCACCCGCTCGATATCGTAGGCGACGCGCCGGACCTCGACGGTTTGCGCAGCGACGTCGTAAAGCGCGAACGATGCTTGCGGGTTGCGATCCCGCGGCTGCCCGACGCTCCCGACGTTGATGATGTAACGGAATTCGGGGACGACGTTGATTCGTCCGCCATGCAGGAGCCGTTGCTGGTACGTCCTGCCTGCCGGGTCCTGGTAGTACACTTCCGCGACGTGGCTATGGCCGATGAAGGTCAGCGCCTCAGCGGTCCGCCCGAAGGCGTGCTGCGCATCGGTCACATCCATTATATAGTCGAAATGCCGCACCGGCGCTCCGTGCACCATGCAAAAGCCGTCGACCCGGCGCTCCCTGGGCAGCCCGGCAAGAAATTCGCGGTTCTGAGGAGTCAGTTGGGTTCGGGTCCAGTCGATCGCCTCGCGCGCCAGCGGGTTGAAGCGGTCTGCCGCGGCGGCTCTGACCGCTGCTTCGTCGTGGTTGCCGGCGATGGCCACGACGTCGCGCTCGCGCAGCACGTCGCAGCACTCGTTCGGGCTGGGGCCGTATCCGACGATGTCGCCGAGGCACAGCAGAGCATCGGCCCGCTGGGCATCGATCTGTGCGATGACCGCGTTGAGCGCCTCGAGGTTGGAGTGGATGTCGGAGACGATGGCGTAGCGCAGGGGCTTCGATTTCTGCGGGTCCGTGAGGTTACCTCCGCACCTCGAGCTTGTTGACGACGCCCTTGACACCGGCGACGCTGCGCGCCGTATCGTATGCCACGCTCTTGACCGCAGGCGATGGAACGTCGCCGGAGAGCGTGACGACGCCGCGGTGCGCGACCACGTCGATCTTCAGCGCGTTCACTCCGGTCTGGCCGGCGATCGCGACACGCACCTTCGTCGCAAGCGTGACGTCATCGGCGATCTCATTGCCGGTCGGCGCCTTCGGATTGATCTTGATGTCGGCGCTGACCGACTTGACGCCTTGCACTTCGCGCGCCGCTTGGATCAGCTGATCGCGCTCTTGCACGCTGCGCACTTGCCCTGACATCGAGACCTTGCCCGACGCGCATTCGATCTTCACCAGCGTGACGGTCGCGGGATCGAGCGCGGTCGCAGATGTGCGGACTTGCGCGCAGATCAGCGCATCGCCGGCGCCGCGTTCGATCTCGCGCTGCGCCTGCTGCTGATCGCTGCGGCTGCACGCGGCGAGCGCGAACGCCGCCGCGAGCGCGAGCGCGAGCGCCCTCATGAGACGCGATCGTACGGGAGTCATCATCGTGTTCACCTCAAACTCGTCATGCGCGACAGCGGCATCGCGTCGACGAGACTTCCAGCCTCGACCGGGCCGCTGCCTTCGGGTATGCTGACCAGCGCGTCGGCATGCCCGAGGATATGCATCTCCGATGACGTGCCGAGCAAGGGCACCGCTTCAAGGCCGTCGTCTCCGCGCGACAGCGCGACCGGTACGAGATGCTCGAGCGTGCTGTCCAAGTCGAGGCGCGCGCGCAATCGCGCCCGATATGGCAGCGCGTCATTCGGCTTGCCGTACATGCGCAGCAGCACCGGTTTGCCGAGCGTCTCGAGCATGACCAACGCCGACACCGGGTTGCCCGGCAGGCCGATCACCGGTTTGTCGCCGATGACGGCGAGCATCGTCGGCCGTCCGGGCTTGGCGCGCACGCCGTGCACGATCACCCCCGGCTCGCCTGCTTGCGCGACGATCTGCGGAGTGTAGTCGCGTTCTCCGACGCTCGAACCACCGGAGATGACGACGGCATCGCATTCGTCGAACGCGCGCGCGAATGCGGCCGCGAAGACATCCTTGCGGTCGGCGACGCGCTCGTAGTTGACGGGAGCGAAACCCATCGCGCGCAGCGCGGCGGTCAAGGACAAGCTGTTGATGTCGCGCACTGCACCCGGCCGCAGCGCGGCGGCCGGCGAGACGATCTCGTCGCCCGTCACCAGCAGTGCGACGCGCGGCACCGCGAACAATTCGAGGCGTGCGACGCCCGCGCCCGAAAGCATGCCGATCGCAGCGGGCGTGAGCACGTCGCCCGCCCGCGCGAGCACATCGCCGCGGCGCACGTCGGCGCCCTGGTGCGTGATGTGGTCCTCGCTGCCGGCGCCGTCAACGACTTCAATCGCGTCCCCGAGGTCGCGGCAATCTTCTTTCTTGACAACGCCGGTCGCGCCGGCGGGAAGAAATCCGCCGGTCGGCACGCGGACCGCGTGGCCGGGCTGAAGCGGCTGGGCCGGCTTCGCACCCATCGGCACATCCCCGGCCACCGTCAGGCGCACGACGTTGCCGCTCTTAGCCGCCGCGACATCCGCCGCGCGCACGGCGAACCCGTCGACGCTGGACCGCGTGAACGGCGGTGCGTCTTCGAGCGCATGCACTGGCGCGGCCAGCACTCTGCCCGCGAGGTCCGCCCCGATCGCGGCCGGCTCGACCGCCGCCACGCGCAGCGGATAGGCGCTCATCGCACGCAAGGCGTGCGCGAGGCAGACGCGGCGCAGGGTGCGATCGACGGTGGACGTCAGCAAAAACCTCCCGGCTAGGTAACGGCAGCGCCCGTGCGCAAGTCTGACCTTAGGAGTATCAGTACCCTTTTGCTGCGCCGCTGCGACGCACCCTTTTGCGGACGGGGTCCGGCGGCGATGGAGGCCACATGTCCTACCCGCATACGCTTGACGACATGCTCACGCAGACGGTCCTGGCCAGCGCGTCGGACCTGCACATCGTCGCGGACTGCCCGCCGACGATCCGGATCAATGGTGAGTTGGGACATCTCAACGACGACGTGCTGCGCAAAGACGACATGGATGAATTGCTTCGGCAGATCCTGACCGACAAGCAGTACGAAAGCCTCGTCCGCGAACGCGAGCTCGACACCGCGTATTCGCTGGCCGACGTGTCGCGCTTCCGCGTCAACATGTGCTACGAGCGCGAACATTTGAGCGCCAGCTTCCGCGCGATCCCCTCGACGCCGCCCAAGCTCGAGGAGATGGAGCTGCCTAAGGTCGTCACCGAGTACACGCAAAAACCGCGCGGTCTCGTGCTCGTCACTGGACCGACCGGCTCGGGCAAGACGACGACGCTGGCGGCCATGGTCGACTACATCAATCGTCACAACAGGCTGCGCATCGTCACGATCGAGGACCCGATCGAGTTCGAGCACCACAGCGACCTGTCGGTGATCACCCAGCGCGAGATCGGCCACGACACGAAGTCCGAGGTCGCGGCGCTGCGCTCGGCGCTGCGCCAGGACCCCGACGTCATCCTCGTCGGCGAAATGCGCGACCTCGACACGATCAAGCTGGCGATGACCGCCGCCGAGACAGGCCACCTCGTCTTCGGTACGCTGCACGTCACGTCCGCGCCGGAATCGATCAACCGCATCATCGACGTCTTCCCGGTGGACCAGCAAGAGCAGGTGCGGGTGCAGCTGGCCGGCTCGCTCGAAGCGGTGTTCACGCAGTGTTTGATCCCGCGTCTAAGCGGCACCGGCCGCATCTGCGCGATGGAGGTGCTGCTAGGCACGCCGGCCGTGCGCAACCTCGTCCGCGAGAACAAGCCGTCGCAGATGATGACGGCGATGCAGACCGGCACACAAATGGGGATGCAGTCGCTCGAAAAACATCTGTCCGAGCTGGTCGGCACGGGCAAGATCTCGCGCGACAACGCGGTCGAAGCGTCGTCGCATCCCGAGGAGCTGCGCCGCGTCTTGGGGACCGGGCCGGCCGCGCCGCGCTTCCCGACCCACGAAACGGCGATGCCAACGGCACCGCGCTAGTCGATGCTCGACCGGCGCCTCATCCGCGAACAGCCGGATCGGGTGCGCCGCTCGCTGGCGCGCCGTCAGCTGCCGGTCTCGGTCGTCGACGACGTGCTGGCACTCGATGCGGATTGGCGCGCGGCGGTCACCGCGCTCGATGCTGCCAAGGCAGAGCGCAATCAGATCTCCGCGCAATTCGCGCAAGCGAAGGGCCAAGCGCCGGATGTGCTGGCGGCCTTGCGCGAGCGTTCGAACGAGCTTGGTGAGGCGATCGCCTCGCACGAGCAGGCGGCGGCTTCGCTCGACCAACGGCTGACCGAATTGCTCGGACAGGTGCCCAACATCTTGGCGGACGACGTGCCCGACGGCGCCGATGAGAGCGCGAACCGGCTGCTGCGCGCGAGCGGCGATCCACCGCGCTTGGCGTTTGAGCCCAAACCGCACTGGGAGATCGGCGAGAAGCTCGGCATCGTCGACTTCGAGCGCGGCGTGCGCATCGCGCGCAGCCGCTTCGCGGTGCTCGAGGGCGCGGGCGCGCGACTGAGCCGCGCGCTCGTCAATTTCTTTCTCGAGCGCGACGTCACGGCCGGCTTCATCGAAGTCTCACCGCCCCTGCTCGTCAACCGCGAATCGGTTGAAGCGACCGGTCACTTGAGCAAGTTCTCGGATGCGATGTTCGCCGTGGACGACGGCAGCCTGTTCCTCTCGCCGACGTCGGAGGTGCAGCTCGTCAATCTGCATCGTGGCGAGATCCTCGAGGCAGCCGACCTGCCGAAGCGCTACACCGCATACACTGCGTGCTTCCGACAGGAAGCGGGCGCAGCGGGCAAAGACACGCGCGGTCTCATCCGGCAGCACCAGTTCGAGAAAGTCGAGTTGGTCGCGCTGACGCGGCCTGAGGACTCGAGCGCGATCCACGAACAGATCGTGCGCCAAGCCGAGAGCCTGCTCCAAGCGCTCGAGCTGCCGTACCGCGTCATGCTGCTGTGTTCGGGCGATACCGGCTTCGCGTCGCAAAAGACGTACGACCTCGAGGTGTGGCTGCCCGGACAGCAGGCCTACCGCGAGATCTCATCGTGCAGCAACTGCGGGGACTTCCAGGCGCGGCGCGCCGGCATCCGCTACCGCAGCGCGCCCAAAGCAAAACCAGAATTCGTCCACACGCTCAACGGTTCGGCGTTGGCGGTCGGGCGGACGCTGGTCGCCGTGCTCGAGAACTACCAGAATGAAGACGGCTCGGTGCGGGTGCCACGCATCTTGCAGCCGTACATGGACGGCGCCGAGCGCATCTCGTAGCAGCGCGTCCTTCGGACGCGCGAGGCCCTAGGCGGCTTCGGGTTTGAGGCCGGCCTGGAGCTCGGAGCGCAGTTCGGGCGAGTCCTTGTGACCGTGCACCGATATCGCGTGCTGCACCGCGGTGCTCAGCACTTCATCCGGTTTGCCCGAGATGTACAGCGTGCAGTTCTTCTCGTTCGGGAATTCGGCGCAGTCGATGTAGACTCGGGTCGATGTCGTAGCCATTGGAACTCCTCTCATCGTCATGCGCATTACGGCGGCGCGATGCCGCGGCGCCGGGGCCTGCGCACTGCCACGGGCGCGCCCGCAAGTCCTGGCGAATGGCCGTTCGGACGGGACTGTATCGCGCGGAGCGCAAATCCCTGACGCATGAAACGCGCCGCTGGTGTCGAGGGCGTCACCGTGAACGCGCCGCGCGTCGACGAACAAGATGAGATCCTCACCCCGGCGGCGCTTGCGTTCGTCGCGGCGCTCGCGCGCGAGTTCGAACCGCGCCGCCGCGAGCTGCTCGCCGCGCGCGCCCAACGGCAAACCGAATTCGACGCGGGAGCGCTGCCGGATTTCCTGACCGGCACGTGGTCGGTGCGCGAAGGGGATTGGCACGGACCCGCCATCCCCCCAGATCTGCGCGACCGGCGCGTGGAGATCACCGGACCGACCGATCGCAAGATGGTGATCAACGCGCTCAACTCGGGCGCGAGCGCGTTCATGGCGGACTTCGAAGACTCGAACACCCCGACATGGCAGAACTTGATCGGCGGGCACGTCAACCTGATCGAAGCGATCGAGAAGACGATCGAGCTGCAGACGCCCGAGAAGACGTATCGCCTGGTCGAACGCCCAGCGGTCCTCTTGCTGCGGCCGCGCGGCTGGCATCTGCCGGAGCGCCACGTGCTCGTCGACGGCGCTCCGGTCAGCGGCAGCTTGTTCGATTTCGGACTGTACTTCTACCACAACGCGCGGCGCCTGATCGAGCACGGCAGCGGGCCGTATTTCTATCTACCCAAGCTCGAGAGCCATCTCGAAGCGCGCCTCTGGAACGACGTCTTTAACTTCGCGCAAGACGCGCTGCGCATCCCGCGCGGTACGATCCGCGCCACCGTTCTCATCGAAACCATTCTCGCCGCCTTCGAGATGGATGAGATCCTCCACGAACTGCGCGACCATTCAAGCGGTCTGAACGCCGGCCGCTGGGATTACATGTTCAGCATCATCAAGAAGTTCCGTAACCGGCCCGAGTTCATGCTCCCGGACCGCGCGCAGGTCACGATGACGGTGCCGTTCATGCGCGCCTATACGGAGCTGCTGGTCAAGACGTGCCATCGGCGCGGCGTGCACGCGATGGGCGGCATGGCGGCGTTCATCCCCAGCCGCAAGGATCCGCAGGTCAACGACGCCGCGCTCGCCCGCGTGCGCGAAGACAAACAGCGCGAATCGCACGACGGCTTTGACGGCACGTGG
>JAFAHD010000144.1 GCA_019237415.1 Vulcanimicrobiota bacterium
TCGACGCCGTTCGCGGCGCAGCTCGCCGCCGAGAGCGCGGCGCGCAAGTCGATGGAGCACGGCATGAAGCAGGTCGAGGTCCACGTCAAAGGACCGGGCGCCGGCCGCGAGGCGGCGATCCGGGCCTTGCAGGCCGCCGGGTTGGAGATCACGCTCATCAAAGACGTGACGCCGATCCCGCACAACGGCTGCCGTCCGCCCAAGCGGCGTAGAGTGTAGCAGCGCGTTGTCCAAACGCGCAAGATTCGAAAGAGGAACGTCGAAATAGTATGGCTCGATACACAGGACCAGTCTGCCGGCTCTGCCGGCGCGAGAGCGCCAGCGGCACCAAGCCGGGCGAGAAGGTCAAGCTCTTCTTGAAAGGCGAGCGTTGCCTGTCCAAGAAGTGCGCCGTCGAGCGCCGCACCGCGGCGCCCGGCCAAAAAGCACAGACCAAGAACCGCCCCAAGGTGTCAGAGTTCGGCCGCCAGCTGCGCGAGAAGCAGAAGATGCGGCGCATCTACGGCGTGCTCGAGCGGCAGTTCGAGAACTACTTCAAGCGCGCAAGCTCCGCCAAAGGCCAGACCGGCGCGGCGCTGCTCGCGCAATTGGAGACGCGCCTCGACAACGTCATCTACCGGCTCAACCTCGCGACGTCGCGGGCGCAGGGCCGGCAGTTGGTGCGCCATCGCCACTTCACGCTCAACGGCCGGCGCGTCAACGTGCCGTCCATGCAAGTGCGGCCGGGCGATGAGATCGGCGTCGTCGAGTCAAGCCGCAAGACTAACCTGTTCCAATCGCTCGAGCAATATGCGAAGGGGCGCCGGGTTCCGACCTGGCTCGAGTTCGACGAGCAGAACCTCAAGGCGAAGGTGCTTGCGCGACCGACGCGCGCCGATATCGACACGAACGTCGAAGAGCAATTGATCGTCGAGTACTACTCGCGATAAAGAGACAACTAAGGAAAACCGATAAGGGGTAACATGTCAGTTCTGGAATTTCAACGAGCGGCGATCGAGGTCCGCGAACGCGGGGACTCGTACGCCAAGTTCATCATCGAGCCGCTCGAGCGCGGCTTCGGCATCACGCTGGGCAACGCGCTGCGCCGCCTGCTGCTGTCGTCGCTGCCCGGCGCGGCCGTGACATACGTCAAGATCGACGGCGTGCTGCACGAGTTCTCGACGATCCCGGGCGTGGTCGAAGATACGACGCACATCATCCTCAACCTCAAGGGCTTGCCGCTGAAGATGGCGACCGATGAGCCGAAGGTGCTGCGCATCGAGGCCTCGGGCGAGCGGGAAGTCACGGCCGCCGACATCGTGCCGGATGCGGACGTCGAGCTGCTCGACCCGAGCTATCACATCGCCACGCTCTCTGACAAGAAGGCGCGGCTGTTCATGGAGATCGGCATCGAGAAGTGGCGCGGCTATGTCACCGCCGACAAGCAGCGCAATGTCGAGCACGTCATCGGCTTGATCCCGGTAGACTCGATCTTCACGCCGATCCGCAAGGTCAACTACACGGTGGAAGACACGCGCGTCGGCCAGGTCACGGACTACGACCGCCTGATCCTTGAGATCGAGACGAACGGCAGCATCACGCCGGACGAAGCGTTATCCACTGCGGCGCGCATCCTGTCCGAGCAGCTGGCGCTGTTCGTCAACTTCAGCGGCCGGCCGGAGACCGAAGCGCCGGTCGAAGAAGTGGCACCGTTCGCCGATTGGGATATCCCGGTCGACGAACTAGACCTCTCGGTGCGCTCGTACAACTGCCTGAAGCGCGCCGGCATCAGCAAGATCTCCGAGCTGCTGCAGCGCAGCGAAGACGAGATCATGAATATGCGCAACCTGGGCAAGAAGTCGGTCGACGAGATCAAGGAAAAACTCGCCGAGCGCAACTTGTCGCTCAAGCAGGGTTAGCGGCGAGCATGCGTCATCGGAAAGCCGACAAACGTCTCGGGCGCAACGACGATCATCGCCGCTCGATGCTGCGCAACCTCGTCACCTCGCTGTTCACCCATGGCAAGATCGAGACCACGGTCGTGCGTGCGAAGGAAACGTCGCGCATGGCCGCGCGCCTGATCACGCGCGCGAAGAAGGCCGACCTTGCAGCGCGGCGCGCGGTGAGCGCGTATCTCACGAACGAGTCGGTCGCCAAGAAATTGGTCGATCAGATCGCGCCAAGTTTCGCGAACCGCCCGGGCGGCTACACGCGGATCGTCCGCACGCGCATCCGCAAGGGCGACGCGGCCGAACTCGCCCAGCTCGAACTGCTCTCGTAGTACCCGGATTCCTGAAATCAGGCTGAATTCAGATTC
Organism: Vulcanimicrobiota bacterium; assembly: GCA_019237415.1. GTDB lineage: Bacteria > Vulcanimicrobiota > Vulcanimicrobiia > Eremiobacterales > Eremiobacteraceae > JAFAHD01. Next base: position 2,297 of record JAFAHD010000144.1, read on the forward strand.
GGGTCCCCGGCCTGATTCTGAAGGGGCCCGGTGCGCTCTGCAAGAATGCGGCGGGCCAATGATTCTCGCAAAGCGCGTCGACAGCTGGTGGTGGGCCGGAGCCCGCCTGGTTTGTCATGTCCGAGCGCTGACCTGATCTAAGCGCCAGACTTCAAAACCGCAAGCGGCGGGCTCTCACAGATGTGATGAGCCCGCCGCTTTTCTTTTGCGCAGGAGCGACCAGCATGACCCGACGCCTAACTGCAAAGACGGACAGCACCTGCGAGCGTGTGCTCGCAGACGGTGTTACACCCATCGCTGCCTTCGCGGCGCTGCGCGGGCTGCTGCCGCGTCCGGCATTTCTGTTCGAAAGTTCGCCGGCAGCCGGACAAGCCGCGCGATATTCCATCATCGGTATGGGTTCCCGCGGCGAGGTCGTTGCCAGCGATGGCGCCGTCCGAGTCCACATTCACGGGCGCGCCACGAAAAACAAGGCCGATCCACTGTCTGCCGCGCGCGACCTGCTCCATGCGCTCACGCCGTCCAAGCCCGGGTCGGCGTTCGCTGGCGCATACGGAGCGGCCGCCTTCGAGTTCGCCAGCTATCTCGAGCGGCTGCCGCAGCTACCGCGCGGCCGCGATCCGATGCCTGACCTGCACCTCGTCGTTCCACAGGCCCTCGTTGTGTTCGATCATCTCACGCACGAAGTCGAGATCAGCGCCGAGGGAGCCGACTGCGGTACGATCGTGCGTGAGGCGGCAAGCCGTCTTGGCCACGCGCGCTTGGCGCCGCTTGCGTGCGGGGGATCGCCTCAACCATTGGAGCTCCGACCATCCGCATTGCCGTATGCCGGCGCGATTGCGCGCGCGCAGGCAGCGATCCGCGCCGGCGAGGCGTTTCAAGTCGTCCTTGCCCAGCGTCTTGACGCGCCGCTCGTCGCCGCGCCCTTCGATGCATATCGCGCGCTACGGTCGATCAATCCCTCGCCGTACATGTTCTTCCTCGATTTCGGTTGGGGCGAGCTGCTCGGCTCGTCCCCGGAAGCCTTGGTGACCCTGGCGCAGGGTCGCGCGCGCGTGCGTCCGCTCGCCGGCACTCGTGCGCGCGCGGCTGATTCGCATGAGGACGCGCGACGCGAGCGCGATCTGCGCCGCGACGCGAAGGAGCTCGCTGAACATATGATGCTCGTCGATCTCGGGCGCAATGACCTTGCGCGCGCGTGCGAGTATGGAAGCGTCCGCGTATCGGAGCTGCTCTCGGTCGAGCGCTACAGCCATGTCATGCACCTGGTCTCGGAAGTCACCGGTGCGTTGCGTGCCGGCTGCGACGCGTTCGACCTCTTCGCCGCGGCATTTCCGGCCGGCACGGTAAGCGGGGCGCCGAAGATCCGCGCGATGCAGCTGATCGTGCGGCTCGAGGGCAAGCGCCGCGGCTTCTACGCAGGCAGCGTGTGCCGATTCGGTTTCGACGGCTCGTTGGACGCCTGCATCACGTTGCGCAGCGCGCATGCGTACGGCGGACGCTATCACTGCGCCGCAGGCGCCGGCATCGTGTCGGCATCCGACGCGGCGAGTGAAGACGCCGAGTGCCGCGCCAAGGCTGGCGCGCTTGCCGCAGCCATAGGTCAAGCGCGCCGCGCGAGCCCCGGGAGGCATGTCGCATGAAACGCGAGCTTGTCATCATCGACAACTACGATTCGTTCACGTACAATCTGGCGAACGAGCTGGGGCGCCACGGGATCGCGCTGCGCGTCATGCGCAACGACGCCCCGGCCCTCGAGGAACTGCTCGCAAGACCCCCGGTCGCGCTCGTGCTCTCGCCCGGTCCGGGCACGCCACAGCGCGCGGGCCGAAGCATCGAATTGATCCGTGCGTTGCGCGGCAAGAGCGCGATGCTCGGCGTCTGCTTGGGCCACCAGGCGATCGCAGTCGCATATGGCGGGCGCGTTCAGCGCGGCGCGGTCGTGCACGGTCGCGCCACTGCGGTCGAACACGCGGCGCATCCGCTTTTCGCCGGCATTCCGACGCGTTTCACGGCGGGCCGCTACCACTCGCTTCACGTCGACGGCCGGCGGCTGCCGCGCAGGCTCGTTCCCCTCGCGGTCGGCGATGATGGAACGCTTATGGCCGTGGCGGACCGGCGGCTGCCGGTGTATGGTCTTCAGTTCCATCCCGAGTCCGTGCTCACGCGCTACGGACCGCGACTGCTTTCAAACTTCTTGACTCTTGCGGGGTTCGCAGCATGAGTGCGCTCAAGATCGAGCCGACCAGATCCATTGTGGCGGAGATCCGCGCGGTTGCGGCGCGCACGGATCTGGGAGCCGAGCGGATGCATGAGACGATCGACGCCATCATGGGCGGCGAGGTCAGCCAGACCCAGATCGCCGCGCTCTTGGTGGCGCTGGCGCTCAAAGGCGAGACCGCATACGAGTTGGCGGGCGCCGCGACCGCGATGCGCGCGCACGCGACACCGGTGCGGACCGTTCGGAAGGACGCGATCGACGTCTGCGGCACTGGCGGCGACTGCGCGGGCACGTTCAACATCTCGACTGCGGTCGCGTTCGTCGTCGCCGGCGCGGGTGTCGCAGTGGCCAAACACGGCAATCGAGCGATGAGCAGCCGCTGCGGGAGCGCAGACGTCCTCGAAGCGCTGGGCGTCCGGATCGATCTCGACGCAGAGCGCTGCGGGCAGATCCTCGACGAGCACGGCATCGCGTTCATGTTCGCGCAAGCGTACCATCCGGCGATGCGGCACGTCGCACCGGTGCGGCGCGAGCTCGGCGTGCGCACGCTCTTCAATCTGCTCGGTCCGCTCACGAATCCAGCCGGGGTACGGCGGCAGATCGTCGGCGTCGCGCAACCGCACGCCCAGCCAATCGTCGCGCACGCGCTCGGCCTCCTAGGCAGCGAGCGCACGGCCGTCATCCACGGCGGTGACGGACTCGACGAAGCGACGCTTGCCATGCCGACGCGCGTCATCGAATGGCACGGCCAGGGAACGACCGAGTACGAGCTTTCGCCCGAGCAGGCCGGGCTCGAGCGCGCACCCACGCGTGCGCTCGCGGGCGGCGATGCCGGAGCAAACGCCGCAATGGTTCGCGGCGTGCTGGATGGCGATGGCGGCCCGCGGCGCGACGTCGTCGTCCTCAATGCCGCGCTCGCGCTGCTGATCGCGGGCGCAGCCGCGGACATCGCACAGGGGGCGGCCGCGGCGCGGCGTTCGATCGACTCGGGCGCAGCTCGCGCGAAACTCGCTGATCTGGTACGGGAGAGCCAACGATGAGTCAACTCGATGCTATCGTCGCCGGACGCCTGCGCGACGTGCGACAGCGCAGTCAGCGGTTGCCGCTCGAGGTGCTGCGCGCCGCGGCGCGACGCCGGCCGGCGCCGCGCGACTTCGCTCGCGCCCTGCGCCGCGGCGCGCCGTCGGTGGTCGCCGAGTTCAAGCGCTGCTCGCCGTCGGCCGGCGTCATCGGCGACCGAGATCCTGCCGCGACCGCTCGCGCGTACCAGCTCGGGGGTGCCGCGGCGTTGTCGATCCTGACCGAGCCGACGTGGTTCCGCGGCGGATTGGACGATCTCGTCATGGCGCGCAATGCGAGCGGCTTGCCGGTGCTGCGCAAAGACTTCATCGTCGACGAGTACCAGATCTGGGAGGCGGCAGAAGCCGGTGCAGACGCGATTCTGCTCATCGTCGCGGTGCTCACCGGCGATGAGCTGGCGGCCTTCCGCAGCCTGGCGGAGTCGCTGGGCATGTGCGCGGTCGTCGAGGTGCACGACGAGGACGAGGCGCGCCGGGCGCTGCGCGCCGGCGCGACTATCGTCGGCATCAACAACCGCGACCTGCGCAGCATGCGCGTCGATCTCTCGATCGCACTCCGCGTACGCCGCGGTCTGCCCGAGAGCTGCACAGTCGTCGCCGAAAGCGGCTATGCCAACGCGGCGGAATTGGCGACGTGCGCCGACGCAGGCATTCACGCGGTGCTCATCGGCGAATCGTTGCTGCGTGCACAGGATCCGGCAGCGGCGCTTGCGGCGCTGCGCGGAGTGCCGGCATGATCAGGCTTAAATTTTGCGGCATGCGCACCATTGATGACGTCGAGCGTTGCGCGGCAGCCGGCGCCGATGCCTTAGGTTTCATCTTCGCCGACGGCGCGCGCCGTCTGACGCCGGCGCAAGCCGCACCGCTGACCGCCGCAGTGCCTGCCGGCGTGGTGCGCGTCGGAGTCTTCGCGAACTCGCCGCTCGATCTCATCGAAGAGGC
>JAFAHD010000023.1 GCA_019237415.1 Vulcanimicrobiota bacterium
CTCGCGCCCCGCGTGCGCGCGATCGTCGATGCCGGCATTCCCGTCATGGCGCACATCGGCGTCCTGCCGCAGACCGCCGCGCTCGAGACCGGCTACGGCAAACGCCGCGACGCGGATACGCTCCTCGCGGATGCGCGCGCCTTCGTCGAGGCCGGTGCGTATTCGTTGTTGCTGGAGATGGTCGACGACGAGGTCGCCGCGCGCATCACCAAGGACTTCGCGGTGCCGACGGTCGGCATCGGCGCCGGCCCGTCGTGCGACGGCCAAGTGCTCGTCTTCCATGACGTCGTCGGTCTCAGCGCCGGTCCGCGCCCGAAGTTCGTGCGCCGTTACGCAGATCTTGAATCCGAGGCGACTGCCGCGGTCGCGCGGTTCTTCGACAACATCCGCTCGGGTGCGTTTCCCTCGGACGCAGAGACGTACCACATGCCCGAAGCCGACGCACAGGAGTTCCTCGCCGAGCGACGCGTTTGAACATCCTCTTCTGCGACGAGGGCTATTCTGAGGCCCGCCGCAGACTGGCGCGCGAGCTTCCCGGGGCGACGATCAGCGCCGCGCCGCCAACCGCGGTGCTCGAGCACCTCTCCGGCGTCGACGTCATCGTTCCATACATGGCGCGCATCGATGCGCGCATCATCGATGCCGGTTCCTTCGGCTTGATCCAACAATTCGGCGTCGGCTTGGAAGGCGTCGACGTCGAGGCAGCCACTCGCGCCGGCGTTTGGGTCGCGCGCGTGCCGGGTGCGGGCACAGGCAACCCCGAGTCGGTCGCCGAGCACGCGCTTTTCTTGATGCTGGCGCTTGCGCGGCGCTTTCCGCACACGCAAGAGCACGTGCGCGCCCGGCGCCTCGGTGAGCCCGCTGGTCTCGCGCTCTCGGGCAAGACGGCGTGCATCGTCGGCGTCGGTTCTGCGGGGGCGGCATTGGCCATCCGCCTGCATGCGATGGGCATGCGGGTGATAGCCGTGCGCAAGAATCTCCATGGCACGTTGCCGAGCGGTCTCGTGCTCGATCGCACGTTCCCGCTGTCGGAACTGACAAAGGCGGTCGGCGAAGCGGATTTCGTCGTCGTGACCGCGCGCTACGAGCCCGACGCGCATCATCTCATCGGACGCGAAACGCTTGCCGCCATGAAACCCGGCGCATTCATCGTCAACGTCGCGCGCGGCGGCTTCATCGACCGCGACGCCTTGGCCAACGCCTTGCGCAGCGGCCGCCTTGCCGGCGCCGGACTCGACGTCGTCGAGGCGGAGCCGATCCCAGCGACCGATCCCCTGCTTGCGCTCGGCGCCATCGTCACTCCGCACGTAGCGGGAGTGACCGATGTGTCCTACGAGGGGATCGCGCGCGCGGTCGCCGAGAACGTGCGCCGCTACGCGCGCGGCGAGGCGCCGCTCAACGCCGTGAATGCGCCGTTGTCCGCTCGAAGTAGCATGCGTTAGTACATCCCGGCTTCGTCCACCGAGATCGTGATCGCCGAGACGACGCCATCGTCGATCACGATCGTGATCGTCTCCGGCAGTTTGACCGGCTTGCCCATGGCCGTGACGTTGGCGACATCCGCGATGTAGGCGGTGGTGAAGCGATGGCCATGCTTGGCTTGGCCGCCGTACGCCGCAAGCACCTTAGAATACGGACTGCCGATCTTCAGCCCCGTACCGGTCGCGTAGTTCGATAGATCCGCATCAGGCGCGCTTGCCGATGGCGGGTGTGCCTTGAAGATCGCGCAGCTGTTCTGGTCGGTCGTCGCCATCGCCAGCCCGATCTGATGCGTCCGGTCGTAGCGCACGAGCTGCCAAATCCCGTTCTGCAGTTTGGGTAGGTTGCCGTTATAGGAGAACTGACATTGCCGTCGCAGCGAGGTGCCGCCCAGAAAATCTGGACGGGCGGCCGCGCTGGCGCTCGTCAGCGCGTTGAATTGCGTGGCGGTGACGAACCAGCCGTCGAGGCTCGAAGCGCGCGCCGGCGCTACCATCGCGGTCGAGAGAGCCGCGAGGAGCGCGCAGCTCCACCGTCGGCGTAGCCAGCCGCTCACGAACCGCGCGAATCGCCCGTTATGCCTGCCAGCGAACTCGATACGACTTGTGCGTTCGCCTGTGGCGAATAGCCTGCCAGCGCGATCGCGATGACGCTCGCGCAAGCGACTCCTGACAGATATCGCATATTCCGACTCCTCACGATTTCACGCGCGGCGCAACCGTTCCGCGCGTGTTGCCGGGCGCACCTTCAGCGGCTCCGCTTGCTCGCTCACATCTTCGCAGACGCGAGGCCGCTGCCGCTCGGCCCAGCATACCACACGCCGACGTTGCGCAGCCATAGGTCGCCCGAAGCGCTTTGCGACGGCGGGGCAACGACGTAGATACGCGTGAGCGCGATCGGCCAGCGTGCTTGCGGCGGAATCGCCGCCCGTATGTTACGCCAGCCCTTCCAATTGATGTGCCGTGCGAGCGTGACGCTGTCGTAGATCCCGTCGCCGTTGCGATACGAGGCGCGCAGCCACGCGCCGTTTCCATCGCCGAATGCATCGATGCTGATGATCAGCGGCTCGCCTGCGAGCGGAATGTCGTTCTCGAGGAACGCGGCACGCGTTCCGTTCGCGCGGCCGAAATCGAAGCTGAGATGCAGTGCCGCACTGCCGTCAGGCGCGTGGCTCGCATCCATCGTTGCCGCAAGATCGCTTGGCGATTTCACGAGGTGCCATCGGCCGGCGCCGTCACCAGGCAGCATGGCGCCAGCGACCACGACCTGGTGCGCGCCGACGAGCAGCGTTGCTGCGGCCTGCGCGCCGCCCACCCGCGCGACAGCGTCCGTCCTCGAAGCGACGTTGGAGGTCGTGAAGGTTCCGTCTGCCTCTAGCCGGCCTCCGTTGCCGCTTGACGTCCAGTGCACCGCGTCGCGGTCCACCGCGATCGCTGAGCCGTCCGCGCGCGACGCGCTCGCATCGAGCACATACTGCGCCGACGGCGCATACGCGCGCGCGACGTTCGCGATGCGCAACGTGTCGACGTGCGACACGACGTCGATCTGCAGCTCTCCGCGCGCATCGCCGGCGCGCACGGCGACGGTGACCGGTCCGGGCTCGCGCGCGACGAGCACGCCCTTCGCGTCGACCGTCGCCGCGTTGGCAGGGGTCGCCGAGAACTCGAGCGCGCCATTGAACGGCACCGGCTGATCGTGCGCATCGACGATGCGGGCGGTTACGTCGAGGTGGCTGCCGACCAGCACGGCCGGTGACGAAGCTCTCATGACCAATCGCGTCGGCGGACCTGGCTGCGCGGTGTTGACCACGAACAGACCGTCGGCGATCGAGCGCTCGCGCCCGTCCGACGGCACGTTCGCGACGGTGACCGTATCGTCGCCGAGCCGCCGTATCACCATCTCGGTCGACCCGCCGCTGTCAAAGGCCATCGCGTCAGCAGCGCCGAGCGCCGCGAACAGCGCGCCGAACATCGGCCGCGTCACGCCCACGGAGCGCGCGGGCGCGCGTCCGTCGACGGTCACCAGCCACAAGGTCGAGCCGTCAGCCGACGTACCGGCACCGGTCAACGGGTAATGCACGTCGCGCTCTTCCGGCGACGGCGCGTCCGGATCTTCGTACGGGTCGCCATTGCGCAGCAGCACAGGACCACCGCCGACGCCTTCGCGCAGCCCTGCGATTTGCGGCGTCAGCGTCTGCGCGATGGTGACCGTATCACCTTCATGGAACCCGTGAAGCAGTGCGACCGCCGCGCTCCCGCGCGCCGCGACGCCGAGGTCATCGGGTGCAAGCGGCAGGAACGTCAGGTCGTCACTGACCGCATGCGTCACCGTGTAGCCGCCGCCCGAGGCCGGCGTCAACGATATCTCGGCCGCTGCATCTGCTTCGCCCGGCATGCCGAACGACTGCGTGAACAGCATCAGCTGCGAGCCGTGCGACCAATCGTTGACGTCGTCGATGTTCAGCGACGCGCCCGACGAACCGGTCAGCGACATCGTCCAGGTCGCCGGGCCCATCGCGATGCGATTGCCGTCCCCCACGAGCAATGCCGCGCGGCCGTTCGGTGCGTGCTGGACCACGCCGCGCGCGAGCACGAGATTCGTCGGTTCGCCGTTCCCGCTGATGTCGTAGTAATCGGCGTTGATGCCGGCGACCGCGTTATGGCGCTCCGCCATCGTCGAGAGGGCTTCGCCTGGTCCGACGATGCGGTCGTATCGTGTTGCGACCTGCAATGCGACATACGGGTTGCGCAGATCGACGCGCACAAGAGACACGCTCAGCGGTCCGGCTGCCGTCGCAAGGCGCCAGCGCTCGAAGTCGACGCCCGGGCCAAGCGGCTCTTTGGCCCGCGCGGCTGCGGTGATCAGCGGCCATCCAGCGGGTTGGACGAAGTGCGCCGTTTCAAATGAGAGCACGCCGTCGATGTCCGGTGGAACCTGTGGATATGTCGCGCCGCGGACCGCGCCGGCCAGCGCTGCACACAAGCAGGCGGTAAACACCGCGCACGCGGGGAACAAGTATACCCGATGGTGCGACACAAAACGTTGGTGCGGCGGTCCGCGTGGCGGTCCCTGCGCACAGGTCTCTTCGCCGGGCTCGCGCTGACAGGAGCTTGTCTGCCGGTTGGCGCGTCCGATGCGGTGCCGATCACGTTGCATCTCTCGCCCGGCCACTACTGGCGCACGCAGAAGCTCGTCCATCTCGTCCAGTACGATCTGGCGAAGGTGTACAAGGCGATGGCTCACGGTCAGGCGGATGACAAGACCATCCTTGAGAACCGCGATCAAGTCATCGTCATCAAGACCGGAAATGCCATCAACGTCACCGAGACCAACACGCGCCAATATGGCGGCGAGCATCCTGAACCGGGCGAGAAGATCCGCACCGTGACGTACGACGGTACGATTGCGCCGGACGGCGTGCTCACGCCGCCGCAGGCGGTACTCGAGGATGCAGGTGACGGCGCGCTCGACCAGCTACCCGACATACCGCTCGCGCCCGGCCAACAGTGGACGTTCTCGCGCACGGTCAAGGCCGAGCGCGATCTCGGAGTGGGTCCGATGACGTATCTCGATAAAGTCGAGAAGATCGAAGAGCGAAACGGGCACCGCATCGCGCTCATCGATGTGACCGGCAACGGACAGATGACGCCACCCAAAGATATGGAGGCGCGTGGGTTCAAGGCCGCGCCAATGGACCTGACCGGCACCGCGGAGTTCGACACGACCACAGGTCTGCCGGGAGTCCAACATTACGCCGGCAAGGCCACGTGGACGACGAAAGTGATGGGTGTGCACATCGGCGTCATCTTCGACGACACCTACGACTCAGCGCCGCTGCAGCCAGGGGCTCCTCCGCCGACACCCGCACCGAGCTCCGCTCCTTCGCCGACCCCGACGAATCATTAAGCCGGACGACGGCCTACCGCCGCTCACGTCCGACGCGCGGCTCCAGCGCGCGCTTGACGCGGCGCTCGATGCCGCTAAGCTGCGCAGGGACGCGGCCGCGTGCGTCATCGACGTCGATCGCGCCCGCGTCGCGCAGTGGCGCTCGCGCGAAGATATCTACCCTGCAAGCGTGATCAAAATCGCGCTCATGACCAGTGCGTTCGCGCGCTTCGCGGCGGGCACGCTCGGTCCGATCGAGCGAGTCCGCATCGCACACGAGAACGTGACGCCGACCGCTGAGCCGACGCCGTTGATGCCCCGGTATGAGGCGACGGTTCAGCAGCTCGTCGAGCTCATGATCGAACGCTCCGACAACATTGCGACGAATCAATTGATCGATCTGCTGCGCCGCGAACACGTGACGGTCGAGATGCGCGCGCTCGGGCTCGAACAATTCTTTTTGGGCCGCAAGCTGTCCGGTGCGGATCCGCTCATCGAGGATCCGGAGTCGAGCCGCCGCAACTCGTTCACGCCGCACGACGCGGCGCAGCTCTTGCGGCTGATCGCGCTCGGACGAGTGCCGGGCGCGTCCGCGCAGCGCGCGTTGCTCGAGCGTTGCATGCACAACGACCGGCTGACGCTCGGTTTGCGCGCAGGCGATCGTTTCGCGCACAAGACCGGCGAGACGAGCAAGGTGAGCCACGATGCCGGGATCTTGCGCACGCCGGCGGGCGGTCACTACGTGATCGTGCTGTACACGCAGCCCGCTTCGCTCGGCGACGTGACCGACGTCAACCCTTTGATGGCCGCGTGGATGCGCGCGCTGCGCGCACACCTGTAGGACGCGGCCCGGACGCTCGACATCCGCCCTAGGTCGCACGCCATGCCAGGGTCGTACTAGGCGGAGGCGAACCAAGAACGCGTGCCTGACACGCATGTCGTCGTCACCCTGCCTGAGATGGGCGAATCCGTCGCCGAAGGCACCGTCACGAGCTGGCGCAAACGCGTCGGCGATGCGGTTTCGAGCGGCGAACCGCTCGTCGACGTGACGACCGACAAGGTCGACGTCGAGGTGCCGGCGCCGGCTGCCGGCACGGTCGTCAAGATCATCGCAGCCGAAGGCGCGACCGTGAAAGTAGGCGGTCCGCTCGCCGAGATCGATACCGATGGCGCGAGCAAGCCGGTCGCCTCGAAAATGACGGACGCGGCGGACTCGGCGAAAACGCCGGACGCCCGAGCGGCTTCTGCTTCTTCGCCGCCGCAGCTTGCGCCGCGACCGGCGCCTTCGCAACCGCCGGCACGACCGGCGTCGCGCAGCGCCGAATCGGAAGCATCGCCACTTGCGCGTCGCGCGGCCGCGCTGGCAGGCGTCGATCTGAGCGGCATTCGCGGCTCGGGGCCGGGCGGCGTCGTTCGCCGCGCCGACATCAACGGCCAATCGGCGAGCGCGCACGCGCCGAACGCTGCGCAACTTCAGACTCCCGGGCAACCGGAACCGCTCGCGCGCAGGGCCACGCCAACGCCCGCGGCTCCGAGCCAGACACCGGCTTCGGCACCGCAAGCTCCCGCGTCGCCGCCACCGCCTACTCCTGCCGCCTCCGCGCCTTCATTGCCGATTCCAACCGGAGCGACGGTGACGCCGCTGCGCGGAGCGGCGGCGGCGCTCGTCGCGAACATGGAAGACAGCCTGCACATCCCCGCCGCCACGAGCTTCCGCACGATCTCCGTCGACACGCTCGAGACGCGCCGCCAGGATCTCAACGCGGCGTTGCGCACCGCCGGGCGCGCAGAGAAAGTCTCGTTCACGCATATCATCGGCTATGCGATCGCAAGAGCGACGCAACAGGTGCCGGTGATGACGTCCGCGTTCCGGCGCGACGGCGATCAAGCGACGCGCGTCGATCAGCCGTGCAACCTCGGACTCGCCGTGGACATGCAACGCAAGGACGGCAGCCGGTTCCTGGTGGTGCCCGTTATCCGCGACGCGGACAAGCTCGATTTCGCAGCGTTCCATAAGACGTACGAGGCGCTCGTCGCAAAAGCGCGCGCCGCATCGCTGACGCCGTCCGACCTCAGCGGTGCGAGCATCACGTTGACGAATCCGGGCGGCATCGGCACGGTCGCATCCGTGCCGCGCCTCACCGCGGGCCAAGGCGCGATCATCGCGACCGGCGCTATCGGGTATCCCGCTGGTCTTGCGTCCGTGCCCGAATCGACGCTGCGCTCGATGGGCGTCGCCAAAGTCTTGACGATGACGAGCACGTACGACCATCGCATCATCCAAGGCGCGCAGTCGGGCGAGTTCTTACGGCGCATCGAAGGGCTGCTCGGCGGCGCGGACGGTTTTTACGACGCGTTGTTCGCGAGCTTGAGTTTGCCGAGGCCTGCGACCGTGTCGAAGATCGAGACGCGCGCGCCGGGCGTGCAGGCGCCTGCGGCCGCGCCGCTCGATCTGCTGCGCGCAGCAACCGCTGGCGCATCGCTCGTCGCGCGCTACCGCACGTACGGCCACACCGCGGCCGTGCTTGACCCGCTCGGTGAGCCGCCGGCGGGCGATCCCGCGCTCGATCCCGCTTCGCTCGGGCTGACGCTGCCGCTCATGGAAGCGATTCCGGCATCGGTGCTGCGCATCCACATGCCGGGCAACAATCTCGCCGAGCTGCTGCCGCGTCTGCGCGAAGCGTACTGCGGCACGATCGCATACCAGATGGAGCACATCTCCGGCCACCAGGAGCGCGGTTGGCTGCGCGAGCAGATCGAATCCGGCGCGCACCGCCAGCCGCTCACGCGCGAGACCGCGTTGCGCTTGCTCCAGGCGCTCACCAGCGTCGAGACGTTCGAACGCTACCTGCGCAAGTCGTTCCTCGGCCAGAAGACGTTCTCGCTCGAGGGCCTCGATGCGATGGTGCCGATGCTCGAAGAGGCAGTCGACTTGTTGGCGGCCGACGGCGTCGGCGAAGTCGATCTCGGCATGGCCCATCGCGGGCGGCTCGCGGTGATCACGCACGTCGTCGGCCGGCCATTCGAGGAAGCGCTGCGCGAATTCGAGACGGCCGAGAAGCGCGGCGATACCGATCTGCCCGGCGACGTCACGGGCGACGTGAAGTACCATCAGGGTTCCGAAGGCGTGCGCCAGTCGCCGTCAGGCAAGAACATCCGCGTCGTGCTCGCGCCCAATCCCAGCCATTTGGAGGCGGTCGATGCGGTGGTCGAAGGCCGCACGCGCGCGGCGCAGACCGACCGCTCGCGCAACATCGCGACCGTTGACGCGAACAAGGCTGCCGCGCTGCTCATCCACGGCGACGCCGCGTTTCCGGCGCAAGGCGTCGTCGCCGAAGTCCTCAACATGCAGGCGCTGGCCGGCTACACCACCGGCGGCACCATCCACATCATCGCCAACAACCAGATCGGGTTCACGACCACACCAGGCGAGGGACGCTCGACGCGCTACGCCAGCGATCTCGCCAAGGGCTTCGACATCCCGATCATCCACGTCAACGCAGACGACATCGAAGCGTGCCTCGCGGCGGTTCGGCTCTCGGTCGCGTTCCGCAAGCAGTTCGCGCGCGACATCCTGATCGATCTGGTCGGGTATCGCCGCTTCGGGCACAATGAGACGGACGAGCCAGCGTACACGCAGCCCATCCTGTACGAACGCATCAAGAACCATCCGACCGTGCGCGAGATCTTCGCGCGGCGCCTCGTGGAGCGCGGCATCCTGTCCGAAGAAGAAGTCAACGCGCTGCTGCAAGACGCGCAGCGGCGCATCAGCGGCGCGCACGCCAGCGTGAAGGCCGAGCCGCGCCAAGCCAGCGCCGACGCGGCCAAATCGGCGTCCAACGGAACGCCGGCGATCGACACGCGCATTGCGGCACCGGAACTACGAACGATCGATCAAGGCCTGCTCGCGGTGCCCGAAGGATTCACGATCCATCCCAAGCTTGCGCGGCAGCTCGAGCGGCGGCGCACCGCGCTCGAGCCGGGCGGCGAAATCGACTGGGCGCTGGGCGAAGCGCTTGCCTTCGGAACGCTGCTGCTCGCCGGCACGCCCATCCGGCTCACCGGGCAAGACACCGAGCGCGGCACGTTCAGCCATCGCCACATCGTGCTGCACGATCCGATGACCGGCGAGAGCTACGCGCCGCTGCAGCATCTGAACGGCGCGCGCGCGTCGTTCGAAGTGTACAACAGCCCGCTCTCAGAGTACGCGTGCGTCGGATTCGAGTACGGCTACAGCGCGGCTGCCCCGAATGCGCTCGTGTTGTGGGAAGCGCAGTTCGGCGACTTCTTCAACGGCGCGCAGATCATCATGGATCAGTTCATCTCGGCCGGCCAGGCCAAGTGGGGAGAGTCGCCGCGCCTCACGTTGCTGTTGCCGCACGGCTACGAAGGCGCGGGACCAGAGCATTCCAGCGCCCGGCTCGAGCGCTTTCTCCAGCTCGCCGGCGACAACAATCTGCGCATCGCCAACACCACGACGCCGGCGCAGTATTTCCACCTGCTGCGCGACCAGGCGCTCACGCCGCGCGCGCGGCCGCTCGTCATGATGACGCCGAAGAGCCTGTTGCGCCTCAAGGCGGCGAGCTCGACGATCGCCGACTTCACCGAACGCGGTTTCATGCCGGTGATCGACGATCCAACAGTGCGCGACCGCAAGAAGATCACGCGGCTCATCCTGTGCGCCGGCAAGATCTACTACGACCTGTCGCTCGATCCGCTGCGCCAAGCGGCCACCGACCTCGCGATCGCACGGGTCGAGCTGCTCGAACCGTTCCCGCTCGACGACGTGCTCGCACTGGTCAAGTCGTATCCGTCGCTGACCACCGTCGCGTGGGTCCAGGAAGAGCCGAAAAACATGGGAGCGCGCGCCTTCGTGTCGCGCCGGCTGCGCGAGCAGCTGGTTCCGGGCGGCATCAAGTTCGGCTATGTCGGCCGCCCCGATCGCGCCAGCCCGAGCGAAGGGTATCCGGGCGCACACGCGGTCGAACAGGAGCGCATCGTGCGCGACGCGCTGTCGCAGCCCGTCTATAAGGAAACCAAGTGAGCGCGCGCATCGTCGTCCTCGGCGGCGGACCCGCCGGCGACGTCGCCGCGTTGCGCGCTGCGCAGCTGGGCGCGGAAGTCTGGCTCGTCGAGCGCGCGCACTTGGGCGGCACGTGTTTGAATTGGGGCTGCATCCCCACCAAAGCGCTGCTGGCCAGCGCCGACCTGCTGCGCACGATCCGGCATGCGGCGGATTTCGGCATCGACGTCGCCGAGCCGCGCGTGAACTTCGCCAAGATGATGTCGCGCAAGGAAGACATCGTGCTCCGGCAGCGCGCGGGCGTGGAAGCCGCGTGCAAGCGCAAGAAGGTCGAGGTCGTGCACGGCCAAGGCACCGTCGCCGCTGAAGCCGTCGTCGTGAACGGCAAACGGTTCCCGTACGATTTCCTCATCGTCGCCACCGGCACGGAACCTGCCGGATTGCCGATGCTCGACATGACGCAGCCCTCCGTTATCACTTCGAACGGCGTGCTGCGCCTCGAAAAGATCCCGGAACGCCTGCTGGTCCTCGGCGGCGGCGTGGTGGGCTGCGAATTCGCAAGCCTGTTCGCTGCATTGGGCAGCGACGTCACGATCGTCGAGCTCCTGCCGCGCTTGCTCACTGCGATCGACTCGCGCACCGCATCGCAATTCCAGAAGATGATCGAAAAGGAAGGCGTACGCGTGCTGACCGGCTGCAGCATCAAGGACGTCGTGCAGTACCGGCGCGATGGGCTGGTCGCGCAGCTCGACGACGGCAATCGCATCGAAGCCGACAAGTTGCTCGTGTCGGTGGGCCGGCTGCCCCAAACGCGCGAGATCGGACTCGAAGGTTCGGGCGTCAAAATCGACCGCCTCGGCTATATCGAGACCGACGATTTTCTGCGCACGGCGAATCCGAAGATCTACGCGGTCGGGGACTGCCGCGGGGGCTTGCAGCTCGCGCACAAAGCGTCGGCCGAAGGAGCCCGCGCGGTGGAGAACGCGCTCGAGCACGATCCGATGCCGATGGATTGGAGCGTCATCCCGAGCTGCATCTACACCCATCCGGAGATCGCGTCGGTCGGCTTGAATGCCGATAGCGCCAAGGAAGCGGGTCACGACGTCAAGGCCGGCACCGCGCGCGTGATCGGCAATGCGAAGGCGCTCGCGGAAGGCGAGCCGGATGGGTACGTCCAGATCATGACCGATGCGAAGACCGACCGCATTCTCGGCGCGACGATCATCGGCATTCACGCGGTCGAGATCATCCACGAGATCGCGGTGGCGATGTCCGATGCGCTGACGATGTCCGAGCTGGGTTCGATCATCCATGCCCATCCGACGGTCAGCGAACTGGTGATGGACGCGGCCGAACAAGGGGAAGGCGTCGCCCCCTATCTTTCATGAAGGAGTTCACCTGATGCGATTTGGCCTGATGCTCGCGCTCGCGGCGGCGCTCGCCGCGTTCCCTGCCTGCGCGAAGAACAGCGCTCCCCAAACCGCGCCCGGTACGACGACCGAGCAAAGCCCCACCAGCTCCGTGCAGCAAGCGACCATACAGATGCCGCAAGGCAAGGTGCAGATGGGCCAGGGCGCGGTTGATCCGAACACGCTCGGCCTGCCCGTCTATCCGGGCGCGACGCCGAGCCAAGCCGGGTCGTTCTCTGTGTCTGGGGCGCAGGGCGGGGGCACGCAAATCGTCACGATCGTGACCAAGGATCCGTTCGACAAAGTCGTCGCGTTCTACAAAGCGAAGATGCCGGCCGGCACGCAGGAAGTGCAGACCGGTTCCGGCGCAACCGCCAAAGCGCAGTTCGTGGCGGGCAAAGCATCGGACGCGGAGCATAAGAACGTCATCATCGCGCCGTCAGGCGACGCGGTGAACATCACGCTGATCGTCGGGTCGACGAAGTAAGGCTCTAGTCTTCGAGGCCGGCGCGCTCGCGCTCGGGTTGCACGTAGTCGCCGTTGCCGCCCGGAATATCCGGGAACCGAGGCTCGACCGCCTCCGCTTGCGGGATCTCGGCGTCTTTTTCTAACGTCTCAGGCGCGAAGCGCATGTAGGCGACAGGCACGAGCACCAGCGTCAGCAGCAGCGAGCTGACGAGACCGCCGATCACGACGATGCCCAGCCCTTGCCGCACTTGCGAGCCTTGCACGAGCCCGAGTGCGAGCGGCGTCATGCCGGCCACCATAGAGGCGGTGGTCATGACGATCGGCCGGAACCGCGTGTACGCGCTGCGCCGGATCGCCTCGAGTTTGCTCGCGCCGCGCTTGCGCAGCGTGTTCGCGAAGTCCACGAGCAGGATGCCGTTCTTCGAGACCAGGCCGACGAGCATGATCACGCCGATGAGCGAAAACAGGTTCAGCGTCTGGTGCGTGATCGCCAATGCGCCGAACGCGCCGACCGCCGCGACCGGCACCGAGAACATGATGATGAACGGCGAGCGGTAGTCGTTGTAGAGCGCGACCATCAACAGGTAGACCATCAGGAACGACAACGCGAGCGCAGCGCCCATGCCGGTAAGCGTGTCCTTGAGGTTCTGCTGGTTGCCGTTCGGATTGGCGCGCACGGTGACGAAACCAGGCAAGTTCAGCTTCTTCAGGCCCGAGCTGAACGCGCGCTGCACGTTGGAAAGCGGCACGCCGGGCGCCGTGTTCGCGGTGATATGGATGACCGTCTGGCGGTTCACGCGCGTGATGACCAGTTGCGTCGGCGCCCACGTCAGGCTGGCGACGTCGCCGACGCGTGCGAGCGATCCGTCCGTCGCGCGCACCGCGATGTTGCTGATCTCGTCGAGATCGCTGCGGTCCACCAGCGGATAGATCACCTGGACGTCCTTGAGACCGTTCTGCGCCTCGATCTGCGTCGCGACCGCACCGCCGAGCGCTGCGCGGATCGCGGTGGACGCCGAACCGACGCTCACACCGCGCGCTTGCGCAGCGCCGCGATCGAACGTGACCTCGACCTGCGGTGCCACTTGTTGCGCGGAGCTCGTCACGTTCGTCGCGCCCGGCGTGTTGCGCAGCAGCTGGTAGACCTGCGCCGCATAGGGCAGCGGGTCGCCTTCCGTCGTCGTGACAAGGTAGTCGATCGGCTGCGCGTTGCCGCCGCCCGTGCTGGTCGCGGGGATGACCGTGATGTCGGCGTTGGGTTCAGCGGCCCTCACGCGCGGCTTCAGATAGTTGACCCAATAGACCGTGTCGTGCCGGCGGTTGTCTTGCAGCCACAAATGCACCTGGCCCACGTTGCCTTCGTTGATGAAGCCGCCGAACGGCGACGAATAGGCGCCCGCCACCGCCGTGATCGCGCGCGCGTCGGGGATGGCCATCGTGATCGCGTTGATGTTCTGCACCGCGGCCTGCGTCGTCGTGAGCGGCGTGCCGGCCGGGAACGTGATCTGCACGAAGAGCTCGCCGCGGTCGACCGGCGGGATGAACGTGGCGCCCACGATGCCGAGCGGCAACAGCAGCAGAGCGAGCACGAGTGACCCGATCGCGATGCCGGCGACGCGCCACGGGTGCGCGAGACCGATGGGCAGCAGATGCTCGACATACCAGACGCGCGCCTGATCGAAGCGCTTGGCGAATGAGCGCAGGATCGGCCAGGGGGTCCACGTGCTCTTGAGCGACCAGCGGCCCGCCAGCGTCGGCGTCACCGTGAACGAGACCCACAGCGAGGTGAGCGTCGCCACCACGACCACCAGGCCGAACTCGACTAAGAACTTGCCCACGATGCCCGGCAGGAACGCCAGCGGCAAGAACACGACGACGTCGACCAGCGTGATGACGATCGCGGCAAAGCCGATCTCGGACCGGCCGTTCACAGCCGCGGCGAGCGGCGGCTCTCCTTCGTCATAGTGGCGCTCGATGTTCTCCAGCACGACGATCGAGTCGTCCACCAAGATGCCGACGACCAGCGTCATCGCCAGCAGCGAGACGGTATCGATCGTGAAATTGGCGAGCTTCATCACGGTCAGGGTGATGAGCAATGAGGTCGGGATGGCGATGAGCACGACGATCGAGTTGCGCCACGAGCCCAAGAAGAACAGCATGACGATCGCCGTCAGCGCGATGCCTTCCAGCAGGGTGTGGACGACGCCGGTGATCTGCTGGCGCGTGTAGTTGGACTGCACGTTGACGATCGAGAAATCGACGCCCGGGAACTGCGCGCGCAGCTTCGGGAGCGCCTTGAGCACGTTGTCGGACGTCGACACCTCGTTGGCTTGCGTCGTCTTCTGCACTTGGAGGAAGACGCGCAGCGCGCCGTTGACGTACGCGTAGACGCGCCGCTCCTCGTACGAATCCGTTACGTTCGCGACGCTGCCGATACGCACGGTCTTGCTCGCCGAAGTCCACGGATTGACCGGCGCGGCGGGCGTCGACGATACGGGCGCGGGCACGCCGGTCAGCAGCAGCGGCAGATTGGCCACGTCGTCGGGCGTGCGCAGGTCGCCGCGCACGTCGACCGTCGTCTCCCGCCCTTGCTGAAAGATGATGCCGCCGGGCTGGCGCGCGTTATTGCCGGCGAGCGCGTTGACCACATCGTTGATCGAGTAGCCGCCGGCCTGCAGCGCACCCGGATTGACCGTGACCTGGAATGACGGCGTCACCGTGCCGTTCGAGGTCACGAAACCGACGCCGTCCACTTGTTCCAGCACGGGGATGATCTGATTGTTCACGAGATCGGACAGGCCGGCGATCGAATACGACCGCGATGCGACGCCCAGCGTCACGACGGTGGATTGGCTCGGGTCGACCGTCGAGATCGTCGGCGCGCGCAGGTCGGTCGGCAGCAGCGAGGACGCCGCTTGGACGCGCTGCTGCACCTGCACGAGCGCGGTGTTCACGTCGGAGCCGAGGTTGAACACGGCGGAGATCGTCGCGCGGCCTTGCAGCACCGTCGTGTTGATCACGTTGAGGTTTGGCGCGCCGGCGAGCTGGTCTTCGATCGGCCGCGCGATCGCGTCGCGCATCTCGGTCGGCGACGCGCCCGGATAGTTGACCTGCACGGTGACGGTCGGCAAGTCGACGTTCGGGAACTGCTGCTGCGTCAGGTTGAAGTAGGCGATCGTGCCGGCGATCGTGACGAACACGATCATCACGAAGACGAGTGCTGGGCGCTGTACGAACAGCCGCGTCAGCCACATATCATTGCACTTCGACTTGCTGGCCGTCGGCCACGGCGAGCGTGCCGTTGCTCACGACGAGCGCGCCCTGCGCGATGCCGGTCACGACTGAGTAATTCGCGTCGCGGGCAAGCTCGGTCACCTTGGTCAGATGCGCCTTCTTGTCCGCGTCGATCGTGAGGATCGTCGTGTGCGTGTCATCGACGAACGCACCGGCCGGAATGCTGACCCCGGTGACGGGCCGCTTGCGCACCTGCGCCGAGACGGTCATGCCCGGCAGCAACGTGCGCTGCGGATTCGGGATGATGATCTTCACCACGAAACCGGCGGCCGTCGGCGCCGTCGGCGAAAGAACGGCGACGACTTTTCCTTCGAAGTGCTTGCCCGGCACCGAGGGCGACGAGATGCTGACGGCGTCGCTGGGATTGATGCCTGAGATCTGGCTGCCGTACGCGCTGAGCGCCGCGTAGAGGCTGGATACTTCCTGCAGCGTGAAGATCTGCCGCGTTCCCGGATATTCGCCCGGGTTGATGTTGCGGTTGACGACGACGCCGTCGACGGGCGCGACGATGGTCGCCTTCGCGATCTGCGCGCTGATGCTGTCGGCCTGGGCGTGCGCGGATGCGGCCGCCGCGATCGCGGCATCGATGTTGGCCTGCTGCATGCCTTGATGCTGATCGCCGTTCGCGCGTTGATTCTCGATCGCGGTCGACAGCGCGGCTTGGGCCTGGGTCACCGCGGTCTGCTGCTGATCGACTTGCTGTTGCGAGATGTAGCCCTGCGCCGCGAGCTGCTTGTCGCGCTGCATCGTCGACTCCG
Source organism: Vulcanimicrobiota bacterium (assembly GCA_019237415.1). Classification (GTDB taxonomy): domain Bacteria; phylum Vulcanimicrobiota; class Vulcanimicrobiia; order Eremiobacterales; family Eremiobacteraceae; genus JAFAHD01. The sequence continues at coordinate 16,317 of JAFAHD010000023.1, forward strand.
CCAGGTCCAACGCGGCCTGCGCGTTGCGCACCTGATCGTTGCCCGACGAGATCGAATACTGCGCCTGGTAGCGCGTCTGCGCGACCTTCGCGTCGGCTTCCGACGCGGATCGCTGCGCGGCTTCGAGTTGGGCCTGCAGATCGGCGGTCGACAGCGCGACCAGCACCTGGCCTGCGCGCACGACATCGCCCTCGTTCACCGGTACCGATGCGGCGGGCTCTTGCAAGTCGCTCGTGATGGCGACGTTTTGCAACGGCGCGACGACCCCGGAAAGCTGCGCCGATGGATGGACAGTGCGCACCGCCGCAGCGGCCGCTGACACCACCGGCACGGGCGCCTTGATGCCGCCGGAACTTTTGGCGCATCCCGATGCCAAGACCGCAAGCATCGCCAACGCGCCGGCGGCGCGCCGCGCGCGAGAAATATGGATGGTCATCCCAGAGTGTATACCCCTTGTGTTGTTTGCATGTTGCGCTACGCCGACCTTGTCCCTCGGGCTTTTCCCAGTATTCTGCGCATGAAAATACACCCGTCCCACAGGCTTGGCACGGGTACAAGGATACGCAGGAGGTTGATCAACTGATGAAATCCACGCTCGAAATGACCAAAGCACTCGTCATCGCATCGCTCGCCGCGCTGCTGGTGGTCGCAAACATGCGCGCTGCGCATGGACAGCCTGCGACGCAGCCGCCATGGACGGATGTCCAGATCGTCGGACTGCAGCCCGCCGATCAATCGGTTCTGACATCGCCGCGTCCGGCATTCAGCGGGCAGTTCGGCGTACCCGTCGATCCGTCGAGTTTGCGCTTCGTCCTGGACGGACAGGATGTTTCGCGTCTCGCATACGCGTCGACGTGGGAGTTCATGGTGGCGACGCCGGCCGATATGCTGCCGGGCACGCATACCATGGAAGTGACCGGCAAGGCGACCAACGGCGCGCCGTTTGACCGCTCGTGGTCGTTCATGTCCGCTGCGGGAACCGCGCAGAACTATCTCGTGCTGACGCCGAGCAGGGACTACGCGAATGGGGCGAGCTTCATCATCAGCGGCACGACGATGCCGTACTCGCACGTCCGCATCGCGGCTGCGCCGATGGTCATGCAGCAGAACAGCTTGATCACGGCCGGGCCTGGGACGTTCGTCAACGACGTCTATGCGGACGATCAGGGCCAGTTCTTCGTGCCGGTCTACATGACGCAAGCCGGCCCAGCGGTGATCCGCGTGTTGTCGATCGATCCGAACTCCGACGCCGGGGCGAGCGCGACGCTCAACATGATCGACTAATCGCGCATCGCTGCACCGTCCCATCAATGCACCGGTTCCCGGCCTCTTCGAGGCCGGGAACCGTTCAAGAAGCGAGGCAGTCGAAGATACGAGGATGAGAACGAAATCGCCGAGATCGGCCCTATTGCGAATGGACAACGTCGGCATCGTCGTCGAAGACCTCAAGGCCGCTGTTGCGTTCTTTGAGGAGCTTGGCCTAGAACTCGAGGGCGAGACGACCGTTGAAGGGCGATGGGTCGACCGCGTCGTCGGGCTCGACGGCGTCCGAAGCGACATCGTCATGATGCGGACTCCCGATGGCCATGGCCGGCTCGAGCTCAGCAGGTTTGAAAAACCGACGGCGATCAGGAGCCACCAGAATATGCCGGTGAACACGCTGGGCATAGGCCGCATCATGTTCGCCGTCACCGATATCGATGAAGTTGTCACTCGTCTGAGGAAACGCGGGGCAGAACTCATCGGCGACGTCGCGCAGTACGAGGACGTGTACCGGCTCTGTTACCTCCGCGGCCCCGAGGGCGTCATGGTCGCACTGGCCGAGCAGCTCGGCAAGCGTTGACGTTAGTCTCGCGCGCTCTAGGCCGCGCGAAGGATGAGACACGTCAAGTATTGCGTTTCCGGTGCGGCGAGCAGCACCGGGTGGTCCGGCGCTTGGCCGCGATCTTCCAGAAGTTGCAGGTCGCGGCGCGCGTCGCGCGCCGCTTCTCGCAGCATCTGCCCGAAGAGCTCGCGCGTCACCGGCCGCGAGCACGAACACGTCACCAGCACGCCGCCCGGTTCCAGCATTCTGATCGCACGCAGATTGATCTCTTTGTAACCGCGCAGCGCTCCCTCAAGCGCGCTTCGGCTGCGCGCGAAGGCAGGCGGGTCGAGCACGACCACGCCGAAGGTCTCGCCCGCATCGCTCGCCGTGCGCAACCAATCGAAGCAGTTCGCCTCGATGACGGACGTATTGACGCAATGATTGAGCGCGAGGTTGCGCTCGGCGATGCGGCACGCCTCGCTTGAGATGTCGACGTTGAGGACCTCGCTTGCGCCGCCGAGTGACGCGTGCACGCCGAACGCTCCCGTGTACGCAAAGCAATTCGCGACGTGTTTGCCTGATGCATATCGCGCCGCGGCTGCGCGATTGAGGCGCTGATCGAGGAAGAGCCCGGTCTTCTGTCCGCGCACGACATCGACGAGCAGCCGCGCGGCCCCCTCTTCGATTTCGACGAGTTCGGGCGGCGCATCGCCCGCGAGCACGCCGGTCCGCTCTTGCAGCCCTTCGAGGGCGCGCTCCGGCAGATCGCTGCGCTCGTAGATGCCATGCGGAGCGACGAGTTCGTACAGCGCACCGACGACCGTCTCGCGCACTTTGTCGATGCCGAGCGTCGACATCTGCAGCACGAGCCAACCTGCGTACGAGTCGACGATCAGGCCGGGAAGGCGGTCGCCCTCTGCGTTGACCAGACGCCGCCCCGCAGCGGAGGGAATGGCGCCGCGCAATGCGATCGCGCTTTTCAAACGGCGGCGCCAGAACTGCGCATCGATCGCTTCTTCTTCCCACGACAGCACCCGAAGCACGATCTTCGAGCGCCGGTTGAGATACGCCATCGCGAAAAAGCGGCCGCGCTGATCGAGCACGCGGACGATATCGCCGTCCTGCGCGCCGTCGGGCACGCGGGCGATCTCGCCGGCGAAGATCCAGGGATGACGCGCGCGTTCGGGGCGGCGCGCCTTCAGCCGCGCTGCGTCGCTTGGGGTCAA
>JAFAHD010000027.1 GCA_019237415.1 Vulcanimicrobiota bacterium
GGGTTGAGCAGGTTGACGTCTGCGCTCTGCTTGACGCCGTAGTCGCCGCCCAGCACGTCGCCCTGCACGAGGTTGGGTAAGGGGAGCTTGCCGATCGACAGCTTCGTCGGCGGATCGCCGATCGTGTACGACTCGTCGTAGAAGAACTCGGGGATCTCATACACACCACGCGCGTGGCGCACGGAACTTGACAGCAGCGTGTCTGAGATGGGCTCGACCGGCGAAGCGTCGGCTGCCTGGACCACTACCGCAACTCGCAATCCAGGACCGCTGATCACGCGCATCTGCATCAACCCCGCCACGAGGTTGCTGGCCGGCAGCAGTTGATCGATGACGTTGATCGTTGCCTGCGGCGGGACTTCGAAGACCTCGCCCTCACCAGCCGCCTCGTGCTGTAGGAAGCGCAGCGTCGAGGAGTGGCCGACGCCCAAAATATCGGTGTACGGGCCCGAGATGCCGGCGATCATCTCGAGCAGGCTTGCGTTGTCGCCCGAGTTCTGCACTTTGACGAGCACGCGGCGCAGCGGAGCACAGGGCGGCGCATAGTGGTAATACAGCAGCCGCGCAGGTTTGTCGAACGTGACGTCGCTGTAGAACAGCGTGCCGTCTTCGGTGATGGTCTCGGGATAGTCGGATACTAGTAAGAAGCGCGGTGACAACTGTGGTTGCGCGAGATTGGTCACGCGCACCGCCACGGTCGTGTGATACGAGAAATAGTTCTGTCCGCTGACGTCGACCGGGACGTGCACGATGCGCGTGGTGTCGGGTGCGAGCTCGGTCGAATCGTCGGCTGAGCCGGTCACAATCCGCGCGCCGGGCTGCGCGTAGGTGACGCGCGTCGCCGCCTGTTGTGCCATCTCGGAGACGAATTCGGAGGTCGCCGGATGGCCCGTGATGTTGATCGCCGTGAACGCATCGGCCTTGCCGGCCGAGACCTGCACGGACACATTGAGCGTCGCGGTCTCGCCTTGCGCGCTGGCAATGGTGACTTGCGTCGTGCCGGGATGCAGGCCGAGCAGGTCGATCGTGCGATCGACCGGATTGAAGATCGCGCGCACGACGTTTGCATCGAAGCCGGAGAGCGTCACGATGCCGCTTGGCGGCGAGAGCAAGCGCGCCGAGGCGCCGTGCCCTAAGAGGACGCGCACGCTTTCCGGATTGACGCTGACCGGCGGCGGCGGTGGCGGCTGCGTCGACATGTAGGTCCCCGCCGGCAACGGACTGCAATCGGTCGCGCCGGATGCGCACGGGCTCGGTGGGTAGATCGGCTGCGGGCCTGCGTTGGTCGGCGTCGCGGCCGGCATCGGGGTTTCTAATCCCGACGGCGTGGCGGCCGGCGCTGGTTGCGCAGGTACGGCTTGGTAGCCGCGCGCGCCGCTGGGCGCCAGCGCCGCCAGCGCGAGCGCACACGCGAACGCGCCGCCGACGACGGCGGCGCGGATCTCGCTCGCGCGGACCACCCGCGCCACTACGCGATTTGCTGGCGCGCCACCGCCGAGGCGAGCAGCGTCTTATACCCGTGCGCCGGGAACAACACCGTGACGAGGTCGCGCTCGGCTCGTTCCACGGTGCCTTCGCCGAATTTCGGATGGCGCACGATGTCCCCGATGCGGAACTCGCTTGCCGGACGCGGTCCCTCGAAGATCTCGACGGTGCCGCCCTTGGCGAGCTGCGCGCGGCAGTTGTCGCACGCGCCGCAGTTCGGCAGGTCATAGTCCTCGCCGAAGTAGTTCAAAATGAACTTGCGCCGGCAGCTGCGCGTCTCGCAGTACTGCAGGATCATCTGCAGCTTGCTCTGATCGTACGAGCGCTTGGTTTCGTAGCTGGCCAGATTGAGCGCCAGCCCCTTGCTCTGCTTGAACAGCGGCGCCAGCCCGTAGGTCGACTTCGTCACGTTGGAGATGAAGCCGCCCTTCTTGAGCAGCGCGAGGATCACTTTGAGTTTGGTCAGCGGCAGCTGCGAGATCTTGCGCAGGTCAGAGAGCGACACGCCGTTGTCCTGGCCTTCGAAGTACTGCAGCGTGCCGAACACCTTTTGCACTTCCTCGACGTCGGGGTACTTGCCCGTGAGGAAGTAATTCTGCACGCGCGTGTCGCTTTGCCGGTACAACAGCAGACAGGTGGATTCCAGGCCATCGCGGCCGGCTCGGCCGGCTTCCTGCGTGTACGCTTCGACGCTGCCCGGCAGATCGTAATGGATGACGAACCGGATGTTCGGCTTGTCGATTCCCAGCCCGAACGCGTTGGTGGCCACGACGATCTTGACGTCTTCGTTCATGAAGCGATCGTGGACGCGCTCGCGCTCAGCCTTCTGCAGTTTCGAATGGTAGACATCCGCCTCGATGCCCAGCTCCGTGCGGCAGTACTCAGCCACTGCGTACGTGTTCTTGATCGTCGCGGTGTAGATGATGCCGAGCGCGCCTGTCAGTGGGCCGGTCAGCTTGTTCTTGAGCACGCGCAGCTTGTCGGCTTCGGCGGCGGTGCGCTCGACCTCATAGACGAGGTTGGGGCGGTCGAATCCGCGCACGATCGGCTTGGTGTGCGGGATGCCCAGCTGCGTGACGATGTCTTCGCGCACCGCGGGCGTCGCGGTGGCGGTCAGTGCGAGCACGGTCGGCTTGCCCAGCGCCGCGATGACGCGGCCCAAGTTGAGGTAGGCCGGGCGGAAGTCGTGGCCCCACTGCGAGATGCAGTGCGCCTCGTCGACGACGAACAGCGGCACGTGCAGCCGGGTGAGCACTTCCACGAAGCTCTCGTCTTCGAGCCGTTCGGGCGTGACGTAGATGAGCTTGAGGTTGCCGCGCGCGACGCGTTCGAGATAGGAGACTTCCTCTTCGTCGGAGAGCGTGCTGTTGAGCGCGATCGTGCTCGAGATGCCGGCCTCGGCCAGCATGTCGATCTGGTCCTTCATCAGCGCGATGAGCGGCGAGACGACGACCGTCGTGCCCGGCAGCAGCAGCGCGGGCAGCTGGTAGCACAACGACTTGCCGGCGCCGGTCGCCAAGATGGCAAGCGTATCCTTGCCGTCCAGCACACGCCGGATGACTTCTTCTTGGCCTGGTTGGAAGCGTTCGTAGCCGAAGTGCGTGCGGAGCGCTTCGTTGAGGTCGAGGTCGACCTTCATTGAACCTCTCTATTGCCGTGGATGTAGAATTCCGGTCCTCTTATACTATTCGAGGTCCGGCGTGTGGCGGATGACCCGCCTTCCCATTATATACCCGGATACCAAGAGGTTGAACCGGGAGTTTCGAGACTCGAGATGACGGGACGTCCCGGCGGCGTGGTGAACCGCGCGGTATCCGGCGACATAGTGTAATTGGTCACCCTCATCGTAACACGGCAGTCAAGAGAAACGGCTGGGAAGTGGACGCAGAGCTGGTCAGACGCCTGGCCGCAGATGAACCATCGGCGCTCGAGGAGGCCTATCGGGCGTACGGCCCGCGCTGCAAGGCGGTCGCATACCGCCTGCTGCAGCAAGACGCGAGCGCCGAGGACGCGGTCCAGGAGGCATTTTTGGCACTGTGGCGCCATCGCAACGGTTTGGTCGTCCGGACAGGCGGCATCGGGCCGTGGTTGTACACCGTGACGCGCAACGCCGCGCTCGGCATTCTGCGTTCCGAGTCGCGCCGGAGTGCGCGCGAGGAGCGCGCGCTGGACGTCGAGCCCGGTCCCGATCCGTTCGATGAGGTCGCCGCCGATGAAGCCGCACGCGGCGTGCGAGCGGCGCTGGCCGAGCTTCCCGCGGAACAACGCACCGTCATCACCAGCGCATACTACCGCGCGATGACGCTCGCGCAGATCGCGCAGCAGACCGGCGCGCCGTTGGGGACCATAAAACGCCGTGCGCAACTCGGGCTTTCGAAGCTTGCCCGCGCGCTGGGGCCGAGCGTATCATGACGCAGCATCCGTACGACGAGATCGAAGCGTTCGCGCTCGGCAGCCTGGACGACCAGACGCAGCGCGCGGTGCTCGACCATGCCGATACGTGCCCGTCCTGCGCGGTGCTGTTGGCCGACGCGATGTCGGGTCTCGGCGCGCTCGCGGCTCTTGAGACGCCGCGGCCGCTCGAACGAGACCTCGCGCTGCCGTTCACCGCGCCCGCTGTTGCCGCACGTGTGACGCCGCTGCGGAGGGTTTCGCTCTCTGCGTGGGCAGCCTTCGCGGCTGCCGCCGCGTGCCTAGCGCTCCTGTTTTGGAACGTGCAATTGTGCAACGAGGCGATCAGCGTGCCGGTCGGCGCGCTCGTCCACAGCCATTTCATCCATCACGCGCTAAGGGGTCCAAGCGCAAGCGCAAAAGCGATCCAAGCCGTCGACGGACATTGGGTCTACGTCGTCGCCGACGGCTTGTCGCCCGGCGCGCGGTACGTCGTGTGGGAGACTCGCGCGGGCGCGACGACGCGCGCGTCGACCTTGACGGCAAATCGCAATGGCCAAGCGACGGCGTACATGGAGCAGACCGCCGGCGCGATCGACGCGGTCGCGTTGGCACCCGAAGGCAAAGATCCCAGCGACCCGTCAGCGCTGCGCTGGCCGTAAGGACCCTCACGCGCGCGAGC
>JAFAHD010000053.1 GCA_019237415.1 Vulcanimicrobiota bacterium
TCGTTCGTGATCGTGCCGGCATCGGCGTCAACGGTGATCGAATCGCCGTCGTTGATGCCGTCGACGCCCTCAGGGCATTCGAAGATCGGCAACCCGGTGTTGATGCAGTTGCGGTAGAAAATGCGCGCGAACGACTTGGCGACCACGCCCGAGACGCCCGCGCCCTTGAGCGCCACCGCCGCGACCTCGCGCGAGGAGCCGCAGCCGAAATTGGTGTCGGCGACGATCAGGTCGCCCGGCTTGACCTTCTTCACGAAATTGGCATCGAGGTCTTCGAGGGCATGTTTGCCCAACTCGACGGGATCGATGAGGTTGCAGTAGCGGCCCGGGATGATGACGAAAACGTCGACGTTCTTGCCGTACTTGTGCGCACTGCCTTTGAGAATCATAGGCCTGTCGGCTTCGCGGGAAGCGCTGTGGCCGCCTTGCGCCGGGCGATGGAGGCGTCGCGCGCTGGTGCGATAAACCGCGCGTGATGGGCGACGACAACCAGCTCAAGGATCGCATTGCCGTCGGTTTGCTGTTGGGCGGCGCGGCGGGGCTGCTCGTCCTTATCGTGTCGCTCATCGTCATTCTCGCCACCTCCGCAATCCGCGAACGCCCAACTCCCGAGGCCATGCGCGTGCCGCTCGGCGCAGTGCCGGCGAAGACAGAACTCAAACCGACCCCTATACCAAATCGATTTCGCGCGGGCAAACGGCTCGGCGTGACCGACGCGGATTGGACGTATCGCGCGCCGCTGACGTATCCGGAAGCGGCCGTCGAAGCTGGTCTTCAAGGCACGGCAGTCGTGATGGTCACGATCGATCCGACCGGTCGCCTCGTGGCAGCTCGGATCTATCGCTCCTCAGGCCACAAGCTTCTGGACGACGCAGCGCTCGACGCTGCGCGTGAAAGCAGCTTCCGCGGACCCAGCAAAACGTCGGATTACCTCATCGACTACGTTTTCGAGCTGAAGTAGCGGCGCCTAAGAGTCTCATGAGAAACGTCTGGTGGTTGAACGACTTGCTCGCGCCAAAGCGCACGACCACCGTCTTCTGCGAGGGAATGATGTACATCACTTGGCCGGCTGCGCCGCTTGCATAGGCGATCTTGCCGTAGGCCGGCTCGAACGAAGGCGCGAGCCAAAAGCCGAGCCCGTATTTCGGGTTGATGCTTGAGCCGTCGAAACACGGCTGCAGATCCGCCGCGTTGCACACGTACGCACCGTACTTGAGCCATTCGCTCGCCGCTACGAACGCGCCGGTTGGCAGCGGCTGGCTGCCGTCCGCAAGTTTGCGCCACGATGCCACGCGCATGCCGATCGGATCGAGGACTCTCGCCTCCAGATAATCGTGCGGCGTCAGCTCGCTCGACGTGAGTTTGCGCTGCAGCACGGCGCCGAACACTTGCAACGGAATGCCGCCATATGTGAACACGCGGCCGGGCTCGTTCTTCAGCGGCATGGCGAGCGCTTTCTCAAAGGTGGGCACTGCGCTGCCCAAGCCGCCGAATCCGAAGCCGCTGGTGAGTTGCAGTAGTTCGCGGATGGTCACGCGCGCCTTGCGCTCATCGTCCAGCCACGAATCGAAGGTCTTTGCGACCGGCTCATCGAGCGAGAGCAAGCCGTCTTCTTGCGCCTTGAGCGCGGTGACGCCCCAAAAGCTTTTCGTACCGCTGTACAGCGCGTGCGGCTTTTCGCGGCTGTAACCTTCGGCATAGCGCTCGAACACGATGGAACCGGATTGCGAAATCGCCAACGCGTGGGATTGTTGGCGATCCGAGTACTGGGCAGCGGTCTCGAAATCCACGCCGCTAGGCGGCCTCTTGCCTCGCGGTCATGATCGTGTTGTAGACTTGTCGCGCGTCGCGGATCATGGCGAAGCATGGCACTTGCGGCCTCGAAAAAGACGATTGAAACCACGTCCACTGCGGCGGCGCCGAGCCGAAATAGATCGTACCCCAACCGTCGTCCTTTTCGTCCAGCGTCAGATCCGTCATTGTGCTCAGCCCCAGTATGCGGACCTTGCGTCCGAACAGCGTCGTGACGATGATCGCCGCCCTGTTCGTCACCGCGTAAAACGTCCTGCTTCTCAAGCTTGCATCGTACACAAACCGGCCGATCAGGTTGTACAAACCCACGACAACGAACGGAATACCCCAGATGACAAAGAACAACGGTGCACCGCCACGGATTGCCGAGATCTCAAAAGTGAATACGAAGCCCGTCCAAACGAGAGCGAACGGGATCGTGAACCAATCGTAGGGTTGGAACAACACGCCGCTTCTTGGCTGACCGGCCCAAAGCAGCTTCTCGTCCGGATCAAGCTCGGGTGAGACTTCTCGAGCCACGGCTAAGGCATTCGTCTGGTCCGAGAAGCTCGGCTGAATTGTCACGATCGCCCCTTCGCAGCTGACGAGTGCTGCTATCTTAAACCGCTACAGGCGCTCCGAGTTGCTCGGGGTTGGCGATGTGGCCGGCGACTGCAGACGCCGCGGCCACGTACGGCCCGGTGAGGTAGACCTCGCTCTTCACGTGGCCCATGCGGCCCTTGAAGTTGCGGTTGGTGGTGGATATGCAGCGCTCGCCGTCGCTGAGCACGCCCATGTGCCCGCCCACACACGGCCCGCAGGTCGGCGTCGAAACCACACAGCCGGCATCGACGAAGATCTCGGTGAGGCCTTCAGTGATGCACTGCTTGTAGACTTTCTGGCTGCCCGGGATGACGATGCAGCGCACATCAGGATGGATCGTGCGGCCTTTGAGGATCTCGGCCGCCTGGCGCATGTCCTCGATGCGCCCGTTCGTGCACGTGCCGATGACGGCTTGATGGATCGTGATCTCGTTGAGATCCGACGCGTTTTTCGTGTTCTCCGGCAGCCACGGCAGCGCGACTTGCGGCTCGATCTTCGAACAGTCGATCGTCACAACGGATTGGTAGTCCGCATCCTTGTCCGCGTGATAGACCGTGTAGTCTTTCTTGCCAACGGCCGCGCAATAGGCTTCGGCCGTCGCATCGACCGGGAAGATGCCATTCTTCGCACCGGCTTCGATCGACATGTTGGCCATCGTGAAACGGCCGGAGATCGGCAGCTGCTTGACGACCGGCCCGGTGAACTCCATCGCGGCGTAGATCGCGCCGTCGACGCCCAAACGACCGATGGTCGTGAGGATGAGATCCTTGCCCTGCACGAACTTGCGCAGGCCGCCTTCGTAGATGATCTTGATCGTTGGAGGGACGCGCACCCACATCTCACCGGTGGCGAATGCGGCCGCGATGTCCGTGCTGCCGACGCCAGTCGCAAACGCGCCGAGACCGCCGTATGTGGTCGTGTGGCTGTCGCCGCCGATGATCGTCATGCCCGGTCCGACAAAACCGTTCTCGGGCAGCACGACGTGCTCGATTCCGCCACGCCCAACTTCGAAGTAATGTTCGATGTGCTGCTCTTTGGCGAACTCCCGCATCATCGTGGACAGGGTCGCCGTTGCGATGTCTTTGTTGGGCGTGAAGTGGCTCGGCACGAGCGCGATCTTGGCCGGATCCCAGACCCTGGTCGCCCCCTTGATCTTGCGGAACTCGGTGATGGCGACGGCTGCCGAGAGCTCGTTGGCCATCACGAGATCGAGGTCGATCGAGATGATGTCGCCGGGCGCGACGTCGGCCTTGCCGGCGTGGGCAGCGAGGATCTTTTCGGTGAGGGTCATCGGGCGTGCCATGTCAGTCCTCCGCGAGCCTACTAGGTTCGAGGGCGCCGCGGCTAGCTCTTGCCGTAGAACGACGTGACGTCGAAGAACATGCTCGTCTCGTCTTTGGTCTCCTCGCACTCCAGGTCGAGCTGGTCGATCTTGCGCGAGCCGATCGAGAGCACGGTTTGGTTCGCGACCTTCCACGTCGCGCAGCCGTTGCGATGGGTCGCGTAGTATTGCTCGAATCGGGAGCCTTCTTGCTGGGTCTTCGCGTGCAGTTGGTACGCCCGGCCCATCGATGTGCCGTCGTGCGGGTCCTCCACGGTCGCGTTGTTGGGGTCGCCGCGCGGCGCGTTGTTGTCATAGAGCGAAATCGCGTGGACGCCTTCGGACGTCAGTTCGTACAGCCATAAGAAACCCGCGTCGTCGGGATACGAGACGACTGCGACGCCTTGACCGACTTCCCGCGCGCCTGCGGCCTCGCCGCGCAGCGTCTTGATCTGCGCGTAGTCGAAGCCCGGCTCCACGCCGTACGGATCCTTGAGGCCGTCGAGCGGTCCGTCGAGCGTCACCGGAAACGCCCGCACGTATTGGATGATCTTGTCGCGCTCGCCGACGATCACGTACGCGTTGGTGGTCGGCCCCGGGAACCAATCGAGCAGCGACCCGGATGGAAGGATACGGACCAGCAGCGGCTCTCCGAATCTCGTGCGCAGCGTCTGCGACGACGCGCCAGGCGTGATGCCTTGCCAGATATGCGCATTGGGCGGCAATGTGCGCTTCGGCGTCGGCTGGGGTGCCGCGCTTGCTGTGGCTTGCGGTGAGGGCGACGGCGACGCTGCCGCGAGGGCCGCTTCGTTGAGCGTCCCCGCAGCGAGCAGCGCGACGATCATGCAGTCCTTGGCTTTGCGAACAGGCGAATGAAGAACGGCGTGAACGCCGCGATCGCCACGCCCAGTGCGATGCAAACTCCCGTGGCGATCCTATCCACGACCGGTTGGTTCTGGAAGTTCACGACTAGGACGGCGATCAGCGCAATCGTTCCGGCGGCCGGCAAAACGATCCGAGTGAGATCGAACCAGCTCGTACCTTTGCTCACGAAGTAGGCGACGCACGCCGTGCCGGTGACGATGAACGTCAGGCCCAACATGATGGACACGATGTTGTCGACGTCGTCGAGCATCGCGACAACGCTCGGCAGCAGGCCGACCAGCAGCGAAAGGACGAGCGCGACCCCGGTGACCGCAGCGATGCTAAAAGCCGGCGTGCCGAATTTGGGGTGCACGCGGCCAAACGCGCGCGGCAGCAACCCGTCGCGCGACGCGGAGAACAGCAGGCGCGACAGGCCGAGCTGGCCCGTCCAAAGCGTTGCGCCCGTGGAGACGATGACGGTGAGCACCATCAACCAGGTCCGCCAGCCACCTCCGAGACCATCAGCGACGTAGGCCAGGGTGTCGGTGCTGTGCTTTGCGAGCCCGTCGAGCGGCACTGCCCTCATGAACGCGATGGCGCACACGAGCATGATGCCGGTGGTCATGATCAGCGCGATGAGCGCGCTGCTGCCGGGCTGACGAGTCGAGCCAGTGTTCTCTTCCGAGGTGTAAGTCGATATCTCCCATCCGTCAGCGACCCAGATCGCCAGTACGGTGGCGGAAAGGAATCCCGCGTAACCGCCCCAGCCGACGGTGATGAGCGAGCCGCTGTGCCCTCCAGCCGCGACCGGATGCAGCAATGCGAGGCCCGCGAACAGCAGCAGCGCGCCTACCTCAAGGATAAGGAAGACAGCGGTTGTGTCTGCGGTCGGCCGCATCCCCCACACCAGCATCAATCCCGCGGCGAGAATCCAAAGGCTTCCCACGATGGCGACCGCGTGCGGGTCGTTCTCCCAGCTCGCCGGGACCAGATGGAGCGGGCTGCTCAGGAAATGCAGCGTGTACACGCCTGCGGGCACGATGGTCGCCATCGCGGCTCCCAGATACGAGAGCATGACGATCCAGCCGGACAACGCGCCGGTGCGGTCACCGAACGCCAAGCGCGCCCAAGAGTAGGTGGATCCCGCGTCGGGGTGCTCTTCGCACATGCGGTGGAACGCGATGGCGATGAAGATCACCGGGATGGTCAGGAGCACCAGGGCCAGCGGGGCTCCCGCGCCGGCCGCGGCGATCATCAGGCCGAAGGTGGCTGCGATCGAATAGGCCGGCGCCATGCTGGCCGACGACAAGACAGATAAGTCGAGGAAACCAAGGACGCGAGCGAGGTGGTTGGGTTGGGCGGCGCGTGCTCGCGGTGGCGCCGCTACAGTTGCTTCACGTATTTCGAAAGAACCTCACGATCCAAAAACTTTAGCTACAAACCGTCTAGACGGAACGGCATACAGTGCCGTGTTTTCTCAAACCGGCCCGCTTGGACCTTTTCGGGCGGCTGCCTCCAAAAAGTCTCAGGGAGTGGCGGTGAGCGCCTTGATGGCGTTTACGCGGCCGAAACCCTGGCGCGTGCCGGCGCTGCGAATCTGGTCCGTATTCGCCTCGATGATGCTCGTCGCTGACGCGGGCGTCAAAGCTGCATCCTTGGCCTTCATCAGCGCGATTATGCCGGCCACGTGCGGTGTTGCCTGCGACGTACCGGCGACGAACGCGCCGGTGCTTCCGCCCCCGAAGGCTGTTGTTGAATAGGCATTGGCGACCCACTGCAGGTAGTCGCACGGGGGCACTGGATTGCAGCTTTGCTGCGCCACGCTCGGGTCGCCGCCCGGCGCGACGACACCCCACGTGTTGTTGGGCGCCGAGTTGGAATAACTCGCGATAGTTTCTTTTGGTGCCGCGGGATTAGTTATGTCGTCGAGGGCAGATGCACCCACCGCGATGGCGCCTGGGCAATTGGCTGGGTCGTCAATCGACGTCGACCCTTCGTTGCCCGCAGCCGCTACGACGACGACACCTGCCGCGACCGCGTTAGCTATTGCCGGACCCTGATCGCCGTCGCACGGGTTTTGGCCGCCTAGGCTTAAGCTGATAACGTTTGCGCCTTTTAGGACTGCCCAGTTGATGCCCGCGGCAACGTCCACGCTGCTCGCTGAAGGGGTGGGATTGGCGCCGGAGGGCGTCGGAAATACCCGTACTTCGATAAGATTACTATTCCAACTCGTGCCTGCAAAACGTGTGCTGTTCTCTGTGACAGAGGCTGCGATGCCGCTGGTGTTCGTACCGTGACCATCGTAATCTTGAACGTTCGA
>JAFAHD010000090.1 GCA_019237415.1 Vulcanimicrobiota bacterium
AACGACAGCGAGCTGTACGAGGTCGCGGCGTCGTGCGCGCGGCTGTGCCGCAGCTTGGGCGTGCCGTTCATCGTCAACGATCGGGCCGACATCGCGCTTGCCGCAGAAGCGGACGGCGTCCACCTCGGACAAGACGACCTGCCGGTCGCCGCGGCGCGGGCCGTACTGGGCGCAGAAAAAATCGTCGGCCTTTCCACGCATACAGAGGAACAGGTCGGCGCTGCGGGCGCTGATGCGGACTACATCGGCGTCGGCCCGATCTTCGAGACGCCGACGAAACCCGGCAGGCCCGCAGTCGGCGAAGCGCTGGTGCGCTACGCAGCGGTCCATGCCGCGCAGCCGTTTTTCGCGATCGGCGGCATCGACCCGCGCAATGTCGGCGATGTCGTGCGCGCAGGTGCGCACGGGGTCTCTGTGCTGCGTTGGGTCGCGCAATCAGCCGATCCCGAACGAGCAGCGCGGATGATGATCAACGCCATGGACGCGGCTGATGCAAGCGAGCGCGCGACGACGTGAGCAAAGATGGCCGGCTGCCGCCGGGGCAGTACACGGTGCGCGATTTTCCGGTGCTGCACGTTGGCGCGGTTCCGCAGTTCGATCCGCAGCGTTGGCGCTTCCGCATCTTCGGCGAGGTCGATGCGCCACGGGAATTGACGTGGAGTGAATTCACGGCATTGCCCGGCAAATCGGTGAAGACCGACATCCATTGCGTCACGCGCTGGACGAAGTACGACACCAACTGGTTCGGCGTGCCGTTCGCCGAGATCGTCAAGCTCGCCAAACCGCGGCCCGGGGTCAACTTCGTGATCACGCACGGCGCCCACGGCTACACCGCCAACGTGTCGCTGTCTGCGGCATCGGACGACGACGTGCTCTTCGCCTACCAATACGAAGGCAAGCCGCTCGAGCCGATCCACGGCGGCCCGATGCGCATGTTCATCCCCAAACGTTACTTTTGGAAGAGCACCAAGTGGTGCGACGGCGTGGAGTTCAGCCGCGAGGACAAGCCGGGGTTCTGGGAAACGCGCGGCTACAACAACGACGCAGATCCCTGGAAAGAAGAACGCTATTGGTAGGTGCCGCGGAAGGGTCCTAAGGCGGGGTTGTGCCCGAGTCTTCCCGGCCGTCAGAAGAGACGCTGGGCTCGCGCTCGGCGACGACATAGCCGGCTTCGCGCGCCGCGGGCTCGCAGCCCGGGCAGACCTTGACGGTCTCGATCTTGCGCTGCGCGTAACGGTGGGCAAAAAAATGGTTGCCCAGCCGTTGCTGGCCACCACAAAAAGCACATCTTGACATACTAGGCGTATGACCGGATTTTGGCCGGAACGTTACAAAGACAGCGGCCATGCGAGCCGGTTTTCCGACGCTGGGCGTCGCCATCATCGCGGCGACGGCGGCCGTCATCTTCGCGCTACGGCCATTTGACCAGTTGTTCCATCACTGGGCTTTCGCTGTCGCTGCCGCGATCGCCGGACTCGCGCTGCTCGCGCAGGGCGTGACCGGCTTGCGGCCGGTCAATGCGCAAGAGCGGTTCGCGTCGTTCGGTGGCTTCGGCGGTGCGCTGCTGTGCGCGGCGATGGTGTCCGCCGCATTTGCGGTTGGTCCGCCCCACCAGCTTGGCGGATCGCCGGGGCAGATCACGCCGCTGCGGCAAGGCGAGCGGGCTGCGATCGCCTTCCCAATGGTGACGCAGACGCCGAACGGTCTCGACGCGCCCGATGCTGTCGAGCTGCTGCAGGGCGGCGGCGCGCCACAGGCTTTGCACGATGGCGACACGCGCAGGACAGGCCAATACGTCCTGGCCGTCTCCTCGGGTCCGCTCGCGTTCGTGCGCGCGCAAACGCCGGACGGGCGGCCGGTGACCGTCACCCAACCGGAAGGCGCGAGCTTCGCATCGCCCTACTTGCTGTTCCCGGGCGCGCAGGGCGAGCAGCGGCTCGATTACTTCGCCGTGCCGCCGCTGCATCGCACGGTCAACGTCGCGTACTATGCGTCCTACCGCGACGAAGCGCGCGGCATCGTCATCCCCACGCCGTTCGTGTTGGTGCAGATCAACGAGGAGAACGGCGCGCAGCTCTACCGCGGCGCGACGGTCAGCGGCCATCCGATCCGGGCCGCCGGCATGGTCGTCACGTTCACGCTTGGCCGCTATCCCGCGGTGACGCTGGCATCAGCCCCAGCGCTCGTGCCGTTGGGCTTGGGCATCCTCATGCTCGTCGCCGGCCTGATCGGCTACGCATGGTGCAATCTGCTCGCCGAAAAACGGCGTGCAGAGCGGCCGGACAAAAGCGCGAATGCGGTTAAGTGACTCGCGCATGTGCCGGAGCGAGACAGCGTTGATCGCGGCCGCCGCAACGCTTATCGCGTTGCAGCCGTCGAGCGCCGCGGCACGCGCGCTCGATGATCCGCCGCCAGGACTGCAAGAGACGTCGACGACGCTGACTGACGTACTGCAGCACTACGACACCTCCGAGGGGCAGCACCGGTTCCACACGCGCATCGAGCAGTGGCGCGTGTCCGAACGCGGCTTGACCGGCACGTACGTCGAAAAGACGTCAGGCGCCGACTACCGCGCGGTCCTGACGCTCGGCCCGTTCATCACGATGTCCGGCCGCTGGCACGGCCAAAGCTGGCGCCAGGACGAGAATGGGCTCACGGTGCTCAGCTCGGACATCCACCAGAAGACCGCCATCAGCGAGAACGCGATCGATTACGCGTTCGATCATCCGCAATCGCCGGGCCGCGGCGACGCGCTCGCCGGCGAGATCGCAGCGCCGATGCACGCGTACGTGGTGCGCGTGCAGCCTGAAGGCGGGCGCCTCGTGTGGCTGTTCTTCGACGCGGCGACTGGACTCATCGACCGCGAGGAGGACGTGGTCGCCGAACGCCGCAGCGTCACCGTCTATGACGATTTCCGTCCGACTGACGGCGAGATGCGCGCCTGGCACCACACCGTCAGCGACGGACATCCGAATAACGACGAGGACTGGACGCTGACGTCGCTGCGCAACGACGTGTCAGTCGATCCTTCCGAGCTCGAGATCCCAGCAGACCGCCGCACGCTCGTCGAGTTCCCGCAAGGCGAGCCCAATGTCCGTTTGCCCGCGCGCGTCATCAACGGGTACGTCATCGTGCGCGTGACGATCGACGGGCACGGGCTGGACTTCTTGCTCGACTCCGGGGCGGGCGATATCGCGCTCGATAGCGGCCTCGCGCCGGCGCTCCATCTGCAGACCATCGGGCGCGCGACGCAGGAGATCGCCGGCCAATTCGACCGTTCCAACGCGATCGTGCACGAGATCCAGATCGGCGACCTTCGCATGCACGACATCGTCGTCTCGACCATCCCCTATCAACTCAAGCTGTTCAACGACGTGAAGGTCGTCGGTCTGCTCGGCTTCGACTTCATCAAGAACGCGGCGCTGCGCATCGACTACAAGAACGGTACCGTCGATGCATTCGATCCGGCGGTGTTCGAAGCGCCCAAAGACGCGCTCTCGATGCCGGCGGCGTTCGACGACGGCGTGCCGCTGGTCAGCGCAAACGTCGGCCAGGCGAAAGGCGATCACTTCATCCTCGACACCGGGTCGTCGTTCACCGTGATCTTCTCCGGGTTCGCTGCGCAAAACCCGGATGCGATGGCCGATCAGGGCGGCGGCTCGCTCGCGCGCAGCGACCAGGCGACGATGGCGCAGGGCGTCGGCGGCCAGATCCTGCTCGTGCCCACCGAGCTGCGCGCATTCTCGTTCGGCGGCGTGCAATTCGACTATTTCAACGCCTACGTGACGCGCGCCGCGCGCGGACTGGAGAGCGAAGACGAAGACGGGCTGATCGGCTCGCCGGTGCTGCAGCGCTTCATCGTCTATCTCGACTACCGGCGCCAGCGCATCGACCTGGTGCGCGCGCCATGAAGCGAACTCGCGCGCGCACGCGTACCGGCGCTGGGACAGCGGCAACCTCACGCGCGACGCTGGTGCGCGCGAAGCTGCTGCTCACGAGCGCTGGAGCAAAAGGCGTTGCGAACGGTGCGGTGCTCGTGCAAGATGGCCGCATCAAGGCGGTCGGTGCGCGTGCGCCGCTCGAACGCGCAGCCAAAGGCGCCTCGGTCATCGACTTGCCGAACGCCACGCTCATGCCGGGCATGATCAACCTGCATGCGCACTTGGACTCGCTGTGCGGCCCCGACTTCTTGATGCAAGCGATCGTCATCAGCGAGGCCAACGCGGTCATGGTATGCGTCGACAGCGCCCGCCGCACGCTGCACGCGGGCGTCACCACAGTGCGCGACTTGGGCACGAAATACGCGGCGGCGATCGCCGTGCGCGATGCGATCAATAACGGCTGGACGACCGGGCCGCGGATCTTGAGCGCCGGACAGCTCGTGTGCATGACCGGCGGCCACGGCTGGTTCATCGCGGAGGAGGCCGACGGCGCGGACGAGATGCGAAAGAAGGTGCGCAAGAACCTCAAGCGCGGTGCGGACTGCATCAAGGTCATCGCGACCGGGGGCGTGCTGACGCCCGGCGTCGAGGTGGGCAGCCCGCAGCTCGATCCCGACGAGCTCGAGATCGCCGTACGCGAAGCGCACAAAGCATCCAAGCGCGTGGCGGCACATGCGATCGGCAATCAAGGCATCAAGAACGCGCTACGCGCGGGCGTCGACACGATCGAGCATGGCTGCTACCTCGACGACGAAGCGATCAAGCTGTTCAAGAAAACCGGCGCGACCTACGTGCCGACGCTGTGCGCACCGCATTTCCTGTACGCGCATCTCGACGAAGTGCCCGACTACGCGCGCCGCAAGACGACTGAGGTCTACGAGGCCCACCGCGCGAGCTTCAAGCGCGCGCTGCGCGCAGGCGTGCCGATCGTCGCGGGCACGGACGCCGGCACTCCGTTCAACCGCCACGAGCTGTATGCGACCGAGCTGGCGCTCATGGTCGCGCTCGGCATGAGCACCGAGCAGGCGCTCGAAGCAGCCACGAGCGGGGCAGCGCGTGCTGCGGGCTTAGCTGCGCAGACCGGTTCGCTCGAAGAAGGCATGGCGGCCGACCTGGTCGCGCTCGACGGCGACCCGCGCAAGGACATCAACGCGACGATGCGCGTGCGCGGCGTCATGACGCGCGGCTTGTGGACGACGCCCTCGTGAGCCGTAGGCTATTATATGCGCTCGTGTGCGCGCTCGCGCTTGCCGGCTGCTCGAAGATCTCGTCGAGCACGCAGCGCATCGGCGGCCACACCTGGACCCACCATGGCGTCCTGCGCATCGGCTCGTACGAGGAGCTCGACACGCTCAACCCCATCAATTCAACTGAGTTGTTCGTCAGCGACGTTTGTCAGCTGCTCTACTCGGGGCTGATCGATTACGACGATCATGGCGAGATGGTCCCGGACGTCGCGTTGCAGGTGCCCACGCTTGCTAACGGCGGCATCTCCAAGGACGGCAAGACAATAAGGTATCACTTGCGGCACGGCGTCACGTTTTCGGACGGCGCTCCGCTGACGTCGGCAGACGTGAAGTTCACTTGGCAGCAGATCATGAATCCGAAGAACATCACGTCGACCCATTATCCGTATGACGACGTCACCGCGATCGACACGCCCGATCCGTATACCGTCGTCGTCCACTTGGCTGAGCCGCTCTCGCCGTTCGTCGGCTACTTCATGGCCAACGGCATCATCGGATCGATCGTCCCCAAGCATCTGCTCGACAAGTATCCTGATCTCAACCACGTCGCCTTCAACACGGCGCCGATCGGCAGCGGCCCATTCGTCGTGGCGCACTATCAGCCGGGCGTCGAACTCGATTTGGCGGCCAACCCGCGTTATTGGCGCGGACCGCCCAAACTGCGCGCGATCGAGTACCACATCATCCCGAATCAGAACACGCTGCTCACGCAGATCTCGACCCATGAAATCGATTTCTATTTCGATGCGCCCGAGGTCCAGTACAGGTCGCTCGAAGCCATTCCGGGCGTTCGGGTGACCGCGCGGCCCAATCAGACCTTCGAACACATCAGCTTCAACTGTCAGCGCCCTCCGTTGGATGATGTGCGCGTGCGAAAAGCGATTGCATACGCCATCGATTGGTCGAGACTCGCACGCGCTGTGTACTTGGGCTTAGGCCAAGAAGGCATGGCCGACATCGCTCCGTCGTCATGGGCCTACGATCCGCGCATCAGGGCGTACCCGTATGACGCCCAGCGCGCACGCTCGTTGCTCGAGGCCGCAGGTTGGACGCCCGGCCCCGGCGGCGTCCTCACCAAGAACGGCCAGCAGTTGGAGCTGACGATCACGACGGTCGCAGGCGTGAGCACACGCGAAAAGGCCGAAGAGCTGATCCAGCAAGACCTGCGGCGCGCCGGCATCGACCTGTCGATCAAGAACGATCATGCGAACATGCTATTCGCGACCTATGGCGCGAACGGCACGTTTGCCCGCGGGCGCTTCGACATCGGCTTGTACGCGTGGGCGTACCCGGTGCCCGAGCCCGACGACACGCGAACGCTCGGGCCAGACCAAATCCCGCCGGTCGGGCAGAACTACACGTTCTGTGCGGACCCGCTCATCGGCGAGTACCAGAAGATCGCGCGCACGAACTACGACCGCGCGGTGCGCCGCGCCGCGCTGCTCAAGCTGCAGCAGCGCGAATACGATGTCGTACCGCGACATACGATCATCTGGCGCGCGAACATCGATGCGATGAACGACGATCTGAAGAATTTCAAGCCGGTGCCTGCGGTCAGCGATTTCTGGAACGCCTACGAATGGGAGATTTAGCTCGACCTACTTCTTGACGGCGGCTTCCCAGCCGTCGTAGGTGCCGCCGAGCTTGGCCGCCAGCGCGGTCAGTTCCACGCGCGTCTTGTGAAGATAATCGATCGAAGGAACGACGGTTTGGGTCGCCTGCGCGAGCCACGCCTCGTTTGGCCGCACCATC
This sequence comes from Vulcanimicrobiota bacterium, assembly GCA_019237415.1. Classification (GTDB taxonomy): domain Bacteria; phylum Vulcanimicrobiota; class Vulcanimicrobiia; order Eremiobacterales; family Eremiobacteraceae; genus JAFAHD01. Next base: position 6,941 of record JAFAHD010000090.1, read on the forward strand.
GCGGGTGTGTCGACGGTGACCTTGTAACCCTGCGAGCGCAAGTCTACCGCAGCCTGATCGGCAAGATCCTTGGTCGGAAAGTACAGATAGTGGCTGATCTCCGTCGGCTTCGACAGGTCGGCACCGGCATGGCGCATACCGTCGAGCGTTGCCAGGTCAGCCGTGTCGCCGGCGACGACCGGCATCGGCATGTTGAAGGCGGGTTGCCCCAGTGTACGCGCCCACCAAAGCCAGATCGCGATGACGGCCGCGACCGTCGCCACGATGGCGACGATCGAAAAGGCGATGACCGGTTTCACAGCGTGAAGGCGAGCTTGCCGAGCACTTCGCCGGCCGCCATGCGCTCGAACGCTTTCGCCGCTTGATCCAACGGATAAGTCTCATCGATCACCGGCTCGATTTTTGCGACCTCGACGAATTTGATGAGGTCGGCGAACTCAGCCGGCGTTCCCATGCTCGTGCCCGCGATCGTGATCTGCCGCCAGAAGACACGCCCGAGATCGGCCGGCGGGTTCGGTCCGCCCGTCGCGCCGGCCACGACCACGGTGCCGCCTTGACGCACCGCGCGCATCGAAGTGCCCCAGGTGGGCTCGCCCACCGATTCCATCACCGCGTCGACGCCGTCGCCGCCGGTCAGCTTGACCACCGCTTTCGCCGCCTCTTTTCCGGCGAGCACGCTGTCGTGCGCGCCAAGACGCTTGGCGAAATCGAGCTTCGCGTCGGCGCGCGACGACGCGATGACGTGGAAACCCGCAGCGCTCGCGAGCTGGATGAGCGCCGCGGCCAACCCGCCGCCTGCGCCTTGGACGAGCACGCTGTCGCCCGGCCGGATATTGGCTTTGGTGAAGAGCATGCGGTACGCGGTCAAGTACGTCGTGCCGAGCGCGGCGGCTTGCACGAACGAGTAATTCGGCGGTTTGGAAAAGATCGCTGAGGCCGGCACGATCACGTATTCGGCAAAGGATCCTTCGCGGTCGCCGTCGCTGAGCAGCGTGAACGTGCGGCACAGGATGAAGTCGCCGGCCATGCAGCCGCGGCAATGACCGCAAAAGCGAACCGGGTAGACCACGACCTCCGCGCCCAACGGCAACGCATCCGTCGGGGGCGCGCCGCCATAGGCATCGACGATCCCCGCCGCGTCGCAGCCCAAGATGCGCGGCGGCGTGACCGGATACCCGACGACGCCGCGCAGCGTCCAATAGTCGTGATGGTTCAGCGTCGCTGCTTTGACCTTGACGCGGACCTCGCCCGGTCCGGGTTGCGGCGTCGGCCGCTCGCCGAGCTCGAGGTTGGCCAGCGGCGTGTCGCCGCCGAGCTTTGCCGCGTACAGGGCTCGCATCGTCTACAAAGACCTCCGCGGCGCGTTCGCCACATTTGTCGGATAAGCGCATGTCTGCACGCTGCCGAGGCTGCGCAGCGTGCGCGTGTCGAAGACGTCCACGACGTCATCGTGCGCGCTCGGCACGTACAACCGGTGCGCGCCCGCATCCAGGCGTGGCGTCCACGGCCATTTGCCGGTCGGCAGCGTCGCGATACGGTGCAGCGCGGGCAGATCGAAGACTGCCACGTTGGAGTCGCCTTCATTGGTCACGAACACGCGGCCGGCCTTTTCGTCGACAGCCACGCCGATCGGCAGCGCGTCTTTGGACCCGGTGCTGATCGAGGCGCCGATGCGGCGCAGCGCAGGCAACGCAAAGACCTCCAGACCGGGATGCGAGCGGTCGCCGTTGACCGTCGGGGTGTCGTTATCCGCCACGAACAAAAGATGGCGCGATTCGTCCAACGCGATCCCGTACGGCCGCGTGCCGGTGGCGATCCGCCCCGTAAGGCGCGCGCCGCCGCGACCGTCGAACGCGAAGCGCAGCAGTTCGTTGCTATTGACGTTCGTGACGTAGAACGTGCGCGCATCCGAGGACACAGCGATCCCCTCGGGCGTTTCGCCGGCGATGGCTGATCCGGCAGCCTCCGGCGCGCCGTTCGCCCCGATGCGGAAGAAGAGCACGCCAGGGCTTCCCTTACTCGCATTGTTGTCGGTCGCCGCGAAATAACCGCCCGCAAGCCGCACCGCTTGGTCGAAGCGCGCGCCGGGCTTGGGCACGGATGTGGCCAGCGCCATCGTGCGCAGATCGATCGCCATCACGCGTTCCTTGGCAGCGACCAGCGCCAGACGGCGAAGCGGATCGACGGCGATGCCGGCTGCGTCATCGGGCGCGCTCAGCATGCCGGCGCGCGCGAGCGACGAGAGATCGCGCACGTCGACGCCGTTGCCGTCGTAGCACGCGATGAGCAGCAACGGGATGTCGCCGGGCGGCGCCGTCACGCGCACGCGCGCTGCAGTCGAGACATCGCCCGCCCGCGCCACGACGATCGCGCTTTCGGTGCCGCCGGCGGGCGCGCTGTACACGCCACTCGCAGAGACATGGCCGGGGCCGACGACGCTCCAGCGCACCGGCGTCTTGCCGTCGCCGCCCACCAGGCGGGCGTTGAAGGCGATCGATGATCCCGGAAATACCGCGGCGTCGGCCGGCACGATCTCGACGCGCTGCGGCAGCGCGAGCCTGTGCTGCGCGTAGAGCGTGATGCCGGTGCCGAGCAGCGCGGCGATCGCGAGCAGCGCGATCAGAACCGGCGGCTTCAGCGCAGCAGACCGACGACGCAATAGATGAGACCGATCGCGCCGCCGACGAGGCCGGCGATGAACAGCGGCGGCCGCTTCGTCATTGCCGCGACCGAAGCGAGCACGATCGAGATCTGGAACAAGGCGACGCCGACATCGACGTCGAGTTTTTTCGTGACCACTTTGTCCATGCTGTCGAGCAGCTGCGTGCGCTCGTTCTCGAGCTTGGTCGCTTCTTGCATCAGCGGCGGTTGGCGTTGACGGTAGCTCTGCATGTCGGCGGCGAGCTTGGCGCGAGTCGATGCATTCGCGGCGACCGCAAGGGCCGCGGCATTGATATGCGCCTTGAGGCTCTGCGCCTGATATTCCGCCCAGGTGTCAGAGGCACGCGTCTGGGCCAGCACCGCGGAGCTGCCGAGCTCGAGCTGCCGTTCGGCAAGACGGCCGCCGTACAGGCTGGCAAGCCCTGCCAAGACAGCGAGGATTGCCGCGGCGATGGGGATGAATCGCAGCAACGGGTCTGAGGTCCCTTGGAGGTGCTCGTGGGCCCGCTCCGCGTGTTCGAGGCCCTCGTGGGCAAGAAACTCGGGCACAGGGCGCGGATTAAGGGTCGGCTGGGCGAGAGCCTTTCGTGATGCACCGCACGCCCAATCGTGCCGATAGTTCACTATAATCGATGCACATCACCATGCGAGGCCTAAAGCCATGAAACTCGCCATCCGGTTTTTCATTTCTGTCGCGTGCGCCGCTGCGTTCACATTGCCTGCGCTGGCCGGCCAGAATCTGGCGGTCGCGCCTGCCGACGAGTACTTTGGGCGTCAGAAGATCAGCACGCTGGGCATCGACAACATGATCCGCGACACCACGGCTCGGGTAGATTACGACCCCACGCTGGCGTCCCGTTTAGTGGGTTCGCTCGCCGCGGCAGAAGACGCGCTCGAAGACTGGGCGCATAAGTATCCGACGGATTCGTGGATCCCCAAGCGCGCCTACGAGATGTCGCACCTGTTCTGGCGCATGCACTCCAGCGATGCGAATGTGCTGGCGGACCGCTGCCGAGACATCTTATTCCGACAGTTCCCACGCTCTCGTTACGCAGTGCTCGCACACGCTGAGTCGCAAGCGATGATCGCGCCGGATTCGGCGCCAAACGCCGGTCAATAAAGGGAGGCCGCCCGGGGCGGCGGCCTCGAAGCGCGCATGCGATGCGCGTCCCTTCTGCGCTTTTTGCGCTCGCACTGGTCCTCGCCTCACCCGCGACCGCAACCTCGCAATCATCGCCAAAGGATGACGGCGTCTGGACGACCGTGACAGTCCTTGCGCGCCCCGTCGCGGCGCCGCGCCAGGCCCCGGCAGACGAATATTTCGGTCCCGAGCGGTTGAGCAATCTCGGCGTGCGCAACGCGATCCGAGACATGAACCTCGAGGGCACGTCGCCGCTCGCGCTGCCCGAGCAGCTCGAACGCATCAAAGCCGTCGAGGACGCGCTAGCGATCTGGTCTGACCGCTATCCGCACGACAGCTGGCTGCCCGGAACGACACTGGATTTCGCCAAGTTCTTGCAGAGCAAAGATCAGCCGTTCACCGACGACCTCGCGCTCGGCTATCTGATATTTCTCGTCCAGCGCTATCCGTCAACCGGTCCAGGTTTCGAGGCACGCTCGATGCTCGGCAGTTATCATCCGATGCCCGCTTTCGACATGTCGGCCGCACCTTCGCAAGATCCGCCCGCAAGCGTGGGCGCGTCTACATTTCCCAAGACGCGCCGTTAAACGCGTGTGGCAGTTGGCGTGACCGAGCAGTCACCCCGGCGCACTCCGCCGATCGGGCTGTTGTTCGGCAAAGCCTTTGATCAGGCCGTGAAATTGACGCTCCAAGGATGGTTCTGGATCGGGCTGTTGACGGCCGTCTATGTTGCGTTGAGTCTTCTAGGTACTCTATGGGGCCTTGTGGCTAGTTACGTCACCGCGTCGATTTGGGGAATCGTCGCTGGCGCAGCCGCCGTGCAAACGGTACTTGCCGATTTTAGGATGACGCCGTTTCGAGTCTTCAAGCTCGCCGGACTGACCATCACGATCGGGTTCTTTACGGGAGCTGCAACGCTTGCCCTGATACTTCCCGGTATCTTGCTCGCCGTCATGTGGTCCTTGGCGAACGTCATCTTGCTCACAGAGGATGTCTATCCTGATGAGGCACGAAAAAGATCTTGGAGGCTTGTGAGCAAGCATTTCTGGAAAACGCTCTCGCTCGGATTCTTGCTCATCGCGGTTCAGCTTGCAGCGGTGCTTTTCGCGTCCATAGCGGTCAACTTGCCGCTAGGCTACGCAATTAGGGCAGGGTGGTTAAGGTTGACGACCGAGCAAGTCGGCAACCTTGGATCGGCATTGATCTTTCCCATCAGCGCGTACGTTATGATGGCAGGGTGGCTTGTCTATTTGCACTGGTACCGGTCGCTCAAAGAGCTCGAACCGCAACAAGAGCAGTCGGGGAGTGCTCAGACCACTCCCATGACGGCGTGATCCAAGAAGAAGACCCGGCCTGGCGACCGGGTCTTCGTTTCGTCCGGGTCTCATCTCCGCCTAGCGGCTAGAACTTGAGACCAAGTCCAGCGTAGAAGGCGGAGTGCGTGTGGCCGAACACCGTCGCCGGATTCGGCGGGCAAGTGCCGCCAGGCCCTAGCCCGTTGCAGGTGACAACCGTGACGGAGTTGCCGTGCTGATTGTCG
>JAFAHD010000069.1 GCA_019237415.1 Vulcanimicrobiota bacterium
TTTGGTCTTCTTCTTGCCTGCCACGGTCTTGCGCGGACCCTTGCGGCTGCGCGCGTTCGTGCGCGTGCGCTGGCCGCGCACGGGCAAGCCGCGGCGGTGGCGTGCGCCGCGATACGAACCGATGTCGACCAACCGCTTGATCGCGCCCGCGATCTCGCGCCGCAGATCGCCCTCGACTTTGAGGTTCTTCTCGATCTGCTCGCGCAATTTTTGGATGTCGCCATCCGTGAGATCTTTGACGCGCCGGTCCGGGTCGACGCCGGTCTGCTCCAACAGCCGCGTGGCGGTGGGCCGCCCGATGCCGTAGATATATGTCAAGGCGATCTCGACGCGCTTGTCGCGCGGCAGATCGATTCCAGCGATGCGTGCCATGCTCTCTCCTACCCCTGAGCCTGCTTATGCTTCGGGTTCTCGCAGATCACCCGCGTGCGTCCCCGCCGCTTGATGATCTTGCACTTGTCGCAGATGCGCTTGACGCTCGGTCGTACTTTCATTCCTATCCTATTCTACTTGTACCGGTAGGTTATCCGCCCTTGGCTGAGGTCGTAGGGCGACAGTTCCACCAGGACTCGGTCGCCAGGCAGGATGCGGATGAAGTTCATCCTGATCTTGCCGGACACGCGGGCGAGCACCTTATGTCCGTTGCTCAGCTCGACGCGGAAGAACGCGTTCGGCAGCGGCTCGACCACCGTGCCCTCGACTTCGATCGCCTCCTCTTTTGGGGAGACGTTCGAATCGGCTTTCGGGGGCTTCTTCTTACCCGAACGCCGCTGCATTGGGCGGTTGCGTCGCGCCAAGCGTTCCTCCGTTCATCGCGCGGCGGTGCAGCGCGGCCGCTTCGGCCTCGTCCACCACCGTCAGAATCTCAAAGCCGTCCGCACGGACTGCGACGGTATGCTCGTAGTGCGCCGACAGCTTGCCGTCGGTCGTCACCACGGTCCACTTGTCTTCGAGGGTGCGCACTTCGAAGCCGCCCTGGTTGACCATGGGTTCGATCGCGAGCACCATGCCCGGCTCGAGCACCGGCCCCATGCCTTTGCGCCCGAAATTGGGCACGGGCGGATCTTCGTGCAGGTTCGTGCCGACGCCGTGACCCACGAGCGCGCGCACGACCGAATAGCCGTGTCGCTCGACGTAGGTCTGCACCGCGTTGCCGATGTCCGACACGTGCGCTCCCGGTTGCACCGCGCCGATGCCTACGTAGAGCGCTTCTTCGGTCACGCGCATCAGACGCTTGGCTGCCTCGGACACCTCGCCGACCGCGATCGTGCACGCCATGTCGGAGTACCAGCCTTCGACCACGGCGCCGATGTCGATCTTGAGCAGCTCGCCTTCGCGCAGCTTTCGCCCGCTCGGGATCCCGTGCACGACCTCGTCATTGACCGATGAGCAGATCGATCCAGCGAATCCGTGATAGCCCAAAAATGCCGGAATGCCGCCGCCCTCGCGGATGAGCCGGTCCGCGAGATCGTTGATCTCTTTTGTGGTCGCGCCCGGGCGCACCGCGTCGTGCAGCCGCGCCAGCGCGCGCGCGGTCACAGCCCCGCTGATCCGCATGAATCCAAGTTCGCGCTCGCTCTTGCAGTTGATCATCGGGCTTTCACCGGCGCTTTCGCGCCCGCGCGCGCGGCCGCAACGACCTCTGCATTCACGACGTTCACCGGCTGCGTGCCGTCGATGCGGTGCAGGACGCCCTTCTTCTCGTAGAACGCGATCAGCGGCCGGGTCGATTCATTGTAGACGTCGAGGCGATGCATCACGGTGGCCTCGCTGTCGTCCTCGCGCTGCTCGAGCGCGTGCGCACAGCGGTCGCACACGCCGTCTTTCTTCGGCGGCGCCGAATCGACGTGGTAGTTGGCGCCGCAATCGGGGCACACGCGCCGGCCCGTGAGCCGCCGGATGAGCTCCTCGCGCGGCACCGTCAGCTTCACCACCGCATCGAGCTGCTGGTGCAGGCGCGCCAGCAAGTCGTCGAGCGCCGCGGCTTGGCCGGGCGTGCGCGGGAAGCCGTCGAGGATCCAGCCGTGCGCCGTGTCTTTCTGTTTGAGGCGCTCCTCGACGATGCCGATCGTCACCTTGTCCGGCACGAGCTCGCCGCGCTCCATGTACTTGCGCGCCATGACGCCCATCGGCGAGCCGGCAGCCTTGGCGGCGCGGAACATGTCGCCGGTCGAGATGTGCGGCACCTTGAGCGTCTTCGCGAGCAGCGCCGCCTGCGTGCCCTTGCCCGCACCCGGCGCGCCGAGCAGCAGTATTCTCAATCCCGAGTTGCTCATTTGTTGATGAACCCCCGGTAGTCGCGCATCGCAAGCCGCGCCTCGAGCTGCGTCATCGTGTCAAGCGCGACGCCGACGACGATGAGCAGCGACGTGGAGCCCAAGAAGATCGTCGTGATGTGGGTCAGCCACTGCGTGATGTTCGGCAGGATCGCCAGCAACCCGAGGTAGATGGCCGCGACGAACGTGATGCGATTCAAGATCTTCTGCAGGTAATCCGACGTCGGTTTGCCCGGCCTGATGCCCGGGATGAACCCGCCCTGCTTCTTGAGCGAGTCCGCGATGTCCATGATGTTGATGACGACTTCGCTGTAGAAGAACGTGAAGCCGACGACGAGCAAGAAGTACACGAGGTTGTACAAGAAGCTGCCGTAGCTGAAGTACAGATTCATGAAGCGGTTGAAGCCGTCGGCGATCGGCGAGTGGTGCAGGCCCGCCCACTGCGAGATCTGCTGCGGCAGCAGCAGGATCGAGATCGCGAAGATGATCGAGATGACGCCGGCGTTGTTCAGGCGCAGCGGGATGTAGGTGCTGCGCCCGCCATACACTTTGCGTCCGACCACGCGCTTGGCATACTGCACCGGCACGCGCCGCTGGCCTTGGTACATGAACACGACCGAGACGAGCGAGATCAGCGCGATCACGACGAACAGGATCAAACCGAAGTACGAAAGGCCGCCTGCCTGGCCGAGCGTCACCGTCTGGCTGAAATACGTCGGGAAGCGCAAGATGATGCCGACGAAGATGATCAACGAGACGCCGTTGCCCACGCCCTTGTCCGAGATCTGCTCGCCGAGCCACATCAGCCACACAGTCCCCGCGGTCAACGTCAGCACGACCATCACGAGATAGAAAAGATCGGTGCGCAAGAACACGCCCGAGCGGTTGAGCGCGATGACCATGGTCGCGGCTTGGATCAGCGCGAGCGCCACGGTCAGCCAGCGCGTCCACAGACCAACGCGCCGGCGGCCTTCTTCGCCGCCGTGCTGCATCAGGTCTTTGATGTCCGGGAACACGACCGTCGCGAGCTGCATGATGATGCTCGCGTTGATGTACGGCGTGATGCCCATCGCGATGATCGAGAAGCGCTGAAGCGCGCCGCCCGACAGGAAGCCTAGGAAGTTCAAGAACTGGCCCGACGCGATCATGGACTGCCACTTGGTATGGTCGACGAAGGGGATCTGTACGTAGACCGCAGCGACGAACACCGCGAACGCGCCGAATACGAAGAGCAGCCGGTTGCGGAGCTCCGGTACGACGAGCGCGTTTGCCAGGTTTCGCCACATCACCATGTCAGGTAGTTGTCTTACTCCTCAAATGCCGCGCCGGCGGCTTCGAGTTTGGCTCGAGCCGGTGCGGAAAAGACGACGTCTTTGAAGCGCAGGCCCTTGGGCGCATCGCCGTGACCGAGAACTTTCACGCCGTCGCGCAACTTGTCGACGAGCCCGGCTGCGCGCAGCGCATCGGGGGTCACCACGGTCTTCGCATCCCAGTCTGCGAGATCGGCGAGATTGACCACCGAGTAGCTCGTGCGGAAGATGACCGTCGAGCGCGACTTCTGCGACACGCCTTTTCGCTGTGGCAGCCGGCGGAACCACGGCGTCTGCCCGCCTTCGAACGTGCGGCCTTTGCCGCCGCCTGAACGCGCCGTCTGACCCTTGCCGCCCTTGCCCGATGTCTTCACCAGGCCGCTGCCGTGGCCGCGGCCGATGCGCACGCGCTTGTGCCGGCTGCCCGCAGCGGGCTTAAGATGTGACAGATGCATTCATGACCTCCGGAGTCTGGGCCGCGGCCGCGGCGGCATCCGCGGCGGCGTCCGCCGGCTGCGCTGCAGATTCACCCGCTTCGGTTTCTTTGCCGAAGAGTTCGGCGACCGTCTTGCCGCGCTGCTTGGCGACTTCGTCGGCCGTGCGCAGGCGGCGCAGACCGGCGACGGTCGCTTGGATGACGTTGATCGGATTGTTGGTGCCGAGAGACTTGGTGAGGATGTCGTGCACGCCCGCGAGCTCCAGCACGGCACGCATCGCGCCGCCCGCGATGACGCCCGTGCCCTTGCTGGCCGGCTTCATGAGGACTTTGCCGGCGCCCACGTGCGAGAACACCGGATGGGGGATCGTGCGTCCGATCATCGGCACGCTGACAAGCGCGCGGCGCGCGCTTTCAACGCCCTTGCGGATCGCTTCTGGAACTTCGCGAGCCTTGCCCAAGCCGTATCCGACGCGTCCTTGGCGATCGCCGACGACGACGAGCGCGCTGAAGCTGAAACGCTTGCCGCCCTTGACGACCTTCGCGACGCGGTTGACTCGAACGACTTGCTCTTCGAGTCCCGAACCGTCCGTGATTCGTGCCACTGCCTAAAACTCCAGACCAGCGCCGCGAGCGGCGTCTGCCAGCGCTTTGATGCGCCCGTGATATTTGTAGCCGCCGCGATCGAACACGACCGCCGACACGCCCTTGTCTTTGGCGCGCTGCGCGATGATCGAACCGACGCGCTCTGCGGCCGCCAACCCCGAATGCGAGGACAAGCCGTCTGCGACCGCCTTCTCGCGCGTCGATGCGGCGGCGAGCGTACGGCCCGTCGTGTCGTCGATCAGCTGCGCGTAGATGTGGTGCAAGCTGCGGAAGACCGACAGCCGCGGCCGCTGCGTCGAACCGGACATGCCCTTGCGGATGCGCCCATGCCGGCGCAAACGCAGCGCGTTTCTGCTCCTGAGCGTCGCCATTATTTCTTGCCTCCGCCGCCGCCACCGGCAGCGCCCGCGGTCTTACCGGCCTTGCCGAGCTTGCGGCGCACGCGCTCGCCTTCGTAGCGAATACCCTTGCCTTTGTACGGCTCGGGCGGCCTGATGGCGCGGATCTGCGCGGCGAGCTGGCCGACCATCTGCTTGTCGGCGCCGCTCACCGTGATCTTGTTCGTGCCCTCCACCTTGATGTCGATGCCCGCCGGCGGCTCGACCACCACCGGATGCGAGTAGCCCACCGTGACGTTGAGCTTCTTGCCCTGCGCCTGCGCGCGATAGCCGACGCCCACGATCTCGAGGTTCTTCGAAAAGCCTGAGGTCACGCCGCGCACCATGTTCGCGATGAGCGTGCGGGTGAGGCCGTGCAGCTGCTTTGAGCGCTTATCGTCATTGGGGCGCGTCACGTTGACTGCGCCGCTCTCGACCTTGACTTCGATCGGTTCGGCGCACTCGAGTTTCAGCTCGCCCTTTGGTCCCTTGACGGTGACGACGCGGCCGCTGTATCCGACATTCACGCCGGACGGCACCGCGATGGGCATCTTTCCGATTCTGCTCATCGCATTACCACACGAACGCCATGACTTCACCGCCACACCCCAGGCGCTTGGCCTGTTTGCCGCTGATGATGCCCTTGGGCGTCGACATGACGACCAGGCCCAAACCGCCGAGGCACTTAGGGATCTCGCCCTTGGGCGTGTAGATGCGCAGGCCCGGGCGGCTGATGCGTTGCAGGCCGTTGATCACGCGCTCGCGTCCGATGCCGTACTTGAGCGAGATGCGGATGACGTCGCGCGGCTGCTGGCTCACGACGTCGAAGCCCTTGATGAAGCCTTCGGCCTTGAGCAGCTTGGCCAACTCGACCTTGACGCGCGATGCCGGGATGTCAACGCGCTCCGCGAACGCGGTGTTCGCGTTGCGGATGCGGGTGAGCATATCGGCGATCGGATCGGTGATTACTCCCATATCGTTCCTCTACCAGGATGCCTTGACGACGCCCGGGACCTTGCCCGCATGGGCCAGTTCGCGGAAGCAGATGCGGCACAGCGCGAACTTGCGCAGATAGCCTTTCGGCCGCCCGCAGCGCAGACAGCGGTTGTGTTTGCGGACCTTGAACTTGGGCGTCCGCTTGCTCTTCTCGATCAGACAGGTCTT
>JAFAHD010000126.1 GCA_019237415.1 Vulcanimicrobiota bacterium
GACCGCGCTGATGGACACATCGACCGGTTCTGTGCTCGACACGAACACGCTGCGCGACGATGTTGCCAAGATCAACTCGTATTACGACAAGCTGGGGTACACCGGCACGCGCCACGTGAAGAACATCCACATCGATCCCGATGGCCACTTGCTGATCGACATCAAAGAGGGCGTGACGGTTACCAACATCGACGTTACGGGCAACCACATAATCAGCACGGCCGCGATCAAAGCTATCATGAAGACCAAGCAAGGCACGACCTTTTCGCAACAGGTGTTCAGCGACGACTTGCAAGCGATCCAAAGCATGTATAAAGACCTGGGCTTCTCGGCGATAGTCGACGGCAACGTCGACCCCAACAGCGCGGGAATGGTTGACGTCACGATTTGCGAATCCAAAGTGGGCGCGGTGGAGATCGAGGGCAACTCGAAGACCAAGGACTACGTGATCCGACGCCTGTTGCTACTCAAGCCGGGCGATCTCATCACAGACAACCGGCTGCGTCGCGACTACGATGCAGTGTACAACACGCAGTTCTTCAAGACCGTCGACATCTCAATAAAACCGTTCGGCGACAAATGTGGCTATGTCACATTAGTGTGGACTGTCCAGGAGCAACGGACTGGTCAAGCGAGTGTCGGTCTTAGCTACGGCGGCGGCGGTACCTACGGTCAGGGCCTGTCGGGTGACATCTCCTATTCGGAGAGCAACGTCAACGGCACGGGCAACGGTGCATCGATTGCCGCGTCGCGCGGCCAGTACACGTCCAACGTCAACTTCGGCATCACCATCCCGTACCTGCACAAGTTCAAAGCGACGTCGCTTGCCATCAACATCTTCAACAACGTGGTCAGCAACCAGCCGTACCCGGTCTACAAACAGGCCGGCAACAACCCGTTCTACTCGCTCTCGCCGCCGGGCGGCAGCATCTCGGGTCCGCTGACCGCCACGCCGCTGCCCGGCTCCGGTGCCTCGTGTCAAGCGAGCTCGACGCCGTGCTCGGGATTGTACGCCGATTTTTCGTCGCGCCAATCCGGCGTGTCGCTGACCACGGGCCATCCAGTCGCCGACTACACGCGTCTGTACTACGGGCTTGCTGCGACCAAGCTCTACCAAGCCTTCAAAGCGGTCGGCTTCCCGAACTCGCTGCTCAACAACACCACCCTCGGCGTCACGACGCCCGGCTCGGGCGTGACCGTGGGCGGCACGCAGCCGAGCTCGTCGCTCAACCAGATCAACGCGAGCCTGGTGCGCGACAATCGCGACGACGTGCAAAACCCGCGCTACGGCGGCGTCACCTCGATCTACGATGAGGTCTCCGGGCCGTTCCTGGGATCGAATTTCAAGTACGACAAAGGCATCTTCCAGTTGACGCGCTTCTATCCGGTCAAGCGGCACTCGACGTTCGGCTTCAATTTCGTCTGGGGCTTCTCGACGGGCGGAACGACCTTGCCGTACAACGAGTTGTTCAGCCTTTCGGACCAACAGCTGCGCGGCACGAAATATGTGTATTACGGCAATCGCGAGCTGCTCGGACAGGCGGAATTGCGGGTGCCGGTCACCCAAGACCGGAAGCTATGGGTGGTGCTCTTCACCGACAGCGGCAGCGCGCCGTATGTCCAGGCGGTGGCTGGTCCGACGCCGGCGCCGACCCCGGTGCCGCCATCGGGCCCGCACGCGCCGGTCGGCGTCGCCCCGCTGCCCACCATCACGTATAAACAGCTGCCGTACAGCTTCTTGACGGACGTGGGCGTCGGCATCCGACTCACGACTCCGATCCTGCCGCAGCAGATCCGCATCGACCTGGCCACGAGCCAGCAAGGGAGCCACATCTCGTTCGGCTTCGGCCAAGCATTCTAGGAGAACCATAGGACAATGCACATACGCTTCGTTTCGGCGATCGCGTTCGCGATCGTCGCCGCCGCAGCGCTCGCGCCGCAGGCGCTCGCCGTCGACGTCAACGACATCGGTTTCGTCGATCAGTCGGCGATCGGCAGCCTGCCGCAGTATCAGGCCGCGCAACAGCAGTTCGCGCAGTTCCGAGACCAGACAGCGCGCGATTTCCAGGCCGCGATCAAAGGCAAGGGGCAAGCCGATCAGCAGCGCATCTACGGCGACTTCAACCAGAAGCTCGCCGCCAGGCAACACGAGCTGTTCGACCCGCTGCTCGCGCGCGCGCAGACCGCGATCGCGCTCGTCGCCGCGCAGAAGAGCCTGTCCGTGGTAGTGGACAAGCAGATCGTCATCTTCGGCGGCCAAGACATCACCAAGGACGTGCTGGGCGCGATCGGCCAGTCCGGCGTGATCGTACCGCCCGTCAACACGCCGCCGCCGTCGGAAGTCGGCTACGTCGACCAGACGCAGATCGACGCGCTGCCCAAGGCCAAGGCCGCGGCCGACGCGTTTGCCGCGGCGCGCCAGCAGCTCGGTCAAGAGATGAACAAGGAGCTGCAAGGCAAGAGCCAAGCCGACCAAGCGGCGATCGTGCAGCAATTCAATCAAAAGCTCAAAGACGAACAGACCAAGGACATCCAGCCGATCAACGACATGGTCGAAAAAGCGATCTCGCAAGTCGCGCGCAAGCGCAAGTTGCTGCTCGTCGTCGACATGGCCGACCGCGTGTACGGCGGCACGGACGTCACCACCGACGTGGTCGCAGCGCTGAAGTAGTTGGCGTACCGCAGGCTGGCGGCCATCGCGCTGCTCGTGACCGCGCTCGGCGCGTGTTCCAAGAACGGGGTCTCGCCCTTCGCGCACGGCAATGCGGCGGGCTACGTCGACATGGACAAAGTCGTCCAAGCGCACCCGTTGCACGTCGAGCTCGACCAACTGCAGGCGCAGATCACACTGCTCAACGGCCAGGCGCAAAACGCGCCCGTGCCGCAGACCGACGAGCAACGGGCGGCGCAGGCGCAGATGGAAGAGCAGCTCGCCGCGGCCGACCAGCAGTTCCAGATGCAGATGTACCAGCGGCGCGCGTACTACGGCCAGCGCGAGGCCGCGGCGATCGCCAAGCTCCAGGCCTCAAGTTCCGGCGCCTCGGCGCCGATCGGCCAAGCGCTGAGCGCGCAGGCGCAAAAGGTCCAACAGGACGCGATCAAGACGCTCACCGATTTCCAAAAGCAGCTCTTCGCCGCCGATGCGCAACACCTCCAGCAGGTCGCGCGCCAGATCCAACAAGAGGTGATGCTCAAGGTCGGCGCCCGCCGAGCACAGCTCGAAAAACAGGAGACCGACTATCAGATCGAGCTCGCCAAACAATCGCAGAGCCAGCGCCTCAATCTGAAGACGAAGCTGGAAGATCTCAACCTGTCGCAAGAAGACCGCCAACAGGCCGAAAGCCAGCTGGCGAACATCGAGACCCGCGAGGAAGCGCTGATCAACCAGCTCAAGGCCAAAGACAACGCGGACCTCACCGCGTACGAGAACTCGCTGCAAAAGGACGCGGCGGCGCGCTACAACGCCGAGCGCGTGGCCTCGATGCAGGCGACCAGCGACAAGCTCAAGGCGCGCCAGCAAGACATGAACAAGCAGGTGCAGGGCCAGCTGTCGGGCCTAGGCAGCCAGTACCAGCAGCAAGTCGCCAACGCGAACGCGCAGCTCGAGAAGGATCCCAAGACGCGCGCCGAGCTCGAGAAGATCCGCGCGGAGAATCAAGCGCAATACAGCGCCGAGTTCCAGCGCGCGCTCTCCGCGTATCAGCAGACGCGCAAGGCGCTCGTCGCGAAGTACAGCGCGATCGGGCACATGCAGTTCCTCGACGATGTCGCCCTGCAAAACGAGGCGCAGTCGCTCACCGACCAACGCCGCGACCTGTACACGAAAATCGTCGATCAAGTGCAGACGCAGGTGAGCGACGTCGCGCGCCAGCGCGGCATCGGCATCGTGTTCACGGCGGTGCGCGGCGCCGGCAGCGCCGTCGACCTCACCCCGCAAGTCCTCAAGGCGATCGCAGCGCTGCCGAATCCGGCGCCGTCGGCATCGCCGCCGGCAGGTTCGCCGTCGCCGGCGGCACCTACACCACTATCGAACGCACCATCCGGGAGCAGATCGTGACACAGACATACAGACCTTGGCTTCTCGCGCTCGGCGCCGCCGCGGCCATCATGGCGAGCGGTTGCGCGCAGGCGCACTCGCGCATCGCCGTCGTCCGCGTCAGCGAGCTCGAGCAGAACTGGCCGAAGTTCCAGAATTATTACAACCAATTGCAAGCCAATTACCAAGCCATCGCGGCGAGCAAGACGAGCGCCGCCGAAAAGGCGAAGGCGTTGAAGCAGTTCCAGGACGAGGAAAAGCGTTGGAACGACGAGGTCACCGGCGACGTACGCGCCGCGGTGACCGACATCGCCAAGAAGCGCAACTACCAGATCGTCGTGACCAAAGAGGGCACGGCCTACGGCGGCGACGACATCACGCGCGACGTGATGAAGGCGCTGAACATCCCCGAGCCCTCGCCGTCGCCGAAATAGGCCCGCGGTGACGCGGCGCGCCGGCGATCTCGCGGCGCTCGCGGGCGCGACGCTCGCGGGCGACGCGGACGTCGTCATCGAGCGCGTGTCAAGCGTCGAAGAGGCGGTGCCTGGCGCGCTGACCTTCGCGGTCGACGAGCGTTGGGTGCAGCGCGCGTTGGCCTCGCGCGCCTCCGCGGTGATCGTGCCGCGCTCGGTCGACGGCGCGGCGCGCGGCGACAAGACGCTGCTGCTCGCGGGCGACGTGCGCGCCGCACTGGCCGCGGTGCTCGCCGCATTCGCACCGCCGTTGCCGCGCGGAGAATACACCCATCCGAGCGCGGTGATCGAAGAGCGCGTCGCGCGCGGCAACGACGTGTGGATCGGTGCGGGCGCAGTCGTGTGCGCCGGCGCGCGCCTCGGCGACAATGCCGTGCTGCTGCCGGGCGCGTTCGTCGGCCGCGACGCGGCGATCGGCGCGCGCACCCTGCTGCATCCGCGCACGTGCGTGCTCGACGGCTGCATCGTGGGCGACGATTGCATCCTGCACGCCAACTGCGTGATCGGCGCCGATGGCTTCGGCTTCGTGCGCGTCGGCAGGGAGCAGATCAAGATCCCGCAGCTCGGCAACGTCGTCGTCGGCGACCGCGTTGAGATCGGGGCATGCGCCGCGATCGATCGCGCGGTGACCGGCTCGACCAAGATCGGCAGCGGCACGAAGATCGACAACCTCGTGCAGATCGTACACAACTGCACGGTCGGCGATGACAGCACGCTGTGCGCGCAAGTCGGCATCGCGGGTTCGACCGATGTGGGCGCGATGGTCACGCTTGCCGGACAGGTCGGCGTCAACGGCCACATCGCGATCGGCGACATGTCGATCGCGGGCGGACAGACGGGCATCACGTCGGACTTGCCGCCGAACTCGAAGGTGTGGGGAACGCCTGCGCTGCCCATCCGCGAAGAGATGGCGCAGAAGGTCATGTTCAGAAAACTGCCTAAACTGTTCGAACAAGTGCGCGCACTCATGGACGCAGTCGCGGAACTGCGCAAGCGCCGATAGCGT
>JAFAHD010000058.1 GCA_019237415.1 Vulcanimicrobiota bacterium
ACGTCTGGCGTGAACATTTCGCGGGCACATGACGTAATAAGAAGTAGGGGGACAATACTGGAGCAGTCCGATGCAAGGCATACTCGTCTTCAACACCCTGGCCGAAGCAGTCGCCAGCGGCTTCGAGGTCTTCGACCGGACTCCGGACGGCTATCTGGTGCGCAAGCGCACTGAGCGCGGCTGGGCTATCGCGCTCGCCAAACAGCACAAAGCGGCATAGGGACGCCGCCTGCCGAGCGGAGCTCGGAGAAACGAAATCGAGGTGGACCATGGTCCGCCTCGATTCTTTTTGCAGACGCCGTGTCGCGCGGGGTGCGCTGCGCAGCACGGCGTCCTCAACTTATAACGCGCAGGCCATCAAAGATGTTTCGCCGCGTTTGCGCCGGTCGTGCGCTTGCTCGGGGTTCAATGAGTCACCAAATACGTCACGGTCACGTCTGCGCTTATCGTGCCGGTGCCCGGCTCTACCGGTGGCGGCGCAGGTGCGGCAACGGCTGCGGCCGCGCGGAAGAGCGGCATGACCGGCTGCGGAGCGGCCTGATTGCCGACGTTGATCGATGTGACCGAACCGAGCTTGACGCCGGCAGCGGTTGCGGCCGCCTGCGCGAGGTCGCGTGCGTTCTTGACCGCGCGCTCGACTGCTTGCTGGTAGAGCGCATCGCGCCGGCTCGTGTCGAACGTGAGGCCGTACGACTGGTTGGCGCCGGCGCGAATGCCGGTGTCGATCGCCGTGCCTGCCTTGTCCACCGAGGTTTTCAGATTGACGCTTTCAGAAGCGACGTACGCCGCGCTCACATTCTGCGCGGGCTGGCGATAGTAGAGATTGAACCCTGTCGTCGTGATGTCGGCGGCGCTAATGCCGAGGTTCTTCAGCGCGGCGATGACGGCGTTTGCTCGTGTGGCAATGCCTGCAGCCGCGGCTGAAGCGGTGCTGGCCTCGCCCTCGACGCCGAGCGTCAGGTGCACCTCGTCTGGGGTATAGTCAACTTGACCGCTGGCCTGCACGGAGAGCCAGCCCGGCTGGTTCATCCAGAGCGCCTTGATCACCGCTGCGTTGCGCGATCCCGGCATTGCAACGTCCTGAGCGGTCGTCGTAGCGGCGAAGGCCGGCGCGGCGAGCGCGATCGCGCCGGATATGGATATCACAACGAATGCGCGTATCATCTTCTGCTCCTTGTCGTCTGAAGCGGCGCGGTCGAGCGTCTTTCGTACCGAGTCGTCGGTCCCGCGGGGACGCTTTCGAACAGCGCGAGCTCGCGTACTGCCAAGATACATGGCAGTTCGGTTTCGATGCGCGCGAGCGTCCCAAGGCCGTTCCGCGCTCGCGCGACAGTGACGTGCGCGAGCGCCTCGTGTTCGAACACAACGCCGAGTGCTTCGTACTGCGCGCGAACGGCCGCGGCGCATGCCGCGAAGCCCGGCTGCGGGCGGGAGCATCTCAGCGCGATGATGCGCGGCTTGCGGGAATCGCCGAATGGACCGAGACAGTCGAACTCGATGGCGAAAGGCGGACAAGCATCGGCCGCCCGCGCGAGCGCGTCCTCAAACGCATCAAGGCGCTGCGTGTCGACCTTGCCGAGATAGGCAACCGTGACGTGCAGCTTTTCCGGACGCTCCAAGCGCAGCTGTGGACCGGCAGCCGCCAAATCGCCCATGGCGCGAACGAGCGCGCCGCGCGCCACGTCATCAATCTCGATCGCGACGAACAGCGCCATGCAAAGCGGTTAGTGCCCGCACCGCGCGGCTCCCGGCAGGCGGGCTCTCACGGCCGGTTAATGTGCTGCTTGCTCGCCCGGGGGTATCCTTAAGACCTGGAGCGCTCGGGCGCACGCCGAGGCTCGACCTCTTAGCGGGCGACGCACGTGAGAGTCGCAGTGCTAACCACCCGTCGCTGGACACGACAGGAGCACCGCACAATGTCGCACTCATCTCTCCCCTCCCACGCGGCCGAACAGGCCAAACGCAAGATCCTCGTCGTCGAAGACGACATCCAAATCGCCAAAGTCCTGCGCCTCGAGCTCGAGCATGAAGGCTTCGAAGTCGAGGTGTGCGGCGATGGCGCGAGCGCCATCGAACGGGCGCTCAAGGGCCCCGACCTCATCATCCTCGACCTGTTGCTGCCGCGCATCGACGGCCTCGAAGTCTGTCGCCGGGTGCGCCGCCATTCGTCTGTGCCGATCATCATGCTCACCGCCAAAGATGCCGTGCCGGATCGCATCACCGGGCTGGACACCGGCGCAAACGACTATCTCGCCAAACCGTTCTCGATCGACGAACTGCTGGCGCGCATCCGCGTGCAGCTGCGCGAGCGCGAGCCCGGCGAGCGCGTGCTCGACATCAAAGACCTCAAGCTCAACCGCGACACGCACGAAGTATGGCGCGCCGGGCGTCCGATCAGCCTGACCGCCAAGGAGTTCTCGCTGCTCGAGTTCCTCATGATGTACCCGAACAAAGTGCACACGCGCGACGAGATCTTCAACAGCGTGTGGGGCTCGGATTTCTTAGGCGAATCGAACTTGATCGACGTCTACATCCGGTATCTGCGCAACAAAGTGGACGACGCCGCCGATGAGAAGCTCATCCAGACCGTCAGAGGTGTCGGCTACGCCCTCCGCGCGTAACCGCGCGACAACACCGCCGTTTTTCGAAAGCCTGCGCTGGCGACTGAGCTTCTGGTATGTCGCGGCCGTCGCAGCGCTGCTGTTCCTGTTCGCGGCGATCGTGCTGTTGGGCGCATACCGCGTGCTCTATCTCTCCGCCGCGCAGCGCATCGAGGGCGCCTCGATGGCGCTGCAATCGTACGCGCGCGCAGGCAATCCGCTGTTCGGCTCGGCATCGATCATCGAACTGCTGTCGCAGCAAAGCCAGCTCGACACGTTCGCCGGCCCGGGCTTATACGTCGAGGCGTTCAACCCGAGCGGCGCGCGCATCGGCGGCAGCACGAACCTCGCCGATGCCGACTTGCCGACCACCGGTTACAAGCGTTGGCATATGGAGGGCATCGCGGCGGGCGATTGGGGCAAGGCCAACACCGCGCTCGGTCCGGTGCTCGCCCACTGGCATACGATCTCGGAGAACGGCAAGCCGGTGGCGACGGTGTACGTCGCCGAGTCGCTCGCCAACGTGGACCAGGCCCTTGGCTCGTTCGCGACGTTCTTGTTGCTGAGCTTCATCGGCGCAGTGATCTTGATCGTGCTGTCAGGCGTCTGGCTGTCGCGCACCGCGATCGGCCCGATCAATGAGATCTCGCAGGCGGTCCAAGAGATCGGCGGCACAGATCTTGCCAAGCGCTTGAACTGGACAGGCCGGCGCGACGAGCTGGGACGGCTCGCCGCGCAATTCGACGACATGCTTGCGCGGTTGGAAGCCGCGTTTTCTCGCGAGCGGCGCTTCATCTCGGACGCATCCCACGAGCTCAAGCCGCCGCTCACCGTGATCAACGCCAACGCGCAAATGCTGGAACGCTGGGGCGACCGCGACGAGCACGTGCGGCGCGAAGGGCTGGAAGCGATACGCGCGGAGAGCGCGCAGATGGCGCGCGTCATCAACGCGATGCTCACGCTTGCGAAGACCGATACGGGAACGGCCCTCGAAGTTGAGCCGCTCGACTTGCGCGCGGTCGTCACCGACGTCGCGAACACGCTGCGTCCGCGCGCCGCGGAGAAGGGGCTCACGCTCGACGCGCGCTGCAGCGGCGACACGTACGTGCTGGGCGAGCCCGGTCTGCTGCGCCAGCTCGTTGTGAATCTCACCGAAAACGCGATCAAGTTCACGAGCTCGGGAGGCGTCACGATCTCGACGAGCGCGCAGAACTCTCACGCGCGCATCGACGTCAGCGACACGGGCTCGGGCATCCCAGCGGACGCGTTGCCGCACATCTTTGAACGCTTCTACCGCGCCGACCCCGCACACTCGCGCTCGATCGAAGGAACCGGCTTGGGGCTCGCAGTGGTGCGCAGCATCGTGCGCGCGCACGGCGGCGACGTCTCGGTTAAGAGCGCCATTGGCGAGGGCACGACGATCTCGGTCACCCTGCCCGCACTCGTGCTCTCCAGCGACGGCGACGCATGAGCGCGCCTTTCACCCCCGGCTCACGGCGGACTCACGCAGGCTTCATGCGTGACTCGCCGCCGCACGGTAAGGTCAGGCCGAGAGGGGCCCGCGGCCCTTTCACCCCGACCTTTATGAAGCGCTTCAATCATCTCGCCATCGCGGTCGCCGCGCTGGCGGCACCGCTGCTCATCGTCTTGTCGGCCAAAGCCGACCTGGCGCAGCTCAACGATGGCGCGCCGGTGGTCCGGATCCAGTCGAATGGCGGCCGGATCCTCGTTCATCCTGGCGAGCCGGATGGCGTCGTGCGCATTCCAGGCAACGCGCCCGGCGTGCAGATGAATCGGTTTGATGTGCCGGCGCAGGCGTCGGTGTGCGTGCCGCGGCCGCAGGCGTTGATGCCGCGCCGTGGTGGAAGGCCAGGTCTCGCGCCACCGCCGCCGCAGCCTGCGTGCGTGCCGCACAACTTCAACCTGCGCCCCGGCCCGCATGGCGTCGCGATCAACAATCCAGGCAGCGATATAGAAGTCGGCGTTCCCAATCGCACGGAGCTGATGTACATCCAAGGTGGGACGAGCCCTGTCACGATGGAGCGCACGCGCGGTCCGTTCTTCATCACCGGTCAGAACGATGTGATTCTGCACGGCGTCGCCGGCGCGGGAACCGTTCTGACGCTCGGCAACATCGATGCTCGCAACCCCCAAGGCAATCTCACCGCCGGAACGCTCAACGGGCACATCACGCTCGTCTCCAACGCCGCGCTCGACAAGGCGACGCTGGTGGACCGCGATACCGGCGACATCGACTGGACGATCGAGGGCGTCGGCGGCGGACCATATCGCGTGCAGAGCGGCTCGGGGACCGCGCGCCTGTACGTGCGGCCGGGCGTCGGCGCCAACATCACTGCGACGAGCCTGGGCGGAACTGTGAACAACCTGCTGGATCCATCGATCGCTGAAGTCGGCGTCTCGCGGCCGCACGCCGTGTCGATGACCGTCAATGGGGGCGGCGCGCAGATCACGGTCAACAGCGAAAGCGGCAACATCGTCATCGCTCCCGCGCCGTAACCTGGGATTGCCCGCGAGCGCGGCGAACTGCGACCGCGTGCTCCGCATCGCCGGTTTTGGTTTCGCGCTCGCGCTCATCGCCTTCGTCGCATTGACCTCGCCCGGACCGACCGCCGTCGTCGCGCAAGAAGGCGCGGGGCCGTCGTTCGTGCCGCAAGTCAACACCTCGGCAGCCAGTCCGACGCCGGTGCAGACCGCGCTCCCCAATCCCATTTCGCGACCTGACGACGCGCACGGCATCACGCAGACGACGGCGCCGTATGCGCAGCCAAGCGCGTTTTCGCCGCCGCCGGTGCCGCCGGCGCTCTGGCTCTCGAACGATGCGTCGTTCAGCGTGCCGTGCGAGATGCACGGCGACCGGGTCTTCGTCAGCGTCGTCGTGGACGGACGGCCCGAGCAATTCTTACTCGACTCCGCTGCGCCGTTCTCACTGATCGATCCGTCGTCCGCGCCGTCGCGCGACGCGCCGGTCAAACTCCACACGCTGCAACTCGGCGAACTGCGCTTCAATTCGGTGAACGCGGGGGTGAGCCGCGTTGTCGCGCCCTCGGAAGCGTATCTTGGAAAACCAGCCGACGGCGTGCTCGGACAGGAGCTGTTCGCACGCTATCCGGTGAAGATCGATTTCCAGGCCTGCGCGCTCACGATCTTCCGCGATGCCCAGTCCGTGCCCGCGAGTCCGGCGCCCAACGACAGGACGTTCTCGATCCGGATAGTCAACGGCCAGCCGCAGATCGGCGTCGGTTTCGCAAGCGGCGTGACGCCGCAATTGGTGCTCGACACCGGATCGGACGCGGACGCCGACATCACGCAGACGTTCTTGAACGAGAGCCACCTCGCGTTCATCTCCGCGATCACGGAGCTGCGGCGCTGGGTACCCGGCGGCTTGCTGAATGGTGACACGGCGCGCACGACGGCGTTTGTGCTCGGAGCCATGTCGTTCGACCGGCCGCTGATCGGCATCATCGACAGTACGAGCCGCACGCCGGCCGGCTATCTCGGCAACGGGTTCTTGCGCAACTTCACCGTGCTGCTCAACGAGCCTGCGCTGCAGCTGACGCTGACGCCGGTCGCCGGGTTGCGGCGCTCGTCGTACGACCGCAGCGGCGCGTGGTTGATCTGGCGCAACGGTGCTGTGACGGTCAAGAGCGTGGTGCCGGAATCGCCGGCGAGCAAACTGTTGTCGCCCGGCGATCGCATCATCGCGCTCAACGGTCAGGTCGCGTTTGATCTGGACGGAGCGCGTACGATCCTCGCCGGACCGGCCGGATCGACCGTCGCGCTGACGTACGAGCATGGCGGGCGGCAGCGCGAGGGCTCGCTCGTGCTGAAATCGCTCTTATGAGCATCCGCGTCCGCAATCTCTCCGCGATCGCGATCGATCCCATCGAGTTTCCAAGCGCAGGCGGCACGGTGCGCGGCCTCTTCTACCATACCGGACGTACGGCGTCGTGCGCCGTGATCTGCCACGGCTACTCGTCGAGCAAACAGAACGTCGACCCGCTGGCCTATCATCTGGCGTCCGAAGGTTTCACGGCGCTCGCCTTCGATTTTCTGGGCCACAAGTTAGGAGCGAGTTCGCGCCCGCTTGTGCGCGCAGAGGATCTTGTGGTCAACGCGCTCGATGCGATCGCCTTCGCTCGCGGGCACGCGCTTGCCGGCCGGATCGTCGTCGGCGGCCACAGCATGGGCGCCGCCACCGCGATCGGAGCAGCGCTGCAAGACGCCGGCGTGCAGGGCGTCTTTGCGCTATGCACGTCGCGCCACCGCGGCGCGCAGCTCGCAAGCGACGGCTTGGTGCGCGGCTTGATCAATCGCCGGGTCTATGTCGATGGCGCAGGCCCGGAAGAGATCACGGCGGCAATGGACGCGCACACGGCGCGCGCGGCTGAGGTCGCACCGCGCCCGATCCTCTTCGTCGCTGGTTCAAAGGACGCGCTCGTCGCGCCCTCGGCGGTCAAGCAGCTTTTCGACGAAGCGCGCGAGCCAAAGACCTATGAGCTGATCGAGGCCAACCACACCGATGCCGCGGAGCGATCCCGCTTCGTCGTGACGAGATGGCTGCGGGCCGCGGGGTTCGAATATGCCCTCTAGACAGGGGGATAAAGGATGAACAAATCCTGGTTGGTCGCATGCGTTGCAATGCTTTCAATCGCATGGATCGTCGCGAGCGCCGGTGTATCGTCGCGCGCAGCAAACACGCCCGCGCCGACGCCGATGGTCTCGGTGACGACGCTGCCCGCGCTGCCGTCGCCCAGCGTGCCTACCGCACATCCTGTGACGCCGTCGGCGTCGCCGTTTGTCGTGCCGCCGTCCGCAGCCGCTAGCTCGACGCAGCAACCCGCGATGCCGCCCGCAGGGACGTTCATCCTCGTCAACGGCGCCGTCGCGAATCCGATGTACGTGACGCTCGATCAACTGCAAAAGATGCGTCCGATTTCGATCACGCAAAAAGTGTCTGGCCACGGTATTCTGACCGTCACCGGCGTCGCGCTGCCCGCCGTCATCAATCTCGCGCAACCGACGGTCACCGGCGGTACGGATACATCGCCGAGCGCCTACGCATTTGTCACAGGGTTGTCATCGCAGACAGCGATCGTCGCGTTTCCGGAATTCGAGCGGTCGTTTGGCGGCAAACTCGTGCTACTCGCCTACCTCATCAACGGCAAGCCGCCGAAGACCGGTGCCGCGACGCTCATCGTGCAGGGCGATGCGAGCGGCGGTCGATTCATCGAGGGCGTGACACACATCCTGATCGTGCAGCCCAGCCCAAGCCCGTAGAAGTCGGAGCCGGGATTGCTGGCGCCGGGCGCGGTATGCTATAGTACCGTTTTGGACCCCGTGGGGATGTAGCTCAGCTGGTAGAGCACTTGCTTCGCATGTAAGGGGTCAGGGGTTCGAGTCCCCTCATCTCCACCACCAACGCAGCGCCTGCAAGACTCCCGTCTCGTAGATCTTTGTTTAGGTGAACCATGTGCCGAAATATTCGTCCGCTCTTCAACTTTGAACCACCCGCGACGGACACGGAAGTACGCAACGCTTCGCTCCAATTCGTGCGCAAGATCTCAGGCTTTACGAAACCGTCTCATACGAACGAAGCCATATTCGATCGAGCTGTTGACGACATATCGTCTGTGGCGAGCCGTCTAATCGCCTCGCTCACCACGTCGGCGGCGCCACGAGATCGCGAAGTCGTCGCCGCCAAAGCGAGGGCCCGAGCAGCGAAACGCTTCGCACGTTAGTGGTTCAGCGCTGGGCGAACCATTGCAGCAACGCGCTGCTGAGCGCCGCGTTCAGAGCGGCAACTCGCGAGCTCTAGGTGCTCGCGCTGTCGATGCCGCTGAACGACAAGAAGTAGATGATCATCACCCAGTAGATGACGTACGACGCGATCGGCAAGAAGAACGCGAAGATGAGGCCGAGGGCGCGGATGTACAGCGAGAATCGGATGCGGCGATAGGTCGCGCGCGCAAGTTCGGGCGGCCCGTCCACCTGGTAGGCGCCGCTTTCGATGAGGTGACGCGCCATGAAGAACCCGATGACCGCGCCGATCAACAGCACGACCGAGTACAAGACTGCGGCCGCTGGAAGCGTCGGATAGGTGCCTGCCACATTGGTTGCGTACGGGATAAAGGCAGCCACGACCAGGAATGCAGTGTTCAACAAGATCGTCGTATGGTCGAGGACGCGCACGTCATGGAACATCGCGCTGTGCAGTCGCCAATAGTTCACGATGATGAAAAAGCTCAGCAGAAAGGCCAGCAGCTTCGGCCACTGCGATGTCAGCGCGTGCACGAGCTCAACGTTGCCCGCGTTGTCGAGGATCGGCACGGCGAAGTTCAAAACGAGCAGCGTCGCCGAAATGGCGAAGATTCCGTCTGCGAACTGCTCGAGTCGGGCGGGCGTCATCGCTTCGTCTACGAAGATGTCTCGAAAGTGTCCTCCGCACGAAGATTCACTGCACTTCGCGGCTAACGTTAGGCTCTGATGATAAGGGTGAGCGCGAAGTTGAAGAGATCAGTTCACGGGAAGAACGGCGCTGGTGGTCCAGCAGTCATCCGCTTCAAGGCCCGCTTGACCCGCCACCCGGACGTGGCGAAGAACGGTTCCTTGGGCTCGCTCGACGTTCCCAAGGCTGTCAGCGCGCGACTGAACGGCATGATCACGCTCGAAGGCACGATCAACGGCCATCCGTTCCGAGCGCCGTTGGAACCAAACGCGTCGGGCGGTCATTGGTTGCGCGTGAACGACGCGATGCGCCGGGGCGCGGGCGCCAAGACCGGCGACATGGTTGCCCTCGCCGTGCTCGGACCAGAGCCTGAACCCGCCGTTCCTTCAGACCTGCGGATCGCATTTGCCGCTTCTAAGAGAGCGACGACGTTATGGAAGGATCTCACGCGCATCGGCCGTCTTGATTACATCCGCTGGATTGACGCGGCCATGACCCCGCAGACCCGCGCACGCCGCGTCAGGCGCACCGTCGAACAGCTCGCCGAAGGAAAGCGCCGCCCGTGTTGCGTGAACGTCTACGAATTCATGCTGAGCCGGGTTCAACAATAGCGTAGGCCGCAAGCCGAAACGTTCAGGCCGGGATCTGCGTTATCGCTGCCTAGCGGGAAACATCGTCAAGGATTGGGCCAGAGGCGTTACGCCCAACTGGGGCTTCGCGCTCAAGGGGACCAATGAAGATACCGGCGCAAACGACAACGGCAGCTGTATGCTCGATTTCGATCCGAACGCGAGCCTGTCGATCGAATTCTATTGATCTGAGCCGCCGAGGCTCGGCTACTTGTACTGGATCAGCTTTATCTCGATCTGGTAGTTGTTCGTGGTTTGGCGCGGCACGATGTTGGATACTTGGTTGACCAGCACCGGTATGCCGATGCGCGGGTCGAACAAGATGTTCTCCTGTTGGCTGAAGGTCGTGTAGCGGCCGCCCTGCTGCTTGAGCGTGCCGTCCGACTTTATCAAGATGAGCGGCGGCTGCTCGGGGATCGTACCGTGTCCCTTCATCGAATACGTGCCGTTCCAGGTAGTGACCTGGCCCGCGAACCCGCGGTTCACGCTCGGCGCAAACGTCGCCTTGATGTTGTAGTTCGCATTCCAGCTGGCGTTCGGATTGCCGGACAAGGCGGCGAACACACTCTTGCCAAGCAGCGGAACGATCGACTGTTGGATACCGGTAAAATTATACGGCGCTTGGGAACACGTGACGTTACCGTTCGCGTAGAGCTCGCAGACCGAGCTCTGCTTGGGCTGCACCGCGTTCCACCACTCGTCCGTCGCCTTTACAGTGACGCCGCCGTCCGCCGCAGCGCCGACGAAGTCGATGGTCGTCTTGCCCGTGTTGTTTCCGGAACTCGCGGCCTTCTGGTTGTAGCCGAACTCGTACACCAGATGATGCACCGCGTGCGTTGCGGGTGCCGCCGCTGCGCCGGCGCCGGGCGTCGGTTGGGCAGACGCCGTCGATGCTGCGAGCATCGCAGCAATAACGAATGTGCCAATTCGCATACTCATGAGTCCGATTGTCCTCCGCGACACGTTCACGAAGCAGGTGGCGTATGGTTCAGCTATCGGAGAGGTCTGCGCCTGCCGAGCTTGCCTGCCCGGGGGCCTCGAACAGTCGCGCCATCACCGCGCCAAAAATGAAGCCGCCGACATGGGCGAGGTAGGCCACGCCGCCGGTCTGCTGCGTACCCGCGACGGTACCGATGCTGATCAACTGAAGCAAGAACCACACACCGATCAGCAGCGCCGACGTGATGTACGCGACCCGCACGAAGACAAAGATGACGAGCAGCGACCGGATCTGGTCGCGCGGGTAGGTGACGAGGAACGCGCCCATGACCGCCGCGATGGCTCCGCTCGCGCCGAGGTTTGGAATCGTCGAATGCGGGTCGAACGCGACCTGCGTCAGCCCCGCAATGATGCCGCCCAGCAGATAGAATATCAAGTAGCGCCACCAGCCCATCGCGTCTTCGATCTCGGGGCCGAACGCCCAGAAGAACACCATGTTCCCGATGATATGCGACCAGCTGCCGTGCATGAACATCGCCGTGAGCAGCGTTTCCAGGTGCTGGCCAGACGAGATGTTCGCAGGCACCATCGACCAGCGATCGACGAACGGCTGCCCGTAGATCAGCTCGACGATGAAAACGATGAAGTTGAGGACGATGATCGACAGCGTGACGACCGGAAAGTTCGTCGGACGTCGTGAAGCGTCGGTCAGCGGAACGACAGCCATAGGCCCCCTTGAACAGCAGCCGCGCTCAGATTCGCCGGCTCGGCCGCAGTCCCCGCTCGACGAATCCGGAGGTGACAGCGATGCATCGTATGGCTATTTGGATCTTCGCCGTTTGGACCGCGGCAACGGCGACCCCTGGGAGCTTGAGCGCGACCGACATCGTCAGCCGCATGGCCGCGTCGCGCACCGGGCTCAGCTCGTACTCGGTACCGATCCACTTCGATCTCTCTGTTCATAAGGGCGTAAGCGCCTCCGCCAAACTCGACGGCGTCCGGTATTTCCAACAACCCGACAAAGAAGTGCTCGTCATGAACTCGATGCCCTCGATCGCCAAGCAGTTCAAGTATCTCTACGAGGGCCTGGGCACTCCAGAGACGTGGCCGGCGCAATACGACATCAGCCGCGTTGACAATCCGGACCCCAAGGTTTACTCGCTCAAAGGCGTGCCGAAGAGCGCCGGCGGCATCAAGTACGTGCTCTTGGACGTTGCAAGCGACAACCTTGCGCCGATCGATGCGCACTGGTT
The DNA here is from genome assembly GCA_019237415.1 of Vulcanimicrobiota bacterium. Lineage (GTDB taxonomy): Bacteria > Vulcanimicrobiota > Vulcanimicrobiia > Eremiobacterales > Eremiobacteraceae > JAFAHD01. The sequence goes on from JAFAHD010000058.1 coordinate 11,888, forward strand.
CTATGCGAACGGCGGCACGGTGGCCATTCAGTATCGAAACGCCATGGTGCAGGGTCAGTATATGCTGCCGGCGTCCGAGACGATCGACATGAGCTTTCCGGAATACAAGGTGCACGCGACCGGGACGTTCGGTGATTACAGCATCAACCAACCCATTCCGAACGCGATCTGGCAAGTGAGCCCGCAGCCGCTTCCTACGTAGTCGGGGCCGCGAGCGCGGAAGGGCACGACAGCGTCACCCAGATCGCCTCGCCCGACTGGCTGAACAAATCGGTCTGCACATCGCCGATGAAACGGCTGCCGTCGCTGCTCCACGTGACCGTTCCGGCCCACACTGCTTTCGCGCTGGATTCCGGATGGCCGGGCGTGTTCAAGTACGTCAAACGCTGTTTGTGCGATCCGTCGGCATCCATGACCCACCAGTCGGTTCCGGGCATGAGCGCGTTGAGCCGCGGCTTGACGTCGCGGTCGCTCATCCACGTAATGCGACCGTCCGGCGTGTACGATGGATGTTCGTTGTAGTCGCCGGAGGTCAGGGCTACGACCCTCGATGTCTCGAGATCGATCGAATAGATCTGGTTCAACCACCACTTTCCGGTCGCGTAGTCGCTTGTGAACACGATGCTGCGGGAATCGGGCGAAAAGCCGCCCATTTCGTAAAAGGCATCGCCGTTTGCGCGATAATCCCGGATGTTCCGCACGGACGGCACGCCGTTCGCGTCGACCACAAAGTCAGCGACGCGCAACACCCAATAGCCCATCGCCCGTTTCGCGCTCAGGAACTGGGGCGACCTGACGCGCGCAGTCCATGCCAACTTCCGACCGTCGGGCGAGAAGCGCGGGATTATCACTCCGTGACTTGAGTCGTTCGGCTCTTCGGTCAGCCGGTACAGGCGGGCGCCGTCAGGCGTGGCGACCCAGATGTCGGAATATCCCCCGAAGCCTGGAATCGCGTCCGCGTGGCTACCCGGATGCTTCGACTTTTCTGCAGAAAACGCGAGCCACGAACCGTCGGGGCGCCAGCCTGGCGAACCCGTGTTGCCCGAAGGCATCTGCGGATTATCTGCACCCAGCCGCACGTCACCGGTGCCGTCCGGATTGATGAGGTGCAACTCGAAGAGACCCGTCGCGCCGCGCTTGGCATAGGCGACGCGGTCGAGCTGATGGTTCCACGCGACCATGTATCCATCAGAGAGGAACGGTGAGGTCGAGACCGGCGGCCCGCATTGCGAAGCACGTGCGGCCGCGGGCGTCGACAGCACGACGGCGACCGCGCAAAACGCCGCGCTTAAGGCACAGGCGTTCGGTGCCCTCGTCAGCCGACGCAGGGAAAGAGCGACGTTCAGCATTAGAGGCCGCCCATGTCCAAGCTCCGCGATCGCAACCTTCCGTTGGTCATCGCGGCGCTTGGCGTGGTGTTCGGCGACATCGGCACCAGTCCGCTATACACGCTCCCCTCCTGCTTCACGTTCAGCGGCGCGCACCCAGTGCGCGAGGACATTCTCGGCATTTGCTCTTTGATCGTGTGGGCGCTCATCATCGTCGTCTGCATCAAGTATATCGGGTTCATCATGAAGGTGGATCACGACGGCGAAGGCGGCATCCTCGCGCTGCTGGCACTTGCCGGAAAGCCGAGCGGCCGCGGTGGTCTGGTCGCCACGGGGCTGCTCACCACGATCGTCGTCGTCGGCGCCGCCATGCTGTTCGGCGATGGCATCATCACGCCCGCCATTTCCGTGATCTCAGCGGTCGAAGGCTTGGGCGTCGCGTCGTCAGCGTTCAACGCCTGGATCGTGCCGATCTCGGTTGTCATCCTCATCATCTTGTTCGCGATTCAAGTGCGAGGCACCGAACGGGTCGGCCGCCTGTTCGGGCCGGCGATGATCGTGTGGTTCTTATCGATCGGCATCGCCGGCGCCATCGCGATCGCGCGCAATCCCAGCGTGCTGTGGGCGATCGATCCCCGGCATGCGCTAACCTTCGCGCAGCACCACGGACCTGGTGGGTTCCTCGTCTTAGGGGGCGTGGTCTTGGCGGTGACCGGCGTCGAGGCGCTCTACGCCGATCTTTCGCATTTCGGCCGGGCGCCGATCGTGCGCGCGTGGTACTTGTTTGTCTTTCCGCCTTGCGTGCTCTCGTATCTCGGACAGGGCGCGAACCTCGAAATGCATCCTGACGCCTTGAACAATTCGTTCTACGCGCTCACTCCGGGATGGACACTCATGCCCATGGTGGTGGTCGCGACGATCGCCACGGTGATCGCCTCGCAAGCGCTGATCTCGGGGGCCTTCACGCTGGTGGAGCAGGCGATCCATCTCGGTCTGTCCCCACGAATCGAGGTCCGCCACACCTCGCGGCGCATCATTGGGCAGGTGTATTTGCCGGGCGTCGCCTGGGCGCTTGCGGTCGGATGCATCCTGCTCACCGTGACGTTCCGGACGAGCGCGCACCTCGCCGCCGCATTCGGTCTCGCCGTTTCGATGACGATGTTGGCGACCGACGTGGCGTTCTACGCGGTCATCACGCGCGTTCTGCACTGGAAACGCTACGTCGCGATTCCACTCGTGTTGTTCTTCGTGATCGTGGACGGCTCGTTCGTGCTCGCCGGCTTGCCGAAGTTCGCCGAGGGAGCGTGGCTGCCGCTGGCGATCGCCGCAGTCCTGAGCACCGTCTCGTTGACGTGGCTTGAAGGACGCAAGCGCCTGCACGCCGCGCTCGCGGCGCAACAGACGCCGGTTGAAGAGGTCATCAAGACCATCCACCGCGAGAGCGGCCTGCCGGTGGAGACGATGGTGTTCCTCACGCCTGACCCAAATGGCGTGCCGTTCGTCGCTTCGCATCGCTGGATACGCGAACGCGCGCGCAACGAACGGATCATCCTGCTCCACCTCGCGCCGGTTCGACAACCGTACATCACTGACGACAACCGAGTGACGGTGGAGACGTTGTCGCCACAACTCGTACGAGTGCGCGGGCGGTTCGGCTTCATGGAGCCCCCGCGCATCGAGCCCGTTCTGCGCGCGTGCGAAACGCAGGGGCTGGGCATCGACAACCCCGAGACGTCGTTCTTCTACGCAGATCCAAAGATCGTGGCCGGAGGCGATCGCGGATTCCCAGGCTGGCGGCGTTGGCTGTTCGCCGTACTCTCGCGAAACTCGCGCCCGCTGCCCGACGATCTGCAAATCCCGCCCGAACGCCGCGTCGAACTCGGCGTCACCGTCGCGCTGTAGCGACGCGTGCGCGCCAATGCGGCGCTTGCTCGCTGAGCATTCGAGTGGCTGCGCGCTCAATGCATTCACCAAGTCTCCTCTCACGCAGCTTTAAATCGAATCGTGGTATGCTGTTGATGACGCGGACGTTATGTCTGTGCAAGGGGTCCATGAACGGAGGGTGCGTTAGATACGAACGTGACCCCGCTAGGAGACTCTCATGCATGTCATCATGCGAAACTCAGCCGGGCGGCTCTGGTGCGGCCTGCTCTTGGCGCTTGGCGCGTTGGTCTTTGCGGTCGCACCCGCGGCAGCCGATGACGCCGCTCCGAACGTCGCGCGTATCAGCGCGATGCAGGGCGCCGTCACGATTCAGCGAGGCGACTCCGGCGAGAACGTCGACGCATCGGTCAATGCGCCGATCAGCGTCGGCGACTATCTAGCCACCGCGGGCGAGGCTCGCGCGGAAGTCCAAATCGACGATGCGGACTTCGTCCGCGTCACCGACAATTCGCAGCTGCGCTTCACGCAGCTCGATCCAAGCGACAACGAACTCCAACTGGCGGCCGGGACCATCGAAGTCGCCGTGCTGCGCTATTCCGACTCGCGCCCGCAAGTCGAGACCCCGTCGATCAAGGTCATCCCCAATGAGGAAGGCTCGTATCGCGTGGTCGTCGATCCGGACGGCAACACCTGGGTGACGGTGCGCCATGGCAGCGTCAGCTTGGTGTCGGGAGAAGGCACCACGACGATCAATGAAAGGACCAGCGTCGAGATCTCGGGCGACTCGTCGGCGCCGGACATCCACGAGGTGGGGTACATCGCGTTGGATGACTTCGACGCGTGGAACGCGCAGCGCGATCAGTTCGCGATGGGCGCGTTCTCGAGTCCCGCCGCAGCGACCGATATCACTGGCCTCGCGGACCTCGGCTCGTACGGCAACTGGCAAGACAACTCGCAATACGGTCAGGTTTGGGTCCCCAACAATCAGACGGCCGACTGGGCACCGTATCAAGACGGCCGCTGGGCGTGGGAACCGTATTACGGGTGGACATGGGTCGGCTATGAGCCGTGGGGCTGGGCGCCATATCACTACGGTCGCTGGTTCTACACCGGCAACGTGTGGGCGTGGTCCCCTGGACCGGTCTACGTACGCCCCGTCTACCAGCCCGCATTGGTTGCGTTCCTCGGCTTCAATATCGGAAACGTCAACATCGGGTTGAGCTTCGGCGGGGGCGGCTTCGGATACAACAACATCGGCTGGGTGCCGCTCGCGCCTGGCGAGCCGTACTATCCGTGGTGGGGACGCGGCTACCGCAACGTCTCGGTCACCAACGTCACCAACATCACGAATATCACCAACATCACGAACATCACCAACGTCTATCGCAACGCGCGCGTGCGCAACGGCGTCGCGGTGATCTCGCAGCAGAACTTCACGGACGGTTCCCGCTATCAATACCACTCGGTGCGTGGCAATGATCTGCGCAGCGTCGCCCTCGTCAAGAGCGCCTTGCCGGTCGTGCCGACCAACCAGAACCTGCGCTTCAACACCGGCACGGTCGCGAAGGCGCCGATGATCTCGTCGCACTTCGACAAACTGCCGGCAGTGCGTTCGCCCGAGCCATTCGAGCAAGCGCGCGGCTCCGTTCAGACGATCGCGCACAGCGCTGGTAATGCGACGCGATTCGGCACACAAAGCACTCCCGCGCATCCGATCAACGACACGAACGTCGTGCACAGCGTGACGAACGGCGGTTCCACCAACGCATCGAGCGTCTGGAGCCGGTTCGGCACGCAAAGCACGCCTGCGCATCCGATCAATGACACGACCGTCGTGCACACGCCAACTGCTCCCTCGGTGCAGCACGGCTTGACGAACGGCGGCGCAAGCGTGACGAACGGCGGTCCCACCAACGGAACGAGCGTCTGGAGCCGGTTCGGCACGCGGAGCACGCCTGCGCATCCGATCAATGACACGACGGTGGTGCACGCGCCGGTCGCTCCAACGGTGCAACACGGTTTGCCGAATGGCGGCGCGAGCGGAGCGAATGCGGGTTCCACCAACGCATCGAGCGTCTGGGGCCGGTTCGGCACGCAAAGCGTAGCGCCGCGTCCCATCAACGGCGCTACTGCGGTGCACACGCCGCTGAGTCCCAGCGTCGTGCAGCGCGGGGTCACGACGACCAACTCCGCTCCCACGAACGCATGGGGCAGGTTCGGCACGCAAAGCATCGCGCCACGCACGCTGAACAACGCTCCCAGCACGAACACATACAACCGCGTGACGCCGGCATACACGTCGCACACGCCCGCGTACAACCCCGCGCCGGCACCGCACTATGGCCCTCCAGCTACACAGTACGTTCCGGCATACAACCACAACAACGGCTCGGGCGGCTCGCGCTACAACGCGGTGAACGCGAACGTGAGCCACGCGGTCGCGCCGTCCGGCGCGTCCGGCGGGACCAGCAAACAGCCGGCCGGCGGCAACCACAACCACAAGGGACAGAACTAGAAGAACCTTTGATCCGCGCCGAGAGCCGCTCGACCCACTCGAGCGGCTCTTTTCTTGCGCGAGCTAGTCTGCCGGCGGAGCGAAGCGCGCGAGCGTCGAGAGCGCAGGCACGAAGTAGTATGCGCCCGTGAGCGGTGTGACAAAGCGCGTCAGTGCGTCGCGAACCCCGTCGCCGATGCCCGCCATGCGCTCGAGCATCCGCTGCAGCGGATCACGCGTGTTCGCGAAGCCGACGAACATCGTTCCGTGGTCGCCGACCGTGCCGTACGGAGTGTTGCGCCGAAAGATCTTTCGCTCTTGCCCGTTTTCGTCGACCGTCGTGCGCGACACGTGAGAGTTGGCCGGCATGACGCTCGCGTCGAACTCGATGCTGTCGCTCTTGGTGCGGCCTATCACGCGCTCTTGCTGGGCGACCGGCGTCGCGCGCCAATCGTCCGTCTTGTGGCGCCATTGCTGGAAGAGCAGGATACTGCCGCCCGCGCCGGGTTGCCCATCAGGGATTATCGCAATGCCAGGCGCTTCTTCCAAACTCGGATTTTCGGTGCCGTCTTCGAATCCGGTAAGATCGCGATTGACCCTGTACGTCCAACCCGCGACCTCGCGCACCGGCACGACGACCTTGGCAAGATGCCCGATGATTGCCGTGGCGATATCGAAGACGACATCATATGACGGTCCTGCCGTCCACACGAACAGATCCGCTTGCGTGGCAGGCATCGAATACCCATCAGGCCCGACGAGCGCGCGGTCGAACGATACTGCATCCGCCGGCGCATCAGCAGGTGCCGCGGCGCGCCAAAGCTCAGGACGGAATCCGACAACCAGATTGACGGCGTCCGTGGTCTTGCGCTGATCGTGCATGGACGCCACCGCAACGACGACGTCGTTCGCCGGCGGCGAACCCCTCAGAGCGAACTCGATGAAGCTGTGCGAGCCGTCGCCTAACGAGAAGATCCCCATCTGCGGCGTGCTCATGTGCTAGCGGGCCCGCTCCTATGCCTGGAAGATCGCTGGGTTTTGCGCGTCTGCATACCCCTGGTCGAAGGCCGCTTGCAGTTCCGGGCCGTTGTCGAAGCCCACCGCCGTCAACGTCAACGGTTTCGATGGCCGGATGATCCGCAATGTGACGGGCACCCACTCCGTCATCTGAATGGAGTGCAGCACCGCAATCGTTCGTTCGTTCAGTCCGTGATAATCGCGGTAGCGCGACAGGATGTTCCTCGCGAGCGAAAGCCTGATGTCGTCCTCGAGCAGTTCGCGCTGAATCACCGCAAACGAACCTTGCAAGAGCCGCGGTAGCGAGTCGGGCTGTTTCTGCATCCCCTCGCCGGGCGCACTCGAGATCACGACCGTCACGTCTGTCGCGCCGGCGGCAACCGCGGTGCTTATCGGCGTGTTGTTGGCCACGCCGCCGTCGACGTAGAGATCGCTGTTGCCGGTCTCGGCGATCGGCACCTCGACCGGTTGGAATACGCCGGGCACCGCCGCCGACCCGAGCACGGCCGGGATCAGATTGGATTCGTTGAGCGCGTATCGTTGGCCGGTCGGCTGCACCGCTGGCCCGGCGACGTTGCTCGACGTAAGGCTCATGCGCGTGAGGAAGGTCGCCTGTTGGGCGGCTGCGGCCGAGCCGGTGAAATGATAAAACGAATCCGAGCTGAAACGCGTCATGTTCGTCGCGTTGATGATCAGGCCGGTCTTCATCTCAGCGATCGTGAACGGATACTTCTTGACCAGCCCGTCGATGCCGTCGCTGCTGACGACACCCATGATCTTGACGAGATCTTCTTTCGGACCCATCGCCTTGATCTCGCTGTTGGCCTTGCTGAGATAGCGCAGCTTGCGCGGATAGCCATGCTCGGTCGACTCCTGGAACTGATCCGCTGCGTTCACTGCGTGTTGCGCGGGTGGGATGAGGGTCATGACCCCGGCCTGCGGCATGCCGAGCCACAATTGTGCCGCTTGCGCGATGGAAGCGCTCGTCGCGCGCGCAGCGAACGAGGCGTTGATCGCGCCCGCGGAGGTCCCGCTCACGAAGTCGTACGGCTGCTCGGCGTCGATGTTGCGGTACAGCCATTTCATGACGCCAGCCTCGTACGCGCCGCGCGCACCGGCGCCGCTGAGCACTAGCGCGCGCGTCGGCAGCCGCGGCTTGAGCGGCGGGGGCAGCGGATACCACGGCGGCAGCGCCGCTTGCGCGCGCGTCGCCGCAGCCGCGGCTGCGGCGCCGCCGAGCGCGCCAAGAAATGCAAAGCGTGACACCTTCATGGACGTGCAGCTCCCCTCGCTGGTGCGGTGAAGGCACGAGATACGCGCTTCGCGCTGCCATCGCCTGTGCCGTCGCCAGTCCACGGCGTGGAGGAGAGGCTCGCCGCCGAAACGCAATCCCGTCCGCCTGTACGGCCCTAGAGGAGTATTGTCATGGCTTTAGCGTCTGAGCTCGTCACTTCGGTCGCGGATCACTGGTGGGTCTTGCTGCTGCGCGGCATCATCGGCGTCATCTTCGGCGCGCTGTTCATCTTCTATCCAGGCCCCTCGCTGCTCGCGCTGCTGTATCTCTTCGGCGCGTACGCACTTGTCGATGGCATCTTCGCATTCGTCCAAGCGTTGCGTTTGGGCGTCCATAGCGACCGCTGGTGGCCGCTGATCATCGAAGCGCTCATCGGCGTGGCCGTCGGCGTCGCGTTCTTCCGCTTCACCGACACGAGCGCTACCGTCGTGGCGTTCATCATCGCGGTGTGGGCGATCGCGACCGGCATCCTCGAAATCGTAGCGGCGTTCCGGTTCGGCAGCGACGGCGGCAGCGCGCCATGGCTGCTCGGCCTCGGCGGCGTGCTCTCGATCATCGTCGGCTTGATCTTCTCCGTTGCGCCCATCCAGGGACTGCTCGCCTGGGTGTGGGTGATCGGCGTCTACGCGATCGTGTTCGGCCTGATGATGATCTTCTGGTCGTTCAGACTGCGCGGGATGAAGCCCACCGCTGCGGCCGCCACGTCCTAGCTATGCTTTGAGTAGCGCTGGATAAAGATAGCTGCACGTTGGTGTCCGCGCCTGAGGGCTTCGCGCCAATACGCGAGCGCTTGGTCGCGCTCGCCGAGATGGTAGCTCGCCCAAGCAGCATAGTCCCACGCGAACTTGTTCGAAGGATCGTTCTTGACGGCGGCTTGGCAGGCGCCAAGCGCGCCTGAGTAATCCTTCCCGATCTCGTAGTACGCGCGGCACAACTGCCACGGCAGCAGGCCGTCCTTCGGATTGTACGCTATGCCGCTCTTGAACGTCTGGATAGCTGATTCGTAATCGCCTGGATTTCCGCGACCGCGCATCATCTGCAAGGTGCCGAGGCCGAGCCAGCCCTCGGGGATGCGCGGATACACGCTGATGGACTTGCGGTAGTAGTGCTCGGCGGTCCTGACCGCGAGCATGTGCTCGAAACTGAGGCCACGATAGTACACGGAGAACGCGAAGATCGGCCGGAACAGGAACCAGCCGGCCACGAGCACCAGCGCCAAGATGATCCAGCGATCGTACGTCTTGATGACATACGGACGGACGTCGGCCGCGGCAGGCGCGGTGGCTGCGGGTATGTCGCTCACGCGATGACCACGAAGAAGAGCGCGAGGAACACGAGCACGTAGCCGGCGGCCATCTCCGCGGCGAGTTGCCATTTGCGCACCGCCGGGTGATGCGTGTACCACGGCGCGAGCACGCCCGCGGCGAACACCGGCAGGCCGTGCCCGATGCCGAATGCGAGCATGAGCAGCGCCCCAAGACCGATCTCGCCGTTGAACGTGGTGACGGCGAGCGCGCCAAGCATGAACGGGGTCGCATCGGGGGCGATGAGAAACGCGAATCCAAACCCCAAGAGAAACGCCCCGAGCGCGCCATGCCCGACCGAGCGCATGACCGGGATATCGACCTTGAGGTCGATCAGCCTGATCATGGACAGGCCCATCAACAAACAGATCGCCGCCGTGAAGTAGTAGAGGAAGCCGGTCATCGTCAAGAGCGCGCCGAACGAACCGGCGAGCGCGCCGACGCCGCAATAGACCACGCAGATCCCGGCGATGAACGCGACCGACAGAACCGCCGCGTGGAGCGTGCTGCGGGCTTCGCGGCCGGCGTAGCTGACGATGGCGACCATCCGGGGCACGCTCGACGGGCTCAGGCTCGAGAGCACGCCGCCGAGCATCATGAGGCCTAAGGCCGTGAAGAGGTGTTTATGGATGACGCCGCCGATGGCGTCGGATAGCGCGTAGATGTTCGTGTAGTCCATCCTATCTCTGTATCGGCAACGGGTCGACTAGGGACGCATTGACATAGGCGGGACAGGCTGCGCACGGCAGAGGACGACCCTGGCGCCGCAGAAGTTAGGAAAACGTGATCACTCCCGTCGAAATCACCGCTCTCATACGCCGCGCGCTGCCGGATGCGCACGTGGAGGCGTTCGACCGGACGGGCACGCACGATCACTACAACCTGAAGATCATCTCGAAGGGCTTTGCGGGTCTCGCCCCGCTTGACCGCCACCGGTTGGTTTACAAGGCGCTGGGCGAAGCGCTCGATGACGGCCGGCTCCACGCGGTGGAACTGATCACCCAAACGCCGGATGTCATGTAGCCGCGCGAGCACCGCACCCGCATAATTATGGAAAGCACACGATGAACGAAGACCTCAAAGCGCAGATTCAGGACGAGATCAAGACCCACAAGGTGTTGGTCTATGGCAAGGGCACCAAAGACGCGCCTCGCTGCGGCTTCACGATGGAGACGATCGCATTTTTCGGGCAGTTCGGGCACCCGTTTGAAGTGATCGACGTGCTCGAGGACATGCCTAAGCGCCAGGCGCTGACCGAACTCACCGATTGGCCGACGCTGCCCAAAGTGTTCATCGACGGCACGTTCTACGGCGACACGGACATCCTCGGCCCCATGCACGAACGCGGCGAACTGCAGCCGCTGCTCGACCAAGCCTTCCAGACGCCGGTCCGCTAGGGCGCCCGGCGCCGCCCGGCAGTCACGATCGGAAGCCGTCCTTTGCCGCCAGCTTCGCGAACGCCGACGCCTTTGGAGCGCCCGCCCCGGCCGATCACCGCGGGTGCGGTTTTGATCGTCGCGCTCATCGTCTCGATGGCGGGATCGTACATCACGTTTCGAAGCATCCAGGCCGCCTTTGCCCAGCATGAGGCGTACGACACGGCGCATCAGCAGCTCGAGAAATGCCAGCAGTTGCAGTCCGACGAGGACGCCGCGTTGCGCGGCTACCTCGGCACGGGCAACGCGTACTTCCTGCAGCAGTACAAGGATGCCGACTACATGGCGGCGTTTGAGACGCTCTCGCAAGACGTCGGTGGGCTGCGCATCGGCGGCGCATCGCCGCTGCTGCTCGATCTCAACCGCGAACACGCCTATTGGAAGCAGCAGATCGCCACGCCGCTCATCAGCAATTCCAACGCGCCCGACGCCGTGCAGCGCTTGGAGCGCGGCAAGATCGTCATGGATCAGATCCAAGGCGACTACTCGCAGCTGGCGGACATCCTCGGCAGCGGCTCGAGGCGGCTGTTCGACGAGTCCGTCAAGCTGCTGCGCAATCTCGCGGCGGGCACAGCCGCCACCATCCTGCTGTTCGGCATCGCCGCGTTGGTGGCCGACGTCTACCGCTCTCGCTCCCAAGCCGCGCTCGAGCGCGAGCGGATGGTCACCGACACGCTGCAGCGCGCGTTCCTCTCCGGCTGGGACCTGCTCCCGTACCTGCGGGTCGGCACCGCGTACGTCTCGTCGACGCGACAGGCAGCCGTGGGCGGAGACCTGTTCGACGTCTACCAACTGGACGACCATCGCGCGCTGATCTTGGTCGCGGACGTCAGCGGCAAGGGGCTTGGCGCGGCGGTCGACACCGCGCAGGTGAAGTACACCGTGCGCACCCTCGCGGAGACCGAGCGCGATCCGGCGGCTGTCTTGCGCCGCTTCAACGAGATCTTCGTCCGCTCGGCGCACGACCCCGAAGCCTTCGTCAGCCTTTTCCTCGGCGTGATAGATGATCGCGACTTGACCCTGCGCTACGCGAGCGCCGGTCACGCACCGGTCTTTCTGCGCGGCGGCAGTCAGGTTCGGGCGCTGCCCGCGACCGGCCCGGTCATCGGCCTGGGCAAGGAGGCGGCGTTCACATCGGAGCGCGTCGATCTCAACGTCGGCGACGTCATCGTGCTGGCCACCGACGGGCTGACCGAGGCACGCGACCAGGCGGGTCTCATGCTCGGAGAAGACCAGGCGATCAAATGGATCGAGCGCGGCGACGCCGACCCGCAGCGTCTCGCCGACGAGATCGTCGCCAACGTGCGGCGCTACGCCGGCGGCCGCATCGCCGACGACTTGGCGCTGCTAGTCATCCGGCTGCAGCGCGCGCCAGTGTCCGATCAGGTGGGTGACGGACGCGCCCGCCACGAGGTCACGCCCGAGCCGGCCGACGGCCGCGCGGGCGGCGCCTGATGGCGCGCGCGGGTTTTGCCTGCGAGGATTGCGGCGAGGTCGTCTGGCTGGCCCAGGGGCCGACGCACGTGCGCTGGCTGCGCGATCGGGAGCACGTCGCCCGCGAGGTCGGCGAGCACTCGTCGTCGGGTCTGGATCAATGGATGAGCGAAGGCCTGCGCTTCATCGACGAGCACCGCGGCCACAGCATCCTGGTCGTCTCGAACGAATAAAAGAAGAGCGAAGGAACGCTTCGCTCTTCATATATGCGCTAGACGCGATGGTCTAGTGCTTTTTCTTCTTGGCAGCCTTTTTCTTCTTTGCCATTTGGACTCACCTCCATTCTGCGGAGTAAATGGATGTGACACGCTCTTACTGAGCTTTGCGCGAACTTGCCTAGGTCGCGCGCCATCTCCTTCTTTCTCATCGGCAGCAGACCGCCGGACTCTTACGACGCGTGGATGTGTTCTTCGCCGCGGTCCTTCAACTTCATACCCGCGCGATCGTATTTCGCCGCGATCAGCTCCGCGAGGATGGCGACGGCGATCTCCTCCGGCGTCTGCGCGCCGATGTCGAGGCCGATCGGCGCGTGAACGGCGTCGATGGCGGCGCTCGAAAAGCCGGCTCGCTCGAGCCGCGCCCGCCGCGCCGCCTGCGTCTTGCGGCTGCCGATCGCGCCGACGTAGCGCGCGGGCCGGCGCAGCACGTGCTCGAGCGTCGGGTCGTCGAACTTCTCGTCGTGCGTGAGCACCGCCACATACGTGTTCTCGTCCACCGCGAGCGCGGGCAGCTCGTCCTCGGGCCAGCCGACCACGAGCCTGCGGGCGGCGGGGAAGCGCTCGCGGTTGTTGAGCCGCTCGCGCGGGTCGACGACCGTGACCGCGAAGCCGCTGCGCGAGGCGAGCTCGCACAGCGCGGACGCGATGTGCACGGCCCCGACGATGATCAGACGCGAGTCGGGCAGCAGCGGTAAGACAAAGACGTCGTGGGCGCCGGCCTGGGCGGTCTTGGCGGTGCCGCGCGCGAGGGCGGCGAGCGCAAGCGCGTCCATGGCGGCGTCGAGGCCTGCGTCACCCGTTCCCCCGGTGGCCGTCGCGCCATCGACGATTCGCGCGGTGCCGACGTGCGACGGGCCGCGCACAATCGTGCAGATCACGGTCGGGCGGGTGATTTCGGCCGGCGGCGCCGGACCTTCAAAACGGCGGATATACACCTCGATCGCTCCGCCGCACGAGAGCCCGACATCCCACATCATGTTCTTATTGATGCCGTAGCGCACGATCTTCGCAGGCCCGCCGTCGAGGACGCTGCGAGCTTCGTCGACGACGGCGCCCTCGACGCAGCCGCCGCTCACCGAGCCCTCGATCTTGCCGCTCGCCGAGATGAGCATCGTCGCGCCCTCGTCGCGCGGCGCCGAGCCGTCGACCTTGATCACGGTGGCAAGCGCGAACCGCTCACCGCCATCGCGCCAGCGCGCGATGGTCTCGAGGACGTCTTTCATGCCGGAATCCGCTGAGCGCGCACCGGGCGGCGGTCTTCGACGGTGTTGAGGAGGTCGGCCAGTTGCATGAGGCTGCGCAAGTTGTGCGCTGACAAGAAGTTGTCGATGTACGGCAGCGCGGCCTGCATGCCGACGGTTTGCGGCCGGTAGCGCGGCGAGCCCAGCAACGGATTGAGCCAGATCAAGCGGTACGCGCCGCGCTGCAGCCGCTTCATTTCCGCCGCGAGCAAGTCGATATCGCCACGGTCCCAGCCGTCGCTGATGATGAGCACGATCGCACCGCGTCCGAGCACGCGATTGGCCCATTTCAGATTGAAGGCCCGCAGGCACTCGCCGATGCGCGTGCCGCCGGCCCAATCGGCGACGCTCGCCGACACGTCGTCGAGCGCCGCGCGGATATCGCGGTGGCGTATTTGGCGCGTGATGCGCGTCAAGCGCGTGCCGAACACGAACGCTTCGACGCGGCCCACCGAGTGCCGGACGGTGTGCACGAATTGCAGCAGCAGGCGCGCGTAGCGGTCCATGGAGCCCGAGATGTCGCATAACAGCACGAGGTCGCGCTGCTTGCGCTTGCGCCTGCGCGTGATCAGCGCAAGCGCTTCGCCGCCGCGGCGCAGGCTGGCGCGCAGCGTGCGCCGGTAGTCGAACGCTCCCGCGCCTTCGCCGTGCCGCATGCGGCGCGAGCGTTTGGTGCCGAGCTCCCACACATGGCGGCGCGTCAGCTCCCGCGCGCGCTCGGCTTCGTCGTCGCTGAGGTTCGAAAGCTCTTTTTGGTACAATCCCTCCGCGAAGCTATACGTGAACGAGCGATCGCCGTCGACCGCCTCGGCGCGTTCGTCCGGCGGCTCGTAGCCGCTGCCGTCGCTGTGCACGAACGTCGTCTGGCGCTGCGCCGCTTGCGTGCCGGAGCCGTGGACGTCTGGCGGGCTCTTGCGAGGATCGCCCTCGATGGCCGGATTCGTGTCGGGCGGCGCGCCCGGGTCAGGCGCGGGCATCACAGCCTTGCTCCAGAACAACTCGAACGCCGCATCGAAGGTCGGGATCTCTTCCGGCTTGCGCACAATGACGCTGCGCGCGGCCGCTTTGACATCGGCGCGAGAGCGCATGCCGACCGCATCGAGCGCCTGGTCGAGGAGGATGATCCGGTCGGGTTGCACGGCGAGGCCGAGCCTGCGCAACACGCGCCCGAAGATGACGACGTTGCGCCCGAGGTGGGTGAAGCGCTTGAGCTCGGCCGCGTCGGCGATCAGGCCGCGCTCGCTCACGCCTGCGATGCCACCTTTTGGGCGCGCTCGACGCGCGCGCCTAGCGCTGTGTCTTTGGCCTTGGCGACGTCTTCTTGATACTTGAGCAGGCAGCCGATCGTCTCACTCACCGCGCGTTCGTCGAGCGCGGTCTTGCCGAGCGCCACTAATGCCGCCGCCCAGTCGATGGTCTCGGCCACTCCCGGATGTTTGTAGAACGAGTCGCTGCGCAAACTGGCGACGAGCGCAGCGGCTTCGAGCGCAAGGCGGTGGCCGACGCCGGGCACTTTTGATTCGACGATGCGAGCTTCGCGTGCGACGTCGGGATAGTCGATCCAATGGTACAAGCAGCGCCGCTTGAGCGCGTCGTGCACTTCGCGCGTGCGGTTGCTGGTGAGCACGACCAAGGGCGGCGTCGCAGCGGTGAACGTGCCGATCTCGGGCACTGTGACCTGGAAGTCCGACAGCAGCTCGAGCAGGAATGCTTCGAACTCTTCGTCGGCGCGATCGATCTCGTCGATGAGCAGTACCGCCGGCGCGCCGTCCGCGTCGTCGATCGCCTGCAACAATGGCCGCTTGATGAGGAACTCCGGTCCGAAGATCTCGCGCTCGATCCTCGCGCGCTCGTGCTCGCCCGCTTGCGCCTCTGCGAGCCGGATGTGCAGGATCTGCTTGGCGTAGTTCCACTCGTACACGGCGTGGTTGACGTCGAGCCCCTCATAGCACTGCAGCCTGATGAGCCTGCGGCCCAAGCCTGCCGCGAGGACCTTTGCGACTTCCGTCTTGCCGACGCCGGCCTCGCCCTCTAAGAAGAGCGGGCGGCCAAGCGTCGCGGCCAGGTAGATCGACACCGCGAGCGTGCGGTCGGTGACATAACGATGTTCGGCCAGCAGCGTCTGCACGTCGTCTATCGTTGAAATCGTCTTCACGACGCGCTTGCTTCGCGCTCACAACTGGGCCTACCCGCGCTCGCGGACCGCTGTCACGGCAGGGCCGCCCGTGCGGCTCCGCAAAGTGGTCGACGTGCTTCGCTGGATCGTCGGCGCAATCGTCGCGGTCGCGCTGGTGGTCCTCATCGCTGCGTATTTCCCAAGCGAGAATGACCAAAGTCGCGGGCCGGGGCAAGTCGTCGGTATGACCGCGCCGGCTGTGACTGTGCCGCTCGTGAAAGGCGGCGAGGTCGACCTCGCCGGATTGCGCGGGCATGACGTGCTGCTCAACCTATGGGCGAGCTGGTGCGGACCGTGCCGGCGCGAGATGCCTGCGCTCGAACGTTTGGCGCGCGAACAGACCGGCCGGTTGGTCGTCATCGCGGTCGATCAAGGTGAAGCGCCGGCGACGGCGGCGCTGTTCGCACGGCGATTCGGCGTCACGTTTCCCGTCGGCGCCGATCAGGAACAGCGGCTCGGCACGCAATTGCATTTGGCCGGATTGCCCAGTTCGTTCTTCATCGACAAGAACGGCGTGATCCGCGAGGCGGTCGACGGTGAAATGACGTACGATGTGATGTGGGCGAAGACGCAAGCGGTCGAACGGATGTGATGACGAGATTGAACTGGGTCCGGGGTCAGGTCGTGCGCGTGTTCCCACCGCGCGTGCGCCTCGCTTGTGCGTTGACCTTCGCCGCGGTCGTGCTTTTGGTCGCTGCGTGCTCCAACAAGAGCACGACGCCGACGCCCACGCCGACGCCGTCATCGAGCGCGACGACGTCGCCGACACCGACCGGCGCGACGCCGACGCCGGTGCCGCAGAATTTCGTGTCGGTGTCCACCGCGCCGTCGCCGACGGTGGATCCGGTGTACGGCCAGATGGATGGATTCGGATTGCTGGCCGCGCAGCCCACGGCGTCACCGGCGTCGACGCCCGCACCGACCGAAGTGGTCATGGTGCCGGCCAATCAAACGATCGTGTTCGTGAACTTCGACACTACCCCACACACCGCGTCGCAGCTGGTCCCCGCCAGCGGCGCCGCATGCAGCTCCTATCCGTCTTCTCCCTGCTTCCCGGGCGTGTTCAACAACACCAACGGCACGGTGTCGCTGCCGGCGGGCACCGCGATCAGTTTGCCGCAGTTCTCGACGGGCACGATCGGCGCGGGTGGCGGACACGCATCGTTCTCAGCCGTGTACTCGACTGGCGCAATGGCCGGCATCTTCTTCTTCGGTGATTATTTCGGCTACGATTCCAGTCCGCCGATCCGCGGCATCATCGTCGTCCTCTAACTCCCCGTCACGCGTTCCTCGGCGCGAGCGAGTAATCGCAGGTGCCTCACCGCGCGGCGAAGCATCGGAAGATTTTCCCTTCGCCGCTCCTTCGGCGGCTCTCGCCGCCTCAGAGGGTTCGGCTTTCAGCGATACTCGCTCGCGCCGCCGACTGGGGCGTGCATGTCGGCCTCCTGCGCTGTAGCGATGAACGTTCTTTCATTTTAATACGCGTTTCAGCGGCCCCGCCTAGGATGTGCGTGCGGGTGCGGCGCTGCGCCCTGTCGCCGCACCCGCGCTTCCGCTTCCGGAAAAATTCAGCTAGCGGGGTGCGCGAAAGGATCATTTGTGAAATTCCAAAGCGTGCCGGTCCTTGTGAAGCTCGGGACCGGACTCCTCACAGCGCTTGCCGCGGCGATCCTCGTCGCCGGCTGCGGCGGCAGCAGTTCGTATGGCGGCGGTGGCGGTGGCGGCGGCGGCTGCGCTTACGGTCAGGTGTGCCCGACGCCCGTACCTTCGCCCGCGAAAACCGATTGTGCAGTAGCGCCGGCTGGGAACGTCACCATCGATCTCTACTACGGACTGTCCTCGTGCAACGACACGACGTTCGGCATGGTCGAAGGCTTCTCGACCGACAATGCGCATTCGCAAGTCATCAAGATCGCCACTGGGTCGACTGTGCAGTTCACCGCGACGGTCAACGGGCCGCACTCGGCGGACTTGCTCGGCAATACATTCACCGCCGCCGATAACAACCCGGAGATCGCCTCGCCCGCGGGCACCGACATCAGCACCGCCAACTTCAGCACCGGCACGCTCAACGACGGCCAAACCTCAGCCGTGTATCACGCCTCGGTCGCCGGGATGTATTTCTTCGGCTGCCACTTCCACTACAGCCTCGGCATGCGCACGGTGATCATCGTCCAGTAACGGTGGCGTATCCCGAGAGATAGATGACCACTTGATCACCGCTCACTTCGAGATGGACGGTACGACGGCGATCGTCGAACAGGGCGAAGGTCGCCTCGCGCCGCTTCTCGTTCACGACTGACTGCGCGCTGCGCGGCAGCGCACCTGCGTACCAGTCCCGTACCCTGTCAAAAGAATCCCACGTGGTGAACACCTCGAGGACCTGACCTGCGCCCTTGGCTTGCACCGTGGGCGACAGGCCCACTGCGGTGGCGTGCGGGTAGACCGGCAGGCGCAGCGTGGACCGATCTGCATTGTTGTGTGCGCAGCCGGCCAACGTGAACGCGAACGCGAATGCGGCGAGCGCCGCGCGCACCCTCACGCGCCGCGAGTGCGCGCCGCTTCCGGCGCGGGAAGCACCTTCACGAAATTGTCTGCGAGCGCATCGTAGTCCGGCGACCGGTACTCTTCGATCCTGCCCTCATCGCAGAGCGCGGCAAGCACCGGATCGATGGGCAGCTGTGCGAGCAGCGGCGCGCCGCTTTCGACGACGAGCTGAACGCCCTTGCTGGGACCGAACGGTTCGAGTCGCGCGCCGCTCGGGTCGACGAAATATGCCATGTTCTCGACGAGCCCCATCACGCGCGCATCGAGCTTCTGCACGAGTTTGATCGCTTTGCTCACGATCATCGTCGCGAGTCCTTGCGGCGTGCTGACGAGCACTGTTCCATCGACCGGCAACGCCTGCAGCACGGTGAGCGGCGCATCGGATGTTCCGGGCGGAAGGTCGACCAGCAGATAGTCGAGCGTGCCCCACTCGAGGTCGCCGTAGAATTGTTTGATGGCGCTAGACACCATCGGCCCGCGCCAGATGACCGCTTCATTCTCGTTGTCGAGGATGAGGTTCATCGACATGAGCGGGATGCCGGTGCGCGTCACCGGCGGATGCGGTTTGCCGTCCGCTCCTTTGTACAGCCGCGCGGTGACGCCGAAGAGTTTTGCTTGGCTTGGGCCGGTGATATCGGCGTCGAGGATGCCCACGCGGTACCCGCGCCGCTGCAACGCGACCGCAAGCAGCGCGGTGACGGTGGACTTCCCGACGCCTCCCTTGCCGGACATGACGGCGACGACGTGCTCGATGCCGGGCTTGCGCTGGCGTTCCATCGGCGGCGCATGCGGCCCGGCGAGTTTGCGTCGCGAAGGCGGCACCGTGCCGTCAGCGACGAATCGTTCGAGGTCGGCCATGAGCGCTGCGAGATCGAGGTTGTGGACGGCCGCACCGCCCCGAATGCTCTCGCGAGTGGACACGTGACAGCCGGCGCATGGCAGACCGTGCGCGGCGAACACCGCTTCGGCTCCCTTGTGCGTCTCGACGACGTCGCGGATCAGGGTATCGGGGGAAAGGGTCGAAGGCATCGCGTTATCGTTCGACGCGCGCGCTGGCGGAATCTTCTGTTCGCAGCAGCGCCGAGGCGTCGCTGATGCGGCTTTCGCACGCATGACCGCGAGCATAGTAGAAGTTTGCCTGTCCGCCCGCGTCGAGCAGCACGATGGCGCTCGACACCGTGCCGTACTGCTCGGCCGGGCGATGCACGCACAAGCCGCCGTCGTTGCCGTGCTCGCCGGGGGCATGGTCGGCCAAGGCGTGGTGCAGCTGTGCCGCCAAGGGCTCGCGCTCTCTTTCGAGCCGCAGCGCGCGTGCGATATCCAACGCGTGGCGCGTCTTCGGATGGCGCCGTTCGTCCATCTCCCAATTGGTCACCGCATGGACGCCGTCCAGGATCGGCTCGATGCGCAGTCCGTCATCGCCGGCGTGCGCGGCGATGCCCGCAGAGCGGTCAACCGCGATGAACACGAACGGATTGTACGCGTGAGGATCGAGCTCGCGCAGCGACGCGGCGATGCCGGCCGGCGTCGCGAGTTGCGCCAGCTCGCGGACGAGCAGCCCGCGCGAGCGCTTGCGCGGGTCGTGGCGGCCCGCGCCTCGCCGGTTGGTCAGCGCGACGAGCGTGCCCGTCTCGTTGACGGCGAGCCATGTGCCCCCGGCGACCTCATCGCGCCCACCGACGACGAGCGGGCGATCGTGCAGGCGCTGCGGCTCAGTCGACGGCCGCTCCTCGAACTCGTCGCGATTTGCGGCGATGATGATCGGGTAGACGGGATGACGGTTTTTCCACAGGAGCAGCGTGCACACGCGCAGCGACTTCGGTCTGCAAGGAGCGACTTTCCCGCTCGCGAACCCGGACAAGACTTCACCGTCGCCCCACATCTAGAGGAGCGAGCTACATGCATCGTCCGCTTATCATCGTTGTGGCGCTGGCCGTCGTCGCCGCGGGCTGCTCGCAGCAGTCCTCGCAGACGTCGCCGGCCGGCAGCGTCATCAAGATCGGCATCGAGCTACCGCTCTCGGGCGCGGACGCCTCGATCGGCGTGCCGACGCAATACGGCGCGCAACTGGCGATCAAGCAGGCCAATGAAAAGAACCTGGTGCCGGGCTTCACGTTCCAAGCCGATGTGCTCGACGACGTCGTCGGTTCGCGGCACGATCCCGCGCAGGGCGCGAAGAACGTGCAGACATTCGGCGCCGATCCGGCGGTGCTCGGCGTCGTCGGTCCGTTCAACAGCAACGTCGCGCGGGCGGAGATCCCGCTCTCCAACAGCCTCCAGCTCGCGCTCATCAGCCCCGCGAACACCAATCCGACGCTCACCAAAGGGCCGGACGCGATCGCGATGCGCAAAGACCATCCGGACCAGATCGCCTACTTCCGCGTCTGCACGACCGACGACATCCAAGGCCCGGTCGGTGCGACCTACGAGTATACGAAACTGGGCGCGCGCAAGGCGTACGTGATCGACGACAACGAGACGTACGGCAAGGGCGTCGCCGACGAGTGGGAGGCGCAGTTCAAGAAGCTCGGCGGCAGCTCGCTCGGGCACGACCACCTCACCAGCGGCCAGCAAGATTTTCACGCATTGCTCACGCGCGTCGCCGGCACGCACCCTGATATCGTCTTCTTCGGCGGCAACTCATCGACCGGCGGCGGTCTACTCCGCAAGCAGATGCCCGATGCCGGACTGGGGTCGACGATCTACGCCGGCGCGGATGGCATCAGCGATAACCAATTCCTGCAAGACGCCGGCCCGACCGCGGACGACGTGTACGTGACGGTCGCCTCGGTGAATGCGACGAAGCTGCCGGCGGCGGCGCAATTCCTCAGAGACTATCAAGCCGAATACAATCAGCCGGTCGGGCCGTATTCGGCGAACGCGTACGCGGCGGCGATGGTGTTGATCCACGCGATCGGCGAAGCGGTCAAGGGCAATGGCGGCAAGGCACCCACGCGCGAGCAAGTGCTCGACCAGCTGCGCCAGACCAAAGACTTTCCAAGCGTCATCGGCACGTTCTCGTTCGACGCGAACGGCGACACGAGCAACCGCATCATCTCGATCTACGAGGCGGTCAAGGGCAAGTGGGTCTTCGTGACCCAGCAGAACTTCACGGGCGCGCACTGACCCGCACGCCGCGTGGCGACCTTCCTTCAACAACTCATCAACGGCATAGCCCAAGGCGGGATGTACGCCCTCATCGCGTTGGGCTACACCATGGTGTACGGCATCGTCGAGCTCATCAATTTCGCGCACGGCGACGTGTTCACGCTGGGCTCGTTCTTGTGCATCGCGATCCTCGCGTTGCTCGGCGTGTCTGCAAGCGGACAGGTGATCGGCGGTTGGCAAGGCGCGCTCATCGCGCTGCTCGTCATCCTTTTGGCGGCGTTGTTATGCGGCGTCGTCGGCGTGCTCATCGAGCGTTTCGCTTACCGGCGGTTGCGCAACGCGCCGCGGCTCGCGCCGCTCATCACGGCGATCGGCGTGTCGTTCCTTCTCCAAGGCGTCATGCGCAATTGGAAGGGCCCGTCTGAGATCTCGTTCCCGCAGTTCTTGCCCAACCCGACGTTTTCGTACGGCGGCGTGCATATCGACGCGCGCGAGCTGCTGGTCGTCGTCGTGAGCATCGCGATGATGATCGCGCTGCAGTTGTTCATCTACAACACGAAGCTCGGCAAAGCGATGCGCGCCAGCGCGCAAGACCGCGACGCTGCGCAGTTGATGGGCATCAACGTCAACTCGACGATCGCATGGACGTTCTTCATCGGTTCCGCGCTCGCCGGCGTCGCGGGATTCATCTCCGGGATGTACTTCGGCACCACGATGTTCACCAACGGGTACCAAGCAGGGCTGAAGGCGTTCACGGCGGCGGTGCTTGGCGGCATCGGCAACATCGCGGGCGCGATGCTGGGCGGCTTTCTCATCGGCATCGTCGAGGCGATGACGGCCCAGTACATCTCGGATCAGTGGACTAATGTCGTCGTCTTTTCCATCCTCGTGCTGATCCTCGTGCTGCGTCCGAGCGGCTTGCTCGGCGAGCAGCTGCCGGAGAAAGTCTGATGTCCGCGGGAGAGCGTTCGCTTCGGGCCCGCGTCCGGCTTCCGCTCGGTATCGGCGAAGTGCAGGCGTGGCAGGCGCTCGGCCTCGTGGCAATCATCGCCCTGTTCGTCTTCTATCCCCTCATCGACCGCAACCAGGGCGATGTCTCATCGGTGGCAGATGCCGGCTATTTCCTGTTGCTCGTGTTCGGCTTGAACATCGTGGTCGGATTTGCCGGGTTGCTCGACCTTGGCTACGCGGCGTTCTTCGCGATCGGCGCGTACGCGTACGCGATGGTCGCCTCGACGCAATTCAACCTGCACTTCAACTTCTGGCCGATGCTGATCTTGAGCGGCTGCGTCGCCGCGCTCTTCGGCGTGATCTTAGGCTTCCCGACCTTGCGCTTGCGCGGTGACTATCTCGCGATCGTGACGCTCGGTTTCGGCGAGATCGTGCCTCAGGTGTTCCTCAATCTCGACAAGTATACGGGTGGGCCCAACGGCATCTCCAACGTCGACCAGCCGGTGCTTTTCGGCTATCATTTCGGTTTCAACCCGGTTCCCTACTATTATCTGTACCTCGTGGTCGCGCTGATCTCGCTGGTGCTGCTTAATAACTTGAAGCATTCGCGTCTTGGGCGCGCGTGGATGGCGATCCGCGAGGACGAGCTCGCTGCGACGCACATGGGCGTCAACCCGGTCACCACCAAGCTGCTTGCGTTCGCGATGGGCGCGTCATTTGCAGGCCTCGCGGGCTGCATCTACGCGGCCAAACTTACGCTCATCAGTCCTGACGAGTTCAATTTCTCTGTGTCGGTGACGGTTCTCTCAGCGATCGTGCTTGGCGGCATGGGCAGCCTGACCGGCGCATTCATCGGCGGCTTGCTGCTCGCCGTGCTCAACTTCAAGGTGCTGCCGCAGGTGACGAACTGGACGCACGCGCTCGGTGCGGCGCTGCACAACGAAGCCGTGCAGAACCTCGACTTGCACTACATCATCTACGGGTTGATCCTCGTGCTCGTCATGCTCTTCAGGCCGGAGGGACTCGTCTCCACGGCGTCACGGCGCGCCGAGCTGCACCATGCGCAACCGGCGGCTTCGGCTGCAGCGGCTGGTGTCGAATGAGCGCGCCGCTGCTCGCGATCGAGGGCTTGACCAAGCGTTTTGGCGGCCTCACCGCGGTGAAGGACCTCACGTTGAACGTCGAAGCTGGTTCGATCGCAAGTCTTATCGGTCCGAACGGCGCCGGCAAGTCGACCGTGTTCAACGTCATCACCGGCATCTACACGCCGACTGCGGGCGACGTCAAGCTCGACGGCCGTTCAATCGTCGGTTTCAAACCGCACCAGGTGGCGGGAACCGGGGTCATGCGCACCTTCCAGAATATCCGGCTGTTCGCGTTCATGACGGTGCTCGAGAACGTGATGGTCGGCGATCAGACGCGTATGCACGCAACGCCGTTCGACAGCGCGTTTCGAACGCCGCGGGCGCAAAAGGAGGAGCGTGCCGTCACCGAACGCGCGATGGAGCTGCTCGACTACGTCGGGCTTGCGTCCTATGCTCGCGAGTGGGCGCGCAACCTCCCCTATGGCATGCAGCGGCGGTTGGAGATCGCGCGCGCGCTAGCGCCGCAGCCGCGCTTGCTGCTGCTCGACGAACCTGCCGCAGGCGCCAACCCGACCGAAAAGCGCGACCTCATGGGTCTGGTCCGCTCCATCCGCGACCGCGGCATTACCATCGTGCTCATCGAGCACGACATGAAGCTGGTCATGGGCATCTCTGATCGCGTGACCGTCCTCGACTACGGCGAGAAGATCAGCGAAGGCGATCCACAGACCGTGCGCCACGACCCGCGCGTGATCGAAGCGTATCTCGGCAAGGGCGCATGAGCGCGGTCCTCGCGCTCGATGGCGTCGAGACGTACTATGGGCGCATCCAAGCTTTGCGCGGGATCAGTCTCGAAGTCGGAAGTGGAGAGATCGTCGCGCTGATCGGCGGCAACGGCGCCGGCAAGACGACGACCTTGCGCACGATCTCCGGACTTGTGCGAGCGGCGAGCGGCCGCGTGACGTTTGCTGGAGATGACATCACACACACTGCTCCCGACGAGATCGTGCGCAAGGGCGTCGTGCAGGTGCCCGAGGGCCGCCACATCTTCCCGCGCATGACCGTGCTCGAGAATCTGGAACTCGGCGCGTATGCGCGCGGCGATCAGCAGTCGGTGCACGACGACATGGACGACGTGTTCTCGGTGTTTCCGCGCTTGGCCGAGCGCCGCGCGCAGAAGGGCGGCACCCTGTCGGGCGGCGAGCAGCAGATGCTGGCCATCGGGCGCGCGCTTATGGCGCGCCCCAAGGTGCTGCTGCTCGACGAGCCGTCGCTTGGGCTCTCCCCCATCCTGGTCGAGACGATCTTCTCGGTCATCGTCGACATCAACAAGCGCGGCGTGCCGATCTTGCTCATCGAGCAAAACGCGCGCAAGGCGCTGCAAGTGGCGGCGCGCGGCTACGTGATCGAAACCGGAACCATCGTCAAGTCCGGCGCCGCTTCTGCGCTGCTCGCGGACGACGACGTCCGCAAGGCGTATCTTGGAGAGGAGTGACCATGTCGCTTGAGGTCGT
>JAFAHD010000065.1 GCA_019237415.1 Vulcanimicrobiota bacterium
GCACGCGGACGATATCGCCGTCCTGCGCGCCGTCGGGCACGCCGGCGATCTCGCCGGCGAAGATCCAGGGATGACGCGCGCGTTCGGGGCGGCGCGCCTTGAGCCGCGCTGCGTCGCTTGGGGTCAACCGCTCACGCGCGCGTTCGAGCCGTGCGTCCGGCCTTCTCGCCGTTCCCAGACGCCTTGCCGTCCGACGGCTTCTTTCGGAATTCGATCTCGCCGCCTCTGACGTCGGCGATCACCGTGTCGCCGGGCGCGAACTCGCCGTTGAGCACGCGCAGCGCGAGCGGATCGACGATATCCTTTTGCAGCGTCCGCTTGAGCGGCCGCGCGCCATACACCGGATCGTAGCCGCGATTGGCGATGAGCTCCTTCGCGGAATCGGTGAGCTCGAGGTTGATGCCGCGCTCGGCCAGGCGCTTGCGCAGCGTACCGAGCTGGATGTCGACGATGCGCGTGATATCCGACAGCGACAGGTTGCGGAAGATGATGATCTCGTCGATGCGATTGAGGAACTCAGGCCGGAAGTGCTGGCGCATGATCTCCATCACGGCCTCGCGCATCTTCTCCTCGTTGCCGGCATATTCGGCGATCGCGGCCGAGCCGAGATTGCTCGTCATGATGATGACGGTGTTCTTGAAGTCGACCACGCGGCCTTGACCGTCGGTGAGCCGGCCGTCGTCGAGGATCTGCAGCAGGACGTTGAAGACGTCCGGGTGCGCTTTTTCAATCTCGTCGAACAGGATCACGCTGTACGGCCGCCGGCGCACCGCTTCGGTCAGCTGGCCGCCCTCTTCATAGCCCACGTAACCGGGAGGCGCGCCGATCAGCCGCGCGACCGAGTGTTTCTCCATGTACTCGGACATGTCGATGCGGATCATCGAGTGTTCGTCATCGAACAGGAACTCGGCAAGCGCCCGCGCCAGCTCCGTCTTTCCCACGCCGGTCGGACCTAAGAAGATGAACGAACCAAGCGGGCGGTTGGGGTCCTGCAAGCCGGCGCGCGCCCGGCGCACCGCGGCCGCCACGGCCTTGACCGCCTCATCCTGGCCGACGACGCGCACGTGCAGCCGCTCCTCCATCTGAAGCAGCTTTTGCACTTCGCCTTCCATCAGCTTGGAGACCGGAATGCCGGTCCACTTGGCGACGACCTCGGCGATATCGTGCTCGTCGACCTCCTCTTTGAACAGCTTCGCACCCCCGGCCGGCGCGCTGAAGCGCTGCTCGATCTCGTCCGCCTTGCGCTGCAGTTCGGGCAACGTCTGATACTTGAGCTTCGCGATCTCTTCGAGATTCACGTTCGGTTCGAAACCCTGTTCGGCACGCGCGATGCGCGTCTTGATCTCCTCGATCTGTTCTTTGATGTTGGAGACCTCGGCGATCGCTTTCTTCTCCGAATCCCACAGCGTGCGCAGCCGCGTCGACTCGGACTCCAACTCGGCGATCTCTTTTTCGATATCCGTCAGCCGCTTGCGAGAACCAGCGTCCGACTCTTTCTTGAGCGCTTCGCGTTCGATCTTGAGCATGTTCATGCGCCGTTCGACTTCGTCAAGCTCAACTGGACGCGAATCCATCTCCATGCGGATCTTCGATGCGGATTCATCGACGAGATCGATGGCCTTGTCCGGCAAGAAGCGATCGGTGATATAGCGATTGGAGAGCACCGCAGCCGCCACCAACGCGGAGTCCTTGATGCGCACGTGATGGTGCGTCTCGTACCGCTCGCGCAGACCGCGCAGAATGGAGATCGTGTCCTCGACGGTCGGCTGCGACACCATGACCGGCTGGAAGCGCCGCTCGAGCGCGGCGTCCTTTTCGATGTACTTGCGATACTCGTTGAGCGTGGTCGCACCGATGCAATGCAGTTCGCCGCGCGCGAGCATCGGCTTGAGCAGGTTGGACGCGTCCATCGCGCCCTCGGCCGCCCCCGCGCCGACGACCGTGTGCAGCTCGTCGATGAACAGAATGATCTGGCCCTGGCCTTGCTGCACTTCCTGGAGTACCGCTTTGAGGCGGTCTTCGAATTCACCGCGGTATTTCGCGCCGGCGATGAGGGCGCCAAGGTCGAGCGCGATGATGCGCCGGTCCTTGAGACCTTCGGGAACGTCACCGCGCACGATGCGATGCGCGAGCCCTTCCACGATCGCGGTCTTGCCGACGCCGGGCTCACCGATGAGCACCGGGTTATTCTTGGTGCGCCGCGAGAGGACTTGGATGACGCGTCGTATCTCCTCGTCGCGACCGATGACGGGGTCGATCTTGTTCTGCTTCGCCAATGCCGTGAGATCGCGACCGTAACGTTCCAGCGCTTGGTACTTGCCTTCTGGGTCCTGATCGGTGATGCGCTGACTGCCGCGCACCGGCGCGAGACCCGCCAGGATCTTGTCATACGTCGCGCCGGCCTTGGCGAGCAGATCCTTGGCCTCGGATCGCGCGGGCGCGTTGGCGATCGCGAGCAGCATGTGCTCGGTCGAGACGTACTCGTCTTTGAATTTTTCCGCTTCTTGCGCGGAGCGGTCGAGCAGCGCGTTCATCTCGCGGCCGAAGCGCGGCTCGGCGCCGCCATACACTTTGGGACGCGCATCGAGCGCTGCGACCGCGTTCTTGCGCAGCTGATCGACGTTGACGCCGAGCTGACGCAAGACGATGGCAGGCGTGCCCTCTGCATCGCTCAGCAGTGCGACGAGCAGATGTTCGGCATCGACCTCGGCGGCGTGACGCTCGCCGGCGACCCGCTGCGCTTCGACCAGCGCTTCTTGCGCCTTGCGTGTCAGCTTGTTGAAATCGGTCATCGAACGCCTCTTCGCAATCCTGTCCACAGTTCTGACAGGAGCAGTTGGGGATATTTCAGCGGTCCGCAATCGGACCCTTTACGAACGGCGAGCGGCGCGTGATTGGATTGCAAACGTGTGGACCTTCCGCTACAATCCACTCACACGCCGTCCAAGGGCAGGGAACGCATTGCCGCACCGATCTGCATGCGGGCTGCGCGGCGCACCGCTCATCATCTTGGCACTGTGCGCTCTTCCCATCGCTTCGAGCGCAGCGCCCGTTCCCGTTGTCCCATCGATTCTCGCGCGCATGAGCGGTTTTCACGGACGGATCGTGTACGCCGGCCATCGTTCGGACATCGCGAATTCGCCGGAAGTCGCGGGCTCTGCGGTCATCGGTGACGCGGGCTTCGTGATCGACGAACGCGCCACGGGATATGACGTGCATGTGGACGGGGATGGCGTCGTCGTTCGCGCAGGTCCAGTCGCCGCTCGATCGAGCGATCCGCTCGCGGCCGATGCGCTCGTCAACCCGTGGCCGGTCGCACTGGCGGCGATCGCCGCGGGCGGGCTACGCCAGAGCGGCACGTCGCGCTGGCAGGCGTCGCACGATGTCGTCGTCTACGTCGACCGGCTGGGCACCGCGGTCGCAGGCGTCGCTCCGGTTAGGGATCCGCGCCTCGCCTTCACATTCGGCGACTGGAGCGACGTGGCCGGAGTTCCTCAGCCGATGCGCATCGTGCGCTTGCGCGGCGGCGTGCAGGACGCTGCGTTCCAGATCGACCGGCTCGACGTGTATCGCGACTCGCGCACGACGCAATCGCCGCAATCGGAAACGGCTCGGTCGGTATCCGAGCACGGTGATTCGCCTGCCGCAGCCATCACCGCAACGGCGCGCGACGATGCACAGGCCGAGTTCCCATGGCGGCTCGTGCTTTCGCTGTTCGGTATGTTGGCGCTCGGCACGGCGCTCGTCGCTTGGTGGCAACGCGATGCGTTCACCATGCGCTTGTGCGCGCGCATCGCCCACGACCCGCGCGGCTGGCGTTCGTCGTCGTGCGCTGCCTACGTCGACGCCGACGGCGTGCTGCTCCATGAAGGCAACCGCTATCGCGTCGGCCCGCAATTCATCGCGCGCGCCGTCGAGGTGCAGCACTCAGCGCTGTTCGTACGCATCAGCGCACCAGGCGTCACGAAGGCCATCGTCCTTCCGCGGCGACTGCCGCGCGTGGCAGTGCGGCGCACGCCACCGCGCGCGTCGGTCGCCGGCTTGAGCCTCATCGAGACGCTGGTCTCGATGGCGTTCTTCGCGACGGTCATCATTGCGGGCATCTATCCGGCGCTGATCGTCGTCACGAACGCCGACGCCGTTGCCGCGCACAAGCGCGCGGCGCTCGTCGCTGTCTCCAATGCATTGACCGACGAAGAGCTGGCGAGCGCATACGGGCCGGCTGCGCCGGTCGGCACGACCTCGACGTCGGTCGACGGCATGACGGTCACGGTCGATGTCAGCGCTTCTGCGGTCGCCGGCGCTCGCGACATCAAGGCGACGGCGGTCGACTCGCGCGGGCGCGTGCTCGCGACACTTGCGACGACGGTTGGCCCGCCGGTGCCGCCGCCCGGATCAACTCCGCCACCCGTGCCGCCTGGCGCACCGCCCGCAACCGGCGCGCCACCGGCGACGCCGACGCCAACGCCGCCCTCGACCTCGCCTACTCCCACCCCTGGCGGCCCGTTCGGCATGGACGGGTATCGCTGAGATGCGCGCGCAGCGCGGCATCGCGCTCATCACCGTCCTGCTGGCGACGACGCTGATGTTGGGATTGCTGGCGTTCTTGGTCCACGTCGGTACAGCCGGTCTTCGGCGCGCGACTGAGGAACAATGGAATCTTCAAGCGCAGGCAGGCGCCGATGCGGCGGTTGGCTGGCTGCGCGCGCTGATCGCCACGAGGCAGGGCAGCATTCCCGCAACCTTAGGAGATGTCGCCGCGGCGAACAGCTCGTATTCGTTGGTCGTCGACGAGCGGACTCGCGTCGTGGCCAAGATACAATTGCATCTCGATGCGTCGGGCGCAGCGAACGATCACCTCGATGTCAGCCTGCAGCAAAATCCGTACGTCGGCGAAACGCCCCTCCAGGTCGGCGTCACTGCGACGGTCTTCGTCGACGGCGCACCGGTCGCGGTGCGCAGCACGACAGCGCTCGTCCGGATCTTCCAGCAGATCGCGCCGTATTCCGAGGTCGTCGGCGTCATCGACAACTCGGGTCCGGTGGGCATCGACAGTCCGGGCGATCCCGCGGGCCAAGCTGCGAGCGCGGTTGCCACGGAGCTGCGCATCCACGTCTTCACGACCGGGCCGAGCGGACGACCCGTCCCTGACGACACGTTCGGCAACCAACAATGGTGGGACGGCAACGCGCTGCCCTCAGGCGCACTCCCGTGAATCAGCCATGCTCGTGGACGAAGCAATGCTCGAGGACAAGACATTGCTCGAGCGCGGCACGCGGGATGACCTTGCTCGAGCTTACGGTCGTCCTAGCCACCTTGGCTCTCGCGGCCGCCTTGTTTCTGATCACGCCGTTCACCGCCTACCTGCACGGCCGTGCCGCCTCCGATGCCGCCGCGACCATGGCGCAGGACGTCGCGTTGCTGGAACGCATCGCGCAGAACGGCGGCGCCAACGACGGCGCGACGCTCAACGTCGTCTCGACGAATCCGCTGGCATACGACTGCTTCTATGGAAGACCAAATGCGATCGACCCGAATTCGGTGCTGGGCCCGAAGATCGTCCATCGATCGTTCGACGGCGTGGCGCTGACCGGCGGACCAGTCGACCCGGCGACGCCGCTGCTCTTCGCGAGCAACGGCAGCATCCAGTACGTCAGCGCCGGCGTCTGGGCCGACCAGCACCAGACGATCCAGTTGACGCTGACGCCATCCGGCGACGAAGCCCGCGCGTCGCACGTGGAGCTCGACCTTTTCACGGGCGGGATTAGCCTGCCCTAAGCGGCGAACGAGCCCGCCGCACATGGATCCCTCAGGACATTCCATCTTGGTGACCGGCGGGGCCAGCGGCATCGGACTGGCGCTCGCGTCGCGTTTCGCAGACGCCGGCAGCGACGTGCTCATCTGCGGGCGCCGCAAGGACGTCCTCGCAAAGGCTCAAGCGAAGCATTCGAAGCTGCGGACGCTTTCGTTTGACCTTGCCGACGCCGCGGAACGCCGCGCGCTGGTCGAGAGAGCCTTGCACGAGGCGCCGAACCTCGACGTGCTGGTGAACAACGCCGGCATCCAACAACGCATCGATTTGACGACTAGTCCTGACTGGGACCAGATCCACGCCGAGATCCGCATCAACCTCGAGGCGGCGATCCACCTCAGCACGCTGCTCATCCCGCATTTGCGCACTCGCTCGCCGGCCGCGATCATCAACGTGACGTCAGGGCTCGCGTTCGTGCCGCTCGCGAGCGTGCCGGTCTATTGCGCCACGAAAGCGGCGATGCACTCGTTCACGTTATCGCTGCGCTATCAGCTGCGAGAGACGCCGATACGCGTGATCGAGTTGATTCCGCCGGCGGTCGACACCGATCTGGGCGGCCCGGGACTGCACACCTGGGGCGTTCCGCTTGAAGAGTTCGCGGATGTCGCGTTTGCAAGCCTGGACAGTGAAGACGATCGCGAGATCTCGCACCAGTTCTCGGCCCAGTCGAGTCGCGCGTCGCGCGAGGAGCTGGACGCGATCTTCGCGCGAATGAATCATTAGTTCTTAACCCATATTCGGTACACTACGAGGGCGTGAAACGCCCGATCCTCGTATTCAGCTCGGTCCTCTGGCTGCTTGGCGGCGCCTTCGCCGCAACGGCACTCGCCGCGCCCGCGCCGTGTCCAGTCAATCCCGTTCGGATGGGCGTCGAGCCCGGCGAAGCGATCCAGGTGCTCGCGCCGGTCATGGATCAGATCGGCGACTTGATCAGCAAGCGCCTCGGATGTCCGGTGAAAGTGCTCATCACCGAGAACTACACGTCCGAGATCGAAGCGATGCGCGCGGGGCACCTCGAATTCGCCGAGTTCGGGCCGTTCGGGTACGTCTTGGCGCATCAAGTGGCGAACGCGCAGGTCTTCGCGGTGCACGCCGACGCGAATCACAAGCCCGTGATCTACTTCGCGAGCATCGTCGCGCCGAAGCCGACGGACATAAAGACGCTCGCCGATGTCGAGGGCCACACCTTTGCCTACTCCGACCCTGCGTCCACTTCGGGGCATATCTTTCCGGCCTACGCGCTCAAGAAAGCCGGCGTCGACCCGGACACCGGCATCAAAGGCGTGTATGCGGGCAGCCATACGGCCTCGTTCGAGGCGCTGCGAAATCACAAGGTGCAAGCAGGCGAGCTGAACAGCACGACGATCCGCGTCGCGACAAGCAGCGGCGAGTACAAGGCCGATGACTATCTCACGTTGTGGAAGTCGGACCCGATACCGGGCGATGCGATGGCGGTTCGGGGCGACCTGCCGGCGGATCTGCAGGCGCGGATCGAGGCGGCGGTGCTGTCCGTCGATCTGTCCAACGTCGACGATCCGATGCACATCATCAGCGGCAAGACCTGGGTCCCGCAGACCGACGGCGCGTACGACGTCATCCGCGACGTCGCAAAGACCCTGC
The DNA here is from genome assembly GCA_019237415.1 of Vulcanimicrobiota bacterium. Lineage (GTDB taxonomy): Bacteria > Vulcanimicrobiota > Vulcanimicrobiia > Eremiobacterales > Eremiobacteraceae > JAFAHD01. Next base: position 7,433 of record JAFAHD010000065.1, read on the forward strand.
ACCTTGACCTTTCGGCCATGCGTTAAGGTGATGCAAGCTTAACGCGCCCGCAACCTCGACTTAATTCTCGCGCCATACGATTGAAATGAAAAAGTCGTCTAGACAAGTTTTGTGCTGCGCACTCTTGCTGGAGGTGAGACGATGTTCACGGCGATGCGCTTGATGCGGTGCACCCTCGTGCTCCTGGCGGTCGGCGCAATCGCCGCCAGCCAGCCGTCCGCCGGCCGCGCGGCCGCGGCGGATTGCCCCAATGGCGGTACGGTGCGCATGGGTGTCGAGCCCTTTGAGGCCGTTCCACAACTCACGCCGGTCTACGATCAGATCGGCGCAGCCATCTCCGCAAACCTCGGCTGCAAGGTCGAGATCTACATCACGCAGACGTACAACGCTGAGATCGAAGCGATGCGCAACGGCAAGCTCGAGTTCGGCGAATTCGGGCCGCTCGGCTACGTCCTTGCGAACAAGGTCGCGACGGCGCAGGTGATCGCGACGTGGGCGACCGCGGACGGAACGCCGACGACCTACTACGCGAGCATCGTCGTTCCGAAAGGCTCGCCGATCGCGGCGCTCAAGGACGTCGCCGGACACACCTTCGCCTACTCCGATCCCGCATCGACATCCGGGCACCTCTTCCCGGCATATGCGCTCAAGAAGGCCGGCATCGATCCGGACAACGGGGTGAAGGCCTTTTACGCCGGCAGCCACACGGCGTCGTTCGAGGCGCTGCGCAATAAGAAGGTAGACGCGGGCGAGCTGAACAGCCCGACGATCGCACTCGTGACGAAGCTCGGCGAGTACACGCCCGACCAGTACGTGACGCTGTGGAAATCGACGCCCATTCCGAACGACGCGTTCGCCGTGCGCGGCGATCTCACGCCCGCGTTCAGACAGCGATTGCTCGCGGCACTGCTCGCCGTGGATTTTTCGAAGATCAACGATCCCAATAACGTGCTCAAGGGGTTGGGCCAGCGCATCACGCAGCAGCAAGATGCGTCCTACGATCTCATCCGAGACATGACGGCGACGCTCAACCTCGATCTCACGACCCTGCACTGACGACGTGCTCACCACGCTCCGCGAGCGGACCTCTAACGGCGCGGCGGGCGACGGTGCCTCCGGTGACGCGCGCCTTGTCGTGCGCGATCTGAGCAAGACCTATCCCAACGGCACGGCAGCGCTCGCGCACGTGTCGTTTGCCGCTCGTGCGGGCGAAGTGACCGTGATCCTCGGACCGAACGGCAGCGGCAAGTCGACGATCGTCCGCTGTGTCGTGCGCCTCACAGACCCCGATACGGGCTCGATCACCGTTGGCGGTCGCGACATCGCGGCGCTGTCGGGCGAAGGGCTGCGCCAAGCGCGGCGCGAGATCGCGGTGATCTTCCAAAACGTTTCGCTCGTCGCGCGGCGCTCGGCGCTCGCGAACGTCGCGGCCGGCTGCCTCGGGCGCAAGCAGGGCATCGAGACGCTCTTCGGCCTGCTGCCCAGAGACGAGCTCTCGCTTGCGACGCGGCTGCTCGAACGGCTTTCGATCGTCCATCTCGCAGATCAGCGAGCCGACACGCTGTCCGGTGGTCAGGCGCAGCGGGTGGCCGTCGCGCGGGCGTTGCATCAGCAGCCGACCGTGCTGCTCGCCGACGAACCCGTCGCTGCCTTAGACCCCGACGCTTCGCTCGAGATCATGGCGGTGCTGCAGAGGCTGGCGCGCGAGGACGGGTTGGCGGTCGTATGCGTGCTGCACCAGATGGACATCGCGCGCAAGTTCGCGGATCACGTCGTCGGACTGCGCGCCGGCGTGGTGGTCATCGACGAACGGGCCGCGCGCGTCGACGAGAAGAGTTTGAGCTCGCTCTACAAGCGGGACGCCTGATGGCGACCTCATTCGCGTTGCGCGCGCCGGCGCGCGCACCGAAGCGGATGTCGCTGCCGCTCAAGATCGGCATTGGCGCGCTGGTCGTCTTCCTCATCGTGCAAGCCTACATCGTCATCGAGGCGCACCCGGAAGACATCATCACCGGGTTTTCGGGCATCGTCGACATCGTGCGGCGCGGCCTGCCTCCCGATCCGCGCGTCTTGCTGCCGTCGCTAAAGGCATCGCTCGTGACGATCGACGTCGCGATCCTGGCGACCTTCGTGCCCATCATCTTCTCGATTCCGTTGGGGTTTATGGCGGCGCACAACACGACGCCGGGCCGCTGGGCATACTATGCCGCGCGTGGCATCATCGCAGTGTGCCGCACCGTGCCCGACATCGTGTGGGCGCTGCTGTTCGTGACGGCGGTCGGTCTGGGCGCGTTTCCGGCATTCTTGGGCCTGGCGGTGCACTCGGTCGGCGTCCTCGGGCGCCTCTACGCCGAGGCGATCGAAGACGTCAACATGGAGCCGGTCCACGCGCTGCAAGTCACCGGTGCGAATCCGGCGCAGATCGCGAGCCAAGCGATCCTGCCGGCGGTGTTGCCGACGATGATCGGCCTTTCGCTGTACCGGCTTGATACCAACGTGCGCTCGTCGCTCGTCCTCGGATTCGTGGGCGGCGGCGGCATCGGCTTTCAGATCCAACAAGCGCTGGCCTTGTTCGAATACAAGCAGCTCACGATGCTGCTCATCATCATGTGCGTGATGATCGTGGGCATCGAAGGCCTCGCGGTCTTCCTGCGAAAGAGCATCAGCTGATGCGCGCGGACACGCCGATCTATCTGCAGGTGGCCGACGATCTCGCCCGCGACATCGCGCATGCGGAGGCGGGCACCGCCCTGCCGAGCGAGACCGAACTCGCGCGCGAGCGCGGCGTGCATCGGCAGACCGCACGCGCAGCCCTCGAAGAGCTCGAGCGCCGCTATCTCGTGCGCCGAGAGCAAGGCCGCCGCTCGCTCGTCGCGCGCCGGCTCGACTATCGGATCGGCCCCGACACGCCGCCGAGCTGGACCGAGACGATCCGGCGGGCCGGCGCCACGCCCACGCTGCGCACCGAATCCCTCGGGCCCCGCAAGCCGCCCAGCTGGGTGCGCGAGCGGTTGGCGGTTGGCAACGACGCGATGCTGCTGTTGCTCAAACGGCTGCGCTACGTCGACGGGGAACTCGCCGGCTGTTCGGACTCGTGGATCGTCGACGAGCTCGTGCGCGGACTGCACCAACGGTTGGGCGACGGCGGCTCGTTGCATCTGACGTTTGCGAACTACGGGCTCACGCCGGTGCGTTCGTGGACGCGAGCAGAGTTCGTGTTCGCGACGCCCGGCATCGCGCGACGCCTGGCCGTCAGCGGGCGGCCCATGGTGCTGCAGCTCAACGGCCAGACGGATTCAGCCCGTCATCGCCGGCCCATCGAACTGACGACGTCGTGGCTGCGTTCGGATTTCTTCCGCGTCATCTATGAGACCACCGGCGATGAGCGATAAGCGCGCCGTCAGTGCGGCCTATGGCAAAGAACGCCGCTCCGAGGGGCTGGCGGCGGCAGCGCGCGTCAACCGAGCCGGTTTGCTCGACCTCGGAGAGCGTATCGCGCTGCGCGAACGCGTCTCCGTCACGGAGGCGCCGGCGGCGCGGTCGGTCATGATTGAGCTCGGCACGCCGGTCGGCGCGTTTTGCTTTACGGAGGTCGTCGTCACCACCGCAGCGGTCAATGTCGGGGGCGCGCCGGGCTGGGCCGCCGTGATGGGGTTCGATCAAGAGGCCGCGCTGGCGGCCGCGATCGCCGACGCGACCGCTTCCGTCGAGGTGCGCGATCTCGCGGAAGACGCCTTGAGCATCGAGGCGTCGGCGCGCCTGCATTCCGCCAGCGCGATGGCGCAGACCAAAGTATGACCAGCGTGCGCGACCGGCACCGCTGCTTCAGAGCGCTCCTCAATGCGCTGTCGTATCCAGGACGATGGTTCGCCACTCCCGCGGAAAACGGAAACGACGCAGCTGCCCTACTGCTCGCCTCGGTATGGGAACCAGGAGTGGCGTTACACCGTACGGGCTCGGATGTCGAACTGCCGTGGCAGCCGACGCTCGCGCCCCCCTCAGACGCCGATGTAATCGTCATCGAAGGCCAACGCGCAGCCGATGCGCTGGCAAACGCGCAACGCGGCACCGACCTTTATCCCGAGCGTGGCGCGACCGTACTCTGGATCGCCGGAGCGCACGAACAAACCGCCGTCGCGCTCGAAGGCCCGGGCGTCAAGGGCCGTTACGAGACGACGTTGCCGGCCAGGCGCGAAGATCTTGATACGCGTGCGGACGCGTGCGCTGATTACCCACGGGGGATCGACGTCGTGTTCATCGCAGCGGACGGCTCGCTTGCCGCATTGCCCCGCACGACGCGGGTCTCGTTCGCGTAATGGGCTATACGAGCGTCACGGTCGATGAAACCGCAGTCAATGCGGCCGCGGCGCTGGCCAGCGCGCGACCCGTCGACGCGATCGGCGATCCGATCGGATTCATGACCGGGTCGCTGCGGCTGCTCATCGACACCATCATGGCCGAAGCGGGTTTGGTCGAGCCGGCGATCGCCGCGCGCGCGCTCGCGCAGGCCAATGGCGACATCGCGCGCTCCGTGTCGCTCGTCCGCGCCTGGGCAGCGATGCTGCCGCGTTTCGAGCATTCGCCCGTCGAGGCAGGCGAACTGCGCGCCTCGCGTCGCATCTCTCCCGGCTTCAAAGAACCGCGCGGCGGTCAGTATCTCGGGGCGTCGCTGGACTATCAACAACGGTTGCTCGATCTGCGCCCGGACACGAACGGCGACGGCCGGGCTGCTGCGAGCGCGACGCCCAACGGCGAAGCGCGCGAGCCGATGCCCGCGCATTTCCCGCGCGCGTTGGAGCCGCTGACGCACGAAGGATATGTCAACGCGG
>JAFAHD010000075.1 GCA_019237415.1 Vulcanimicrobiota bacterium
GTCCGGCAGCACTCGCCAATCGCCCGCGTAGGCGCGCGCCAGCGCATTGACGGCAGCGTCATGCCCGACCGCCAGCACAGGGCCGACTGTGAGCGAGACCTCCGGAGAATTGAGGAGCAACGCGCCGGACACGTCGACGTTGTGGACGTTTTGCGCGTCGTTGAAGCGCACGACCAACGCGCGGACGTCCTGCCACGCCTTGGGAGGATCCGAGGCGGCACGCGCGTCCGCCGCCATGATCGCGAGGATGGTGAGGCTGAGCGCAGTGATGATGATCTTTTGCATAGCGAGAACAGTGTACCCGCCGGAGCCAGGTTTGAGCGCACGCCGTTCCGGGAACCGGGCGAGGCCGGCTCGCTTAGTAGCCGCGCGGGAAGCGGCGATACCACTGCCACAGTATCAGGAGCAAGCCGACGACCACGAACCCGATCGTCCACGCATCCCATGACCAGCCGAGCATGGTCTGGAGAATGAGGAAGAAAACGATCGCAAGCGCGACGCCAAAGAGCCAGAGTTGGCGTAGCTCTTTCATCGGACGTGCGCGTTCAAAGAACGCGCTACTACATCGCTGCTACCTATTGGCGCGCAGACGTTTGTCGCAGGTGTCGCAGAAGTAGTTCTGTTTGCCGTCGGTGTCGTACACCGAGTGGCTGTAATACATCGCGCAGCGCGCGTTGTAGCAGTGCTTCAAACCAAAGGCGTGGCCGAGCGCGTGCACGCATTCCTTGAGCACGCGATTGAACAGCGCCGCATCGTCCGGCTTCTCGTTGTAGAACTCGGGCCGCAGCCGGAACGTCGACACGACCGCGATGCGGTCGGTATCGCTCGCGTCGCCGAAGATGAAGCTGTGCGACGTCTTGTAGAGATCGTCGCTCATAAGCCCGAGCAAGAAACCGTCGCGGTTCGGCGACGTACCGCTCATCTTGTTGAAGACCGTGGTCAGGAAGTATTGATGGCGCGCGGCGTTGGCGAGCGACGGTGAGAGGGTGAGCGGCTTTTCGAGTGCGAACTTGTGCAGGAAACGCTCCTCGAGGCATGGAGCGAGGCGTTCGCAGAATTGCGCACCGATGGCGTTGATGGGCAGAAGCCCGATCTTTTCCACGGAACGTCACCTTCCACTGCGCGCTGCGAAGTCCTCCGCAACGACGCTCGCCGGAGAACGACACGACATGATCATCGGATTGGGAACCGACGTCGCCGAAGTCGGGCGCTTCAAGTTCGCGCCCGACAAGCTCGCGCGCTTCGCGCGCAAGGTGTTCACGCCCGAAGAGATGGCGCACGCCATGCGCCATCGCCACTTCGCCGAACGTCTCGCCGGCGCATTCGCCGCCAAAGAAGCGACGCGCAAAGCATTTGGTCACGCGATCCCGTGGCGGCTCGTCGGCGTGCGGCACGAGCGCAGCGGCAAGCCGTACGTCGCCCTGTCGGGCGGCGCCGAGCGCCTGACCACCGCGCGCCGAGTGAGCCGCATGCATCTTTCGATCTCGCACAGCCGCACGAGCGCCGTCGCGACCGTCATCCTCGAAGCCGATGAAGCGGTCGCCGTTCCACGACCTGTCGCAGTCGACACCGCGGTGGCAAGATGAACGCGCTCACCCCGGACGAGATGCGCGCCGCGGATCGCCGCGCGGTCGACGATGTCGGCATTCCGCCGCTCATCCTCATGGAGTCGGCGGGACGCGCCATCGCCGACTTGGCGCGCGACTTCCTCGGCCAGCTCGAAGGCGACCCCATCCGAGTCGCCATCGTCGCCGGCCCGGGCAATAACGGCGGCGATGCGCTCGTCGCCGCGCGCTATCTGATGCAGCTCGGTTTCGAGCCGGATCTCTACATGGCGGCCAAACTGGACGAGTGCAACGAGCTGTGCCGGACCCAGCTCGAGATCATGGAGAGCCTGGGCGCTTCCATCAGCTTTCTGCGCGAGCAATCGCCGGAGTTCTTCCGCTCCGGCTTGCGTTCGGCGTCGTTGATCATCGACGGGCTGCTCGGCACGGGCTCCGAGGGTCCGCTGCGCGAGGCGTATCGCACCTGGGTGAACGAGATCAACGTCGCCAACCGCGACGTCATCGCGGTCGACATTCCGACCGGCATCGATCCGAGCACCGGCATGGTGCCGGGTCCAGCGGTCTCAGCCGCAGCGACGGTGACGATGGCGGCTCCCAAAGTGGGCATGCTGTTGTATCCAGCAGCATCGTACGTCGGCGAGCTATGGGTCGCTAACATCGGCATTCCACCGGCGATACTTGCGGCGGTCGGCGGCCGCTATCACGTGATGACGACCGATCAATTCTTCTACTGGCTGCCGGCGCGCAGCGCGCTCGCCGACAAGCGCACGGCCGGCGATGTCGTCGTCATCGGCGGCAGCGCGCAATATGTCGGAGCGCCGGCGCTGTCCGCGCTGGGTGCGCAGTATGCCGGAGCCGGCTACGTCACGATCGCGTGTCCGGAAGACGCCGCCGGTCCGATCGGCTATCATGTCGTCGAGCAGGTCATCGCACCGTGGCCGCGCGGCGACGCGCAGGCGATCACCGCATTCTTGCTCGACCGAACTCGCCATGCCGGCGCGGTCGTCATCGGACCCGGTCTCGGCCGCGAAGAGCAGACGCAGAGCATCGTCCGTTCCTTCATCGAAGCGAGCACGCGTCCGCTCGTCATCGATGCCGACGCGCTGTTCGCACTCGCGGGGCACGACAAGCTCATCGACGGTAAGAAGGTCGTGCTGACGCCGCACGACGGGGAATTCGCGCGGCTGCTCGGCGAGAACGCCGACGCCGCGATCGCGAATCGCATGAAAGCGGCCGACGACTACGCCGGCGCGCACGATATCGCGCTGCTGCTCAAAGGTCCGCGTTCGATCGTCGCGACCAAAGAGCTTTCGTACGTCAACCTCACCGGCAACGAGCTGCTCGCGACCGCCGGCACCGGGGACGTCCTGTCCGGGATCATCGGCGCGATGATCGCGGCGGGCTGCTCGACCCGTCAAGCCGCGGCCATCGGCGCATACTGGCACGGTATCACGGCGGACTATCTGGCCAGCCAGCACAAGCACAGCGTGCTCTCGGGCGACATCGCCCGCAACCTGCAAGACGCGCTGCATTGGCTGGGCGACCGCGAAGTCGAAGACGACGGATTCTTGCGCCGCGTCGTCTAACCCCAACGCCCCGATGCCCGACTCTACGCCTCACAAGCGCGCCGCCGCGTTGCGCGAACTGCTCGATCGGTACAACGAAGAGTACCACGTGCGCGATGCGCCGACCGTCAGCGATGCGGAGTACGACGCGCTCATACGCGAGCTGCGCGCGCTCGAGAACGCGCATCCGGATCTGCGCACGCCTGATAGCCCGACGCAGCGCGTCGGCGCAAAACCGTCGGAAGGGTTCTTGCCGCACGAGCACAGCGTGCCGATGCTGTCGCTCGGCAATGCCTTCGGCGCGGACGAGCTGCGCGCGTGGCATACGCGACTGACGCGCCAGCTCGACGGCGAACCAAACGCCTACACCGCCGAGCTCAAGATCGACGGACTCGCCGTGTCGTTGCGCTATCGCGACGGCGTGTTCGAATCAGGCGCGACGCGCGGCGACGGCGTGGTCGGCGAGGATGTCACGCCCAACCTGCGCACGGTGCGCTCGATTCCGCTGCGGCTGCGGGTCCCGCACGAGGGGGTGCTCGAGGTGCGCGGCGAGGTGTACATGCGCCGCTCCGATTTCGACCGGCTCAACGAGAGCCGGGTCGCGCAAGGCGAGCCGCCGTTCGCGAACCCGCGCAACTCGGCAGCTGGCAGCCTTCGCCAACTCGATCCCGCGATGACCGCGCAGCGACCGCTGCGCTTTTTCGCCTACGGGATCGGCGCGAATCAGCCGGCGTTGCGCGCGACGACGCAGTGGGATCTGCTTGCCGCGCTCGACGGCTTCGGCTTTCCCGTCAACAAAGAAGCGCGGCGCTTTGCATCGTTCGACGAGGTGGTTGCCTTCTGCGATGAGTGGGAGGGCAAGCGCTCCACGCTCGACTACGGCACCGATGGCGTCGTGGTGAAGGTGGATTCGCTTGCGCAGCAGCGCGATCTCGGCGCCGTCGGGCGAGAGCCGCGCTGGGCGGTCGCATTCAAGTATCCGCCTGAAGAAGTCACGACCACGCTGCGTTCGATCGAAGTCAACGTCGGCCGCACCGGCAGCGTCAATCCCTACGCCGTGCTCGAACCGGTTCAAGTCGGCGGCGTCATGGTCTCCATGGCGACGCTGCACAACGAAGACTACATCCACGCCAAGGATATCCGCGAAGGCGATGTCGTCACGGTGCGCCGCGCGGGTGAGGTGATTCCAGAGATCGTCGGCCCGCTCGTGGCGGCTCGCAAAGGCAAGCAGTTGCCTGTCTATCATCTCCCGGCGCGCTGCCCGGTGTGCGGCACGCCGGTGCAGCGCGCCGAAGGCGAGGCGATGGCGTACTGTCCGAACGCCGTGTGCCCCGCGCAGATCATCGAGCGGCTCGCGCACTTCGCGTCGCGTGGCGCGATGGATATCGAAGGCCTCGGCTACCGGTCGGCGATTTCTTTCGTCGAGGCGGGCTTTGTCAACGACGTCGGCGATATCTACTCGCTCACCGCGGACCGACTGTTGACGTTGCCCCGCACGGGCGAGAAGTCCGCCGCCAACCTCGTCGCGGCGATCGAACGCAGCAAAGCGCGGCCTTTCGCGCGCGTGCTGTACGCGTTGGGCATCCGCTTCGTCGGTTTCCAGACCGCCCAGCTGCTCGCCGACGCGGTGAGCGACATCGATGCGCTGGCATCGATGTCCGCGCAGGAGCTGCAAGCCACCGAGCAGATCGGGCCGTCGATCGCGGAGAGCGTCGTCTCGTTCTTCGCCCAGCCCGCCAACCGCGCGATCGTCGAGAAATTGCGTACGGCCGGCGTGACGCTGCGCGGACAGCCGCGTCCTCGAACCGCCACCGACGGACCGCTCGTGGGCAAGACGCTCGTTCTGACCGGCACGCTGCCGTCGCTCAGCCGGGAAGAGGCGACCGCGCTCATCACGAGCGCGGGCGGCAAAGTGGCCGGATCCGTGAGCAAGAAGACCGACTATGTCGTCGCAGGTGAGGCGGCGGGAACGAAACTGTCAAAAGCTGAGTCGCTGGGCGTCCCGGTCATCGATGAGGGCGCCTTGCGAAAACTCGTAGAACGAGCGTAACAAACTCGACACGGCGCTCGTTGCTCTAACGACACGGGGAGGGCTTCATCGTGCGCTACTTGTTCCGTCATTCTTGGCTGTCTGTATTCGTCGTGCTTCCGGCTGCCATCGCCGCGTTGATAGCCGCTCCGGGCGCGCCGGCGCTGGCGAATGTCACGGGCGCGACGCTGACCGCGCTCGGTCCGACGAGCTTCAACGGCACGTGCCCGACGACGATGACATTTCAGGCCACGATCAGCGGCACGAAGAACACGACGTTCGCGGTGAGCTTCAACCGGTTCGTCAACGGCGCGCAACAGGTCGTCAACGTCGGCACCGAGACAGTCAACTCCGTCGGCACCTACACTGTCAACGACACGTTTTCGGTCCAAAGTTCGGCGGCCAGCAGCAACTCATTCGATCAGGTCTGGATACACAACATCAGCAGCGGCCAGTCTGACGTCTACAGCAACAAGGTCTCATTCTCGGTCACCTGCGCGACGCCGGCGCCACCGCCGACGCTTCCCCCGCCGCCGCCGGTTCCAACGTCGCTCGGTAACACGAACGATCCGCAGGTGTGCACGGCGCATGCCGGTCTGGGCGGCGGACTCGCGTGCTCTGCAGGCTTTAGCAATCATTGGTTGGCGCTGGTCTGGACGTGCAACAATTGCAGGGCGGACGGGTATCGGCTGTATCGCGTCGATGGCGGCCAACACACGCTTGTGCCGCCGAGGGGCGACGCGTACAGCAAGGATCCGACGATCACGCTGGCAGTGCTCCCAGTGCCCTCGGGCGGCTTCCAGGGCTTCTGCTACACGGTGACCGCCTATAAAGGTTCGTCGGAATCAAACGACAGCAACGCGTACTGCGTCAACGGTCCGATCGATACGCCGATCGTGCGCAGCTTCAACCTAGTTCCGAACAACACGCGCGTCGTCTATCACCATCACAGCTACTCCTTTCCCGCTCCCGGTTGCGGTTTGCCGAACAACGGCCTTGGTCAGGCCCCCGGTCTGACGGTCGGTTTCATTCACGATTTCTGCAGCTCACTCGGTGTGACTGGCTATTCCGACACGATGATCTATCAGAGCGCGCTGAGCTTCGATCTCGGCTCCGCCGGCATTCTCTTGCGCAATTCGAAGGCGAGCGTCAAGAGTGCGACATTGACATTCCAGCGCGACGATGGATCGAACAGCAGCTGCCTTGGCGCGGTGCACCTACCCACGGGCGACTGGTCGAATGCGCAAGATCTCATCCCGAACAACGACTACATCAGCGGCATCCCGTGGAGCTCCAATGACGTCACGGCGGCCGGTCCGATCAATGGTCACGTCGTCTTGATCGCGGGCGGGAAATACTCCATCGACGTCGCCTCCGCGATCCAAGGTTTCGCGAAAGGCACGATCCCCGACTACGGTTTCTTATTGATGGGCGGCAACGAGACGCGCGAAACGTCGGACAACAACACCTGCGCGACCGGTTACGGCAGCTTCGGCCTGAACGTGCAGGTGCTGATCCAGCCGTAAGTCGCAGCGCGCAGGCGGCGCCGAAAGCCGAACCCTCTGAGGCGGCGAGAGCCGCCGAAGGAGCGGCGAAGTCAAAATCTTCTTGATGATTCGCCGCGCGGTGAGGCGCAGGCGCTCGCCTGCGCGCAGCAACTCCACGCGGCGGTGGCTCTACGCTGGGCTACGAGTTGTCGTACAGCTTGACTTGGCCGACGTGGTTGGCCCAGTACCAGCAGCGCTCGAGCGCGTAGCCGATGTAACTGATGACCATCCACTCGAAGGCGCGGCCTTGCGGGAAGAACGCGATGACGATCAGGATGGCGATGACGTATGACGTCACGCCCAGCGATCCCCAAAAGCGCGTCGACGTGGAGGCTTTGGCTTGCGCGCGCATCGGGGCGGGTTCATAGTACTGGCGGCGCGTCGTCTGCGCGGCCGGCGCCTGATAGTCTCCTTGCGCCACCGCCTGGGCGGCAGCCATCGGCGTGCGCACGTAACCGCCCTGCTGCACGTAGCCGCCTTGCTGCGTCCGCAGCTGATCGATGGTAAAACTCCGTGCCGCCACGGGCGCGACTTCTTCTGACGGACCGCCGAGCATCTTGGCGATCTTGCGCTTGCCGTCTTCGTTGAGATCGACGAAGTCGGCGATCGTCCGGTAGCCGCCGTGCTCGCCGATCGGCGTTTGTGACTTGACCTTGATCAGGCCGCGCGCAGTGGAGTTGATGCTGCGCATGTCGATCGTGGTGAACAGCACCGTGCCCTCGGGCACTTCGGACTGGAACGTCACGACAAGACCCTTCTCATCTAAATGAGTAGCCTTGCCGGTGATGTCTAGTTTTAGGTCCGCGTTGCGCGCGGTCACCGAGACCGGGAGCGAAAGCGCGACGGGAAGCTCACCGGTATCAAGTGCCTCAGCCATGAGAGTCCATACCTCTTCTCACTGTATCGGCATTCGGGCCTGTCGCCTTAGGAGGTTTTGGCCTCCTCCAGCGCCCGTAGCAGTTCTCGGTTGGCACGCTCGAAGTCCGCGACGGCTGCGTGCTCCCCGCTGGTGATGGCGATGTGCGCGCGTGGATCGGCGAGCACGCGCCGCAAGTACCGTCCAGTGTACGAACGCTCGTCCTGTGCGACCTGCTCCGGCGAGCCGGTCGCGATCACACGGCCGCCCTTCTCGCCGCCCTCCGGACCGAGATCGATGACGTGATCGGCCGTCTTGATGACGTCGAGGTTGTGCTCTATCACAAGCACGGTGTTGCCGGCGTCAACAAGCTTGTCGAGCACGCGCAGCAGATGAGCGATGTCCGCGAAATGCAACCCGGTCGTCGGTTCGTCCAAGATGTAGAACGTCCGGCCCGTGCCGCGGCGCGAAAGCTCGGTGGCGAGCTTCACACGCTGGGCTTCCCCGCCCGACAAAGTGGTCGCGGGCTGGCCCATCTGGATGTAGCCGAGGCCCACGTCGCAGATGGTCTTCAGCTTGGTGTGGACGCGCGGGACGTTGGCGAAGAAATCGGCAGCCTCGTCGACGCGCATCTCGAGCACGTCGGCGATCGTCTTTCCTTTATATGTGACGTCCAGCGTCTGCTGGTTGTAGCGCTTGCCTTTGCAGACCTCGCACGGGACATAGACATCGGGCAAGAAATGCATCTCGATCTTGATGATGCCGTCGCCCGCGCACGCCTCGCAGCGCCCGCCTTTGACGTTGAACGAGAAGCGGCCCGGGGCGTAGCCTCGGGCGCGCGCCTCGGGCGTCATCGAGAACAGTTCGCGGATCGGATCGAACGCGCCGGTATAGGTCGCAGGGTTGCTGCGCGGCGTGCGACCGATCGGCGATTGGTCGATGATGATCGCTTTGTCCAGTTGTTCGAGCCCGGTCACGCGCCCATACGTCTCATCGGGCGGCTGGCCGTGCAGGTGGTGTGCGAGCGCGCGATACAGCACGAGGTCGACCAGACTCGATTTTCCCGAGCCCGACACGCCGGTCACCGCGATGAGCACGCCCAACGGGAAGTCGATGTCGATGCCATGCAAGTTGTTCGCGCGCGCGTTCTTGATCGACAGCAGGCCCTTTGGTATCCGGCGCGCACGTGGGATCGGGATGAACGCATCGCCTTTGAGGTATTTGCCGGTGAGCGATTCGGGCACAGCCTCGATATCTGCGATGCTGCCGGAGGCGACGATGTGACCGCCTTCTTTCCCAGCGCCGGGCCCGATGTCGACGAGATAGTCGGCTTCGCGCATCGTCTCTTCATCGTGCTCGACGACGATGAGCGTGTTGCCGAGATCGCGCAGCGTCTTCAGCGTCGCGAGCAGACGCGCGTTGTCGCGCTGGTGCAACCCGATCGACGGCTCGTCCAAGACGTAGAGCACGCCGACGAGCGACGAGCCGATCTGCGTCGCGAGGCGGGTGCGCTGGCCTTCGCCTCCGGACAGCGTCATCGCCGCACGATCGAGCGAGAGATACTCCAATCCGACGTTCACCAGGAACCCGAGCCGCGCGCGCAGCTCCTTGACGATCTGGCTTGCGATCTGCCGCTCGCGCTGCGTGAGTTCCAACTTCTCCATGAAGCTCAGCGCGCGGTCGACCGGCAGCGCCGTCAGCTGCGCGATGTTGATGCCGCCGACCGTTACTGCCAACGCCTCGGGCTTGAGCCGGGCGCCTTTGCACACCGGACACTTGACCGAGGTCATCAGCTGGTCGATTTCTTCCTTGACGTAGTCCGACGACGTCTCTTCGTAGCGGCGCTGCAGCGTTGGTATGATGCCGCGATAGCGCCCTTCGTAGTGCCACTTCTTACCCGACTTCGTACGGAAGGTGAACTTGCGCTTGTCGTCTTCGTCGTCGTCGCCGTATAGGATCAGGTCGAGCAGATCGCGCGGGATCTTCTTCACGGGCGTGTCGAGGTCGTAGCCCTCGCTCTCCAAGATGGACTCGACCTGCTGCACGTAGAACGTGTTCATGCCGGCAGCGAGATTCTTGGTCCACGGCACGACCGCGCCTTCGCGGAACGTCTTGTTGCGATCCGGAATCACCAAACGTGGATCGATCTCGATCTTGACGCCGAGCCCGGTGCATTCCGGACACGCGCCATAGGGCGAGTTGAACGAGAACAGGCGCGGTGCGAGCTCCTCGAACGACAAGCCGCAGTGGATGCACGACAGCTTCTCGGAGAACGGGATTTCTTCGGTCTTCGAGCTGCCCGGACGATCGACCAGCGCAGTGACAAGCCCTTGCGTCAGGCGCAGCGCGGTCTCGACTGAATCGGTGAGCCGCTTGCGCAGCCCCTCTTTCATCACCAGCCGATCGATGACGATCTCGACCGAGTGCTTGCGTTTCTTGTCGAGGTTGATCTTCTCGCGCAACTCGCGGATCTGGCCGTCCACCCGCACGCGGGCGTACCCGTCTTTGACCGCTTGCTCGAAGAGCTTGTTGTATTCGCCCTTGCGTCCGCGCACCATGGGCGCAAGGAGCTGGATGCGCGCGCCTTCCGGCAGCTTGAGGATCTGGTCGACGATCTGCTCCGCCGTCTGCGGGGTGATCGGCCGTCCGCAATTCGGGCAATGCGGCTTGCCGATGCGCGCGTACAGCAGCCGCAGATAATCGTAGATCTCGGTGACGGTGCCGACGGTCGATCGCGGGTTGTGGCTGGCCGACTTTTGGTCGATCGAGATCGATGGCGAGAGCCCCTCGATGTAGTCGACATCAGGCTTTTCCATCTGGCCGAGGAACTGGCGGGCGTACGAGGACAGCGACTCGACGTAGCGGCGCTGGCCCTCGGCGTAGATCGTGTCGAACGCAAGCGAGCTTTTGCCGGAACCCGACAAGCCGGTGATCACGATGAGCTGGTTGCGTGGCAGCGCGAGGTCGATGTTCTTGAGGTTATGCTCGCGCGCACCCTTGATGACGATCGATTCCAGCCCGTGGCGGGCTGGAATCGCTCTGACCGGGGCGGCGAGTGGATCGGCCGCGGCGCCGTTGGGTTTTTGGGGCATCAGGAACGCTACTTTTCGGCGCCGCGCGCGCCGACTCCGTCAAGTCGAGCGAGTGCGGCGGGCAGTTCTCCGATGTTGACGATCGTCGCGTCAGCAGGACGCCCGTCAGGCGCCGTTTCGTTCCTCACGTTGACCCACACCGCGCGCATGCCGGCCGCGTGCGCGCCCGCGATGTCCCGATTGAAGCGGTCGCCGACCATGACGCTCTCGTCCGCGTTCACGCCGGCCAAGCGCATCGCGTGTTCGAAGATCTTCGGATCCGGCTTGACGAGCTGCATCTCGCCCGCGAGGATGACGTGGTCGAAAAAGCGGCCGAGTTCGAGCCGCGCGATCTTGACGTCGTGCGTCTCGGCGAAGCCGTTGGTGATGATCGACATCTTGTACTTGCCGTGCAGATCTTGGAGCACTTTGACCGCCTCGGGGAACAGCTCGACCCGCTCGATGCGCAGTTGATCGTAGCGCTTGGCGATGCGCGACGCGAGCCCGGCGTCGTCGACGCCGTGGCGGCGCAACGCCGCGCGCCACATGGACGGGCGGATGTCGCCGGCCTTCGGCGGCGGCGCGCCCGGTTCGAGGCTTTCCCAGAAGTCGATCGCCGCATCGACGTACGCCACCGCGAGCTGGCGGGCATCGACGCCCAGCGACGGCGAGATCTCGCGCACCGCGGCTTCGGCGCAGCGCTCGAGCGAGAGGGTGTCTTCGACGAGCGTATCGTCGAGATCGAAGAAGATCGCCCGTATCAGAAGAGGGCGGCCTCTCGCAGCGCCTGGCCGAACACCCTGGGCGCTTTGCGCGAAAGCGCGGCGTCGCCGCCGTCGGGCAACTGCTTGCGCAGCTCCCACAGTTCGTCGCGCAGCGCGGCGGCCTTCTCGAACTCGAGGCGCGCTGCGGCCGCTTTCATCTCCTTCTCGAGCTTGTCGATCGTGGCGAGCAGCACGTCGCGCGGCACCTCTTTGAGCTGCCGCCCTGCTGCGCGTCGCCGTGCGCCGTCACCGGTCGCACCGACGGTCGAGAGTATGTCGCGCACCGATTTGAGGATCGACTTCGGATCGATGTGGTGCTCTTCGTTGTACGCGATCTGCTTGCGCAGTTCGATCAGCTCGTCGCGCAGCGCGGCCGCCTTCTCGAACTCGAGGTTCGCGGCGGCCTCCTTCATTAGGCGTTCGACATCGCGCGCCATCGCCACCGCGACGTCGCGCGGGAGCTGCTCGCCCTTGAGTCTGCCTGCGGCGGTCCGCGACTCTACGGTGGCGACGAGATCGAGGATATCGCGCACCTGCTTGCGGATCGAGCGCGGTTCGATGCCGTGTTCGGTGTTGAAGG
>JAFAHD010000149.1 GCA_019237415.1 Vulcanimicrobiota bacterium
ACGCGCTGCTGCTGAAGGGATCGCGCGTGCAACGCATGGAGGAAATCCTGAACGCGTTGCTCGCGAGGCCGGTCGGTGGCGCGCGAACGGACAGCACCGGTGCCTCACCGCGCGGCGAATCGTCGCAAGGTTCTTCCTTCGCCGCTCCTTCGGCGGCTCTCGCCACCTCAGGGGGTTCGGCTAACGGCCCTGCCCGGCCGCGCGTCGCCACGTCGCGACCTCAGAGCTCCTCCATCTCATTTGTGGTCGATGCACCGGAGCTTCCGCAATACATCAGCGCACTTCCAGTCCGCACCCCAATCGTCAAATCCGGCGACGATGTGGCTCGGTTGGTGGCGGAGTGTGTGCGCGGCATCGCGTCGCCCGACGACGTGGTCTGCGTCTCAGAGACGGCCGTCGCGATCGCGCAAGGCCGCTCCATTCCCGCCGAAGCCATCCGTCCGAGCGCGCTCGCGCGATTGTTGGCCGACCAAGCGGGCTCGTACGCGACGATGAGCCAGCCCGAGTCGGTGCAGTTGGTGATCGAACAGGTCGGTACCGCGCGAGTCGTCGCGGCGGCTGTCGCAGGTGCCGCGGGAAGGCTGATTGGACGGCGCGGCGACTTCTACCGGTTGCTGGGTTCCGCCGTCGCGGAAATCGACGGATACACCGGCACGATGCCGCCATACGAGCGGCACATCGTTCTCGGTCCGCTCGAGCCCGACGCTGCCGCTGCGCAGATCGCGAAGGCGTGCGGCGCGTATGTCGCGATCGTCGACGCCAACGATTTGCATAAAGCAGAAGTGCTTGGCGCCAGCGACGGAGTGATCGCTGACAGCGTACGGCAATGCCTTCTAGGCAATCCGCACGGCAACAGCGATCAGCAGACCCCGCTCGTCGTGCTCAAGTACCGCCCGGCGCAGGGATCCCCGGCCGCGTCGCCGCTCCACGCATGAGCCTGTCGCCGCTCG
This sequence comes from Vulcanimicrobiota bacterium, assembly GCA_019237415.1. Classification (GTDB taxonomy): domain Bacteria; phylum Vulcanimicrobiota; class Vulcanimicrobiia; order Eremiobacterales; family Eremiobacteraceae; genus JAFAHD01. The sequence goes on from JAFAHD010000149.1 coordinate 951, forward strand.
TCCTGCTCGCGCTCGCCTTCGGGATCGGCGCGATCATCGCGGCGATCGCCATCCCCCTGCTGATCGCCTGGCAGCGCCGGCTCGCCATCGGCCAACAAGTGTACGAAGACGGCCCAGCCTCGCATGCCGACAAGCAAGGCACGCCGACGATGGGCGGGGTCGCGTTCGTGCTCGCCGCGATCGCCGGGACGGTCGTCGCGTATTGGCAGGGCGGGCCATCGACGTGGCACGTGCCGCTGCTGTTGCTCGTCACCGCCGCCGCCGCGATCGGGTTCGCGGACGACTATCTGAAGGTCGTGCGCAAGCGAGCGCTGGGGCTGCGCGCCCGGGCAAAATTCGCGCTATTGATAGCGGTGGCGCTCGCCTTCGTCGCGTGGGCGTCCACACAGCACGTCTACGCCGCGCAATGGTTCAGCGGGTTCATCGTCTTGCCGCAGTGGCTGTGGTGGGTGCTTGCGCTGTGCGCCATCGTCGGCGCGGCAAACGCGGTGAACCTGACCGATGGGCTGGACGGACTCGCCGCCGGCACGGCCGTTCCGCCCTTGTGGCTCTTCAGCTTCCTCTTCGCCGATGCGCTGCCCGCGGCGGTCCTTGGCGCGTGTGTCGCCTTCCTTTATTATAACCGGCATCCGGCGCGCATCTTCATGGGTGACACCGGGTCGCTGGCGCTTGGAGCGCTGTTGGCGGGCTTGGCGATCGAATACGATTTCCTGCTCTTGCTGCCCATCATCGGCATCGTGTTCGTCGCTGAAGCGCTCTCCGTCATCGCGCAGGTGGCGAGCTTCAAGACGACCGGCAGACGCATCTTCGCGATGACGCCGCTGCATCATCATTTCGAGTTGAAGGGCTGGCGCGAGCAGCGCGTGACGACGATGTTCATCGTCACATCGGCCTGCGCCGCGATCCTCACGTTTGTGTTGCTCGCGTTCGCACCGCCAGGCCAAGCGAACTAGATGACGAAGGAGAGCGCAGTGAAGCTCGTAGCAGGCGACCGCGCGCTGATCGTCGGCGTCGGCCGCAGCGGCATGGCCACGGCGGCCGTGCTGCGCGACCGCGGGCTGCGCGTCACTGCATACGACGATAAGCCGCCCGATCAGCTCCACGAGCAATCCGCCGCGCTCGCCGGCCTCAGCATCGAGCTCATCGGCAAGGGCGCGCTGGCGGCGAACGCTGCCGGCTCGGACGTCGCGATCGTCTCGCCGGGCGTGCCGCTCAACAACCCGGCCGTGCTCGAGATCCAGCGAGCGGGCATCCCCGTCATCTCTGAGATCGAAGCCGCGTACCGCATCGCGCGCGCACCGATCATCGCCATCAGCGGCACTAAGGGAAAATCGACCACCACGGCGCTCATCGGCCACCTGCTGCGCAGCGCCGGCCTCGCGGCACGCACCGGCGGCAACATCGGCAGCCCGCTCATCCGCGAAGCTGCGGCCGCTGGACCGGACGAGTGGCTCGTCGCCGAAGTCTCGAGTTTCCAACTCGAGGGCATCACGTCGTTCCGGCCGCGCGTCAGCGTGCTGCTCAACATCACCGCGGACCATCTCGATCGCTATCCGTCGATCGACGAGTATCGCGAAGCGAAGTTCCGCATCTTCGCCAACCAGACCGAGCGCGATTGGTTCGTCGGCAATGCCGACGATGCGGCGATCCGCGAGCTGCGCGACGGACCGGTCAAGCGCGTGCGCTGCGGCGATGCGTGGTTTTCAAGTTCGGGCGCGGAGAGCGCCGACGTATTGATCAAGGGCGGTTGGATCGTCCGGCGCGCGAGGAGCAAGCGCGAAGCCGGCAAGTACGTGCCCGTCGTCGCGGCAGCCGACTTGAAGATCGAGGGCGCCCACAATGCCGCCAATGCGATGGCCGCGTACCTCGCGGTGTCGCTTGCGCTGCTGCGCGGCACCGAGATCGGCACGTCCGATGACGCGCTCGTCCCCGGATTGCGCAGCTTCGAACCGCTGCCTCACCGGTTGCAGACCGTCGCGACCGAGAACGGCGTCCGCTTCGTCGACGACAGCAAGGCGAGCACGCCCGACGCGGTGATCAAGGCACTGTCGGTCTTCGACGCGCCCGTCATCTTGATCGCGGGCGGTCGCAGCAAGCGCACGGATTTCGCCGCGCTCGCCAAAGCGGCCGGCCAGCGCGCGAAGCTCGTCGTGCTCATCGGCGAGACGGCGCGCGAGATCGGCTCTTTGCTGGGCAAGACGCCCATAGCGTACGCAGATTCGATGGACGCTGCAGTCGCCGTCGCCAAGGGCACGGCGGAGCCGGGCGACGTCGTGCTCCTGTCGCCCGGCTGCGCGTCGTTCGACATGTTCGAGAGCGCCGAGGCGCGCGGCGATGCGTTCGCCGGTGCCGTGCGTGCGCAGCCGGCGGCGAGCCCGTCATGACCGCGCGCCGCGCACCCGATGTCACGCTGCTCGTGGTCGCGGGCGTCCTCACTGCGATCGGCGCGATCATGGTGTTCTCTGCGTCTTCGGTCGTGGGCATCATCCGCTACCACGATGCCGAGCATTTCGTCAAGCGCGAACTGATCTGGGTCGCGCTCGGCGCACTCGCCTGTTGGATCGGCGTGAAGATCGACTACGGCGTGTTGCGCCGCGCCGCACCGTGGTTGCTCGGCGTCGCCGTCGCGCTGCTGATCGGCGTGCTCTTTCCACACTTCGGCATGATCGAGGGCGGCGCGCGGCGCTGGTACGAGTTCGGCTTATTCTCGTTCGAGCCGTCCGAGTTCGTGAAGCTTGCGCTCATCGTCTTCCTCGCAAAACTCTTGGCCGATCGCGAGGAGAACGCGCGCGACTTCAGCGCGGTCGCGTTTCCCGCGCTCTTCTGGGTCGGCGTCTGCTTCATGCTGGTGCTGCGCCAACCCGACCTTGGCACCGCGACGCTGTTCTTGATGATCGCGTTCGTGATGCTGTTCGTCGCCGGCGCCCGGCTGCGCCATCTGGCGATCGGCGTCGCGGTCGCCGTGCCCGCGCTGCTGGCATTCGTCTACGCGAGTCCATACCGGCGCGCGCGGTTCACCGCGTTTCTCGATCCGAACGCAGATCCCAAGGGCACCGGCTATCACATCCTCCAATCGCTGTACGGCTTGGGTTCAGGCGGCATCTTCGGCGTCGGCTTGGGCGAGAGCCGGCAAAAGTTCGGGTACCTGCCCGAGCAGTACACCGACTTCATCTTCTCGGTGCTCGGCGAAGAGCTGGGATTCATCGGCGCAGCGGCGGTGATCGTCTTGTTCTTGCTCCTCGCGTACCGCGGTATCTGCATCGCGCTGCGCGCGGAGGACCGCTTCGGTTTCTTCCTCGCAGTCGGAATCACGGCATCCATCGCGCTGCAAGCGTTCATCAACATCGGCGTCGTGACGTCGACCTGGCCGGTCACCGGCGTGCCGCTGCCGTTCATCAGCTACGGCGGCACGTCGCTCGTCATGAGCCTGTTCGGTGTGGGCCTGTTGGCCAGCATCTCGCGCGGTCGATCGCGAGCGGCCATTGCGGCCGACGAACGCATCAGGGATCCACGCAATGCGCATCCTGCTCACGGGCGGCGGCACGGGCGGTCATTTGTACCCCGCGCTGTCACTCGCACAGGCGCTCTCCGGCGCGCCCGCTGATCCCGGCGTCTGCGCCCCCGAGGACGGCGAGCCACGGCTCGCCTTCCCCAACGACGATCATGAGTTGCTGTTCGTCGGCACGCGCGGCGGCATGGAGACGCAGATCGTCGCTCGCACGCACATCCCCGCGCAGTATGTCCGCAGCAGGCCGCTGAGCCGCAGTTCTTTCACCGACGCGGCGAGCGGCGTCGCCGCAAACGCGCTCGGCGTGACCGAAGCCCTGCCGATCCTGCGCAAGTTCAAGCCGCAGGTCGTGATCGCGACCGGCGGCTATGCGAGCGTGCCTGTGGTGATGGCCGCCGCGACCATGCGCGCGTCGGGCATGCTGCGGGGAACCAAGATCGTGCTGATCGAGCCCAACGTCGAGCCCGGCCGCGCGAACCGCTTCATGGCGGGCGCCGCGGACGAGGTGTGGGGCGCGTTTGAAGAGACGCGCGCGTTTTTCGGTCCGAAGTTCGTCGTGACCGGCATTCCCGTCCGGCCCGACATCCTCGCGCGCCCGACGCAAGTCGAAGCGCGCCGCAGCCTCGGGCTCGATCCGAAACTCGCGACCGCGATCGTGTTCGGCGGCAGCCAGGGCGCGCGTTCGATCAACGTCGCCCTCAGCCAAATGGTGGCGCACCGGCGGCTGCCTGCCGGGTTCCAGGTGCTGCACATCGCGGGTGAACGCGATTACGAATGGATGGCGGTCGAGCGCAAGCTCGAAGCAAACGAGAATCGCTACCGGCTGGTGCCATATCTCGACAAGATGGCGCTCGCGTACGCGGCCGCAGACATCGCGGTCTGCCGCGCGGGTGCGTCGACGCTGGCGGAGCTTGCCGCGGTCGGCCTGCCGTCGATCCTCATCCCGTATCCGCACGCCGCGGGCGACCACCAGCGCAAGAACGCGGCGGTCTTCGTGCGGCACGAGGCAGCGATCGAGATCGATGACAAGAAGCTCGACGCCGATTCGCTGTACTGGGCGCTCATCGAGGCGCTCAAGCCCGAGCGGTTGTCGGCGATGCGCTTGCACGCAGCGGCGCTCGCGCATCCGCGCGCGCTTGCGACCATGATCGAACGGATCGTCAAGAGCGACATCGGCAGACGTCCTGCCAAGGTGACGACATGACCGCACACTTCACGCTTTTTTCTTTGCTCACGTTGATGACGCTCGCGCCGCTTGCCGCGCTCGGCGCGCAAGTCAACGTCGCGCCGTATCTGCAGATCCATGGCCAGACCGGTCCATCGTTGTCGCCTGACGGCAAGAGCGTCGCGTTCAGCTTCGACGGCACCGGCGTCTCGCAAGTCTGGGTCGAGCCGCTGGCAGGCGGCCCGCGCGTTCAAATAACAGACGACATGCAACGCGCCGGTTTCAAAGCCTGGTCGCCTGTCGACCCGAACCTCATCATCTTCGGCCGCGACCACGGTGGCGACGAGAACTGGCAGTTCCTCATTGCGACGCCGCGAGGCGGTGCGCCCCAAACATTGGTCGAGCAAGACGGCGTCCAGCACAACTGGGGAGGATACTCGCTCGATGGCAAGCTCATCGCGTACGCGTCAAACGCGCGTAACCGAGAGTTCTTCGACGTCTATACGCGCTCATCGAGCCCGGTCTTCGTAGCCTCGATCCAGGCGGGTCCATTGGCATTTTGTTCGACTCACGGTTGCTCGGGTGGGCCACACGTCGTTTATCAGGCGGACGGTGACAACCGCCCGCTTGCGTGGTCGCACGACGGATCAAAATTACTGGTCACCGTGCGAACGAGCAATTTCAACAACGATCTCTTGCTCGTCGACTTAGTCGGCCAGTATCCCCACCGGCTGCTCACAAAACACACCGGCGACGCCGACTACGAGAGCTGCGCATTTTCGGGCGACGATACTAGGCTGTATTGTGTGACCGATGCCGGCAAACGCGAGCATCGTGGGCGGGCAATCATCGACATCGCGACTGGAGCGCTCACGTACTTCGACACCGATCCTGGTTACGAGATCGACAGTCTGGTGCTGTCGCGCGACGGCACGCGCATGGCGTACGTCGTTAATCGCGACGGCTACGGCACGCTGATGGTGAGGGAAGCGGCCACCGATGCGCTTATCGCCACCGCGGACCTGCCGCCAGGCGTGCCAGGTACGATCGAGTTCTCGAGCAAGGGCGACCAGCTCGTGTTCGATTTTAGCGGCCCCACGCATCCGGACGCCATCTGGCAATGGCACATCCCCGCAAACGTGGACGCGCCGGCCGCACCTCCACGCCAGATCACTTCGCCTTCGCTCGGCGGCGTTGCGCAATCGTCGTTCGTCGAGCCGACGTTGGTGAGGTTCACATCGTTCGACGGGCTCACGATTCCGGCATGGTACTACAAGCCCCCCGGCGTGAGCGGTCTGCTGCCGGTCATCGTCGACGTCCACGGCGGTCCCGAGGCACAGGCCCGTCCGGTGTTCAGCTCGATCGTCCAATTCTTCGTAGCGAGCGGATATGCGGTGCTCGTCCCCAATGTGCGCGGAAGCAGTGGGTATGGCAACACGTATCTGCACCTCGCGGATGTCCGAAAGCGGCTTGACTCGGTGAACGACCTTCACGCCGCGCACGACTGGCTGATCGCCTCGGGCGGCGCGGACCCAAAGCGAATCGCGCTGTACGGCGGCTCCTACGGCGGGTACATGGTGCTCGCGGGTCTCACCCAGTTTCCCAACGACTGGGCCGCGGGCGTCGACATCGTCGGCATCTCGAACTTCGTGACGTTCTTGGAGCACACAAGCCCGTACCGCAGGGCCAACCGCGAAGCGGTGTACGGCTATCTTCAGCACGATCGGGCCTTCCTGGAGTCGATCACACCGCTCAACCACGCGGACCGCATCAAAGCGCCGCTCATCATCTTCATGGGCCAAAACGACCCGCGGGTGCCGGCCTCCGAGGGGCAGCAGATCGCCCAGGCACTGCAGGCGCGCGGCGTTCCGGTTGAGCTCACAATATTCCCAGACGAGGGTCACGGCATCGTACGTGATATCAATCGCATCACCGCATACACGCGCATCGCCGCGTTTCTGGCGGAGCACCTCCAAACGCACTGACACAAAGGGTGCGCAACGCGGTCCAACTAAAAGAACCCTCTGCATGATAAACTACCAGCACGTCCATTTCGTCGGCATCGGCGGCGTCGGCATGAGCGCGATCGCGCGCGTGTTGCTCGCGATGGGGATCGGCGTGTCGGGTTCGGATCTCGCGACGACCAATACCGTCGAAAAGCTGCGCGCGCTCGGCGCGCGCGTCCACCTGGGCCACGGTTCGGCCAACATCAAGGGCGCCGACGCGGTCGTCATATCGTCCGCCATTCCGCAAGACAACCCGGAAGTCGTCGCCGCGCAGCGCGCGCGCGTTCCCGTGCTGCAGCGCGCCGAGATGCTCGCGCAGATCATGGCCGACAAACGCGCGGTCGCCGTCTCCGGAACGCATGGCAAGACCACGACGACGTCGATGGTCTCGCTCGTCCTCGACGCCGGCGGACTCGAATCGACCGTGCTGATCGGCGGCGAGGTGAACGACCTCGGCGCGAACGCGCGCCTTGGTTCGGGCGACGTCGTCGTCGCCGAAGCCGACGAAAGCGACGCGTCGTTCCTGCGCCTCACGCCGACCTGCGCCGTGGTCACGAATATCGAGAACGACCATCTCGGCTACTACCGCGATCTCGAGCATCTCATCGACACGTTTTCGCTGTTCATCAACCGCGTGCCGCCGAACGGCAGCATCGTCGCGTCCGCCGATTGTCCGGCGGTCAACGAGCTCATCCGCCGCTTCTATCAATCACCCAAGCTGCTGGGCGATCCGCGCGTGATCACGGCCGGGTTTGACGCCGCCGCGACGGTGCGGGCCGACGACATGCAGCTCGCGGATTTCGGTTCGACGTTCGCCGTGTATCGCGACGGGGCGGCGCTCGGCGAGATGCGCCTGCGCGTGTCGGGGCGCATCAACGTCCACAACGCGCTATGCGCCTTGGCGGTCGGTCTCGTGTTCGACGTCCCCTTCGAGCGCATCGCAGTGGCGCTTGCGCGTTTTCGCGGCGTCGCGCGCCGCTTCCAGATCCTGTACGACCGCCCTGAGATGAAGATCGTCGACGACTACGCGCATCACCCCACCGCCGTGCAGGAGACCATCGCCGCGGCGCGCGCGTATTGGCCGGGACACATCGTGGTCGCCTTCCAGCCGCATCGCTACAGCCGCACCGCGTATCTCTTCCGCGATTTCGCGCACGCGCTGCTCGGCGCAGACGAGGTCATCGTGACCGACATCTACGCGGCCGGCGAAGTGCCGCTGCCCGGCGTGCGCGCGGAGTCGATCGTCGAGTGCATCCGCGACCTCGACGCGGTCAAGAACGTCTCGTACCTGCCCAAAACCGCCGACGTGCTTGCCTACCTGCAACGCACGCTCGGTCCGGGCGATCTCGCGCTGACGCTGGGCGCCGGCGACATCGGCGGCGTTGCGCACGAGTTGGCCGGCACGCTCGCGGCCGCCGACGCCGGCATCGGTTCGCGCTAGTGCTTAGCGACGCGCAACGCGCGGCACTCAAGAGCGTGCTCGGCAAGAGCATCGAGTTCGACGTGCCGCTCGCGCCCAAGACGTCGATGAAAGTGGGCGGACCGGCTGCCGCGTACGCCGAGATCGGCGGCGTCGTGAACTTGACCGCCGCGCTCAGCCAATGCGAACAGCTCTCCGTTCCATGGTCGATCATCGGCTTCGGCAGCAACCTGCTGGTGCCGGATGAGGGATATCCAGGGCTCGTCGTACGGCTCGTCGGCGATTTCACGAAAGTCACCATCAAAGGGACCAAGGTGCGCGCCGGCGCGGCGACGCCGATCGTCTCGCTGTGCCGCGAAGCCGCGCTCGCCGGTTTGGCCGGCGCCGAGGGTTTGGTCGGCATTCCGGGGACCATCGGCGGCGCCGTGCGCATGAACGCGGGCACCGATGTCGAGATCGGCGATGTCATCAAGCGCGTCGAAGTGCTCGTCGCCGGGGAACCGCTGCAGACGTTCACCACACCAGAATTTTCGTACCGCAGGTCCTCGCTCGACCGGCGCGCCGTCGTCACCGCCGCAGAGCTCGAGTTGACGCCGGGCGACCCTGCGACGGTGCAAGCCGAACTCAGAAAGCGCATCGCGAAACGAAACGCCACGCAGCCATTGGAACTGCCCAACTCGGGCAGCATCTTCCGCAACCCGCCGGGCGATCACGCCGCGCGGTTGATCGATGCGGCCGGCTGCAAAGGCTGGCATTGGGGCGGCGCCGAGGTCTCCGACAAGCACGCGAATTTCATCGTGAACCGCGGCGGCGCGACGTGCGCCGATGTGCTCGCCCTCGCGGACCGCGTGCGCGCGGCGGTCAAAGAGAAATTCGGCGTGGAGTTGGAACTGGAAGTGCACGTCCTCGCGTAGCGGTCAAGCGGTCGCTCGCCCGTCCCGCAAGAGGATGACGCTGCGGATGCGAATAAGCGCACGTGACCGGGTGCACCTGTTGCATGCCGGCATGAAGGAGGCCCTTGACGATGAGACTCTGGACTAAGCTTCTTTTGTTCACCGTTGCCTTCGGCGTGCTGTGCGCAGCGGCAGCTTCGGCGGCGTCGGGGAACATCACCGTGACCCTGCACAGCAATAATCCTGTCGCAGGAGTGGCGTGTCCGTGGACGGAGAATTTCACCGGCACGATCCGCGGACCGGCCGGCACTGCCATCACGTATCGTTTCGAGCGCAGCAACGGCAACCTCGCAACACATTCGACGACGATTCCGGCAGGCGGGTCAAAACAGGTCTCGGATTCTTGGGTGAGCAGCCACAGCGGTGACAAGTGGGCCAGGCTGCACGTCCTCACGCCGCAAGACGTCGCGTCGGACAAAGCCACCTTCTCAGTGCACTGCACGGGCGGCATACCCGGCCAGTAAGCGAGTTTCAAGATTCACGTGTCTACACGGCGGCGTTTCTCGCGCCGCCGTTTTGCTTTGACGTGAGCGAGCGGACGTGGGCAAGCCAGCGGTCGCGCTGATCGTGGGCGGGCGATCGGCCGAGCGCGAGATCAGCCTCCAAACCGGCGCCGGGGTCGCCGCTGCGCTCGACGAGCTCGGCTACCCGCACGCATCGATCGACGCGGATGAGTGCTTGCTCGACGAACTCGGCCGACTGCGGCCGGACGTCGCGTTCAACGCGCTGCATGGTGGGGCCGGTGAGGACGGCACCGTCCAAGCGCTCCTCGATTGGCTGCGCATCCCATACCAGGGGTCGGGCGCGCGCGCAAGCGCGATCGCGATGGACAAATGGATCACCAAGGCGGTGGCCCGCTCGCTCGACATCCCAGTGCCGCGCGCCGTGCTCTTGGATGCGCGTGAGCCGCAGTGCGACCGGCCGCCGGACCCGCCAGGCTTGCCGTGCGTCGTCAAACCGCGCGCGCAAGGCTCGGCGATCGGCGTCAGCATCGTGCACTTCGAAGAACAGTGGCCGGCCGCGGTGAGGGAGGCAAGCGCGTTCGGTCCCTGGATCGTCATCGAAGAATACGTCGAGGGCCGGGAGTTCACGGTGGCGATCCTCGGAGAGCGCGCTCTGCCGCTCGTCGAGATCATCCCGCACGACGACTTCTACACGTATCACGCCAAGTACACGCCCGGTGCGAGCACGCACGCCGTGCCTGCCACCGTCGCCGACAACTTGGCCTTGCGGATGCAGGAACACGCGCTGCGGCTGCATCACACGTTGGGCTGCCGCGACTATAGCAGGGTGGATGTCCTGATGTCGGTCACGAATTCGCTCTACGTGCTCGAGTGCAACACCCTGCCAGGACTGACGCGCCTGAGCCTTTTTCCCGAAGCCGCCAGCGCTGCCGGTATCACCTATACCGCGTTGATCGATCGACTCGTCGAGGCGGCGCTCTCGCGCGCGACGTCGCGAGCGACATGATGTATCAGCCTCGCTCGCCGGCGCTGCGCGTCGTCCTCTTCGATCTCGACGGCACGCTCATCGATTCGACCGAGCTCATCGTCGGCTCGTTCGAGCACACCTATCGCAAGATGGGCCGGATCATGTCGCGCGATCAGATCGAGACGGATCTGGGCATGCCGCTGCGCAACACGCTGCGCCGCTACTTCGACGGCGACGATCTCGAGCGCGCGATGAACGTCTACATCTACCATAACTTGGAACGGCACGATGCGATGGTCCGCCAGATGGCGGGGGTCGCCCGGCTGGTCAAACGCCTCAAGGAAGCGGGACTGCGGCTCGGGGTGGTCACCTCGAAATTGAGGGACACCGCGCTGCGCGGGTTGACCTTATGTCACCTGGACCGGTCTTTCGAGGTAGTAGTCGCCAAGGAGGACACCGATCGCCACAAGCCAGACAGCGATCCCCTCATCTACGCGCTCGCTGCATTTGAAGCGGAGGCGGCCGAATGCGCCTATGTCGGCGACACGCCGCTGGACGTCGAGGCGGCACGGGGCGCGGGGGTGCGCGCGATCGCCGCGCTGTGGCGCCCGGTGGCTCCTGAGTCGTTCTCGCAGTGGGAGCCGGACGCGTACGCACGCACGCCGGACGAGGCGGCCGATATCTTAGAGAGGTGGCGCAGCGGCGCGCTTGGGGGCGCCGCCGCCGAAGAAGCGGGCTGACGAGCGATGGGACTGATCAATTTCTTGGGGTGGCTGCTGGGCGGAAACTCGCGCGGCAGCGTCAGCACGACGTTCCGGATGTGGACGTCGGACGATCCCGACATGTCGGGCGGCATGTTCGACGACGCGACAGCCGCGGTGGCCGGCGCACAGGCAGCGCCTGCGGCGAAGCCGATGTGGCAGCAGGCACGCGACCAGATCGCTTCGCTGCAGCAGATCGATCCCGACTTCTCCGAAGTCGCATTTCTCGATCAGGCGAGCAAGATCTACCTCGCCGCATTGCAGGCCGAGAATAACATGAACCCACTCGCGCTCGGCGACCGGGCGACGAAGAATTACGTCGACGAGATGACGGCCCGCGTCACGACATGGCAGAACGCCGGTTGGAAGCGGCTCGTGAAGGATGTGACGATCGATTCACCGGTCATCTTCAAAGTCGCGGTCGACGGCACGCAGCAGCTCATCACCGTGCGCTTTTCCGGGCAATCGGTGCGCTATCTGGCGGACGCAACAACCGGTGCCGTGAAAGACGGCAGCATGCAGCCCGCATACTTCACTGAGTTTGGGATCTTCGCTCGCCCGGCAGGCACGACGACGCCGAAGGCGATCGGCGCCGGCACGGCGCCGCACTGCCCCAGCTGCGGCGCGCCGCTCGATCCAGGCACCGCGATCTGTCCGTATTGCAGGACGCCGCTGACCGGCACGGGCTCGCTATGGCAGCTCGACCGGATCAGCGCCTCGCCCTATACCTAAGCGCTACTCCAGCAAGAGATCTACAAGCTGTCGACCGCCACGATGGCGTCGGCATATTGCTGCGGCGCCTCCTGGGGCACGTCATGACCGATGCCGTTGAGGATTTGATGCGAGTACTTGCCGGTGAACTTGCTCCGGTATGAGGCGCCCGCAGCGTTCGCGCCGTCGAAATCGCTGGCGATCGTGATCGTCGGCTGATTGATCGGCGGAGCGGCGTACAGCTTGTTCTCCAGGCTGTCGTACTTGGGATCGCCCAGCGCCAGACCGATGCGCCAACGATAGTTGTGGATCACCATCGCGACATGGTCGGGATTCTTGAAGGACGCAGCGGTGCGGTCGAAGGTCGCGTCGGTGAACTGCCACTTCGGCGACTGGAGCGACCAGACGAGCTTGTTGAAGTCGTTGGTGTACTGCGTGTAGCCTAGCACGCCGCGCTGCGTCGTGAAATACCACTGGTACCAAAAGGCGTATTCGAGTCTGGGCGGAGCGGGATTCTTGTTCGCCGGCACGTTGGCGATCAGGTAGCCGCTGACAAGCACCAGCGCTTTCACACGATCGGGCCACAGGATGCCGACGCCGGCCGCGGTCCGCGATCCGATATCGAAACCGCCGATGATCGCCTGCTTGATTTTGAGCGCATCCATCAGGTTGACGACATCTTCGCTGCACACCGACTGCTGTGCGGTGCGCAACGTGTCTGCCGAAAGAAACGTCGTCGAGCCATAGCCGCGTTGGAACGGAACGATCACGCGATAGCCGGCCTTCGCCAGCAGCGGCGCGACGTCGACGTACGCGTGGATGTCGAACGGCCACCCGTGCAACAAGATGACCGGTTGTCCGTTGGGGGGTCCATCTTCCGCGTATCCGATGTCGAGGACGCCCGCGTTGACTTGCTTCATCGATGCAAATGATGTGTTCTTTGGAGCAGATGGCGTCAAGTTGAACGTCTGGCTGCCGTCGGTCGCGGAAGCCGCCGCGAGCGTGCTGCTCGATTGCGCGCTCGCCGGCGCCAACATCCCAAGTTCAGCGGCGACGATGGTCATGGCCGCTGTGCCGAAAAAGCCTCGCCGGTCGAGGCTAAGCGTCTCACCCATCTCGTGCCTCCCATAGACGTGTTGCGGCGAGTATGTGCTACTGAAAGTCTATCACCTGTTCCATGCTGCGAAAAGGTTGCGCAGCGCAGGAGTGGCACCCAAAAACTCCAAGCTTCGCCGCTCCTTCCGACTTGAGGAGGTACCGACATGTTTGTGCGAATCGTTGCGCTCGCGACGGCCACCATAGTCGCATTCGCGCTGGCAAGTCCCGTGCCGGCCGCGGCCAAGTTGAAGAATATCGTGCTCGTGCATGGCGCGTGGGCTGACGGCTCGAGTTGGGCCAAGGTCATCCCGTTGCTGCAAGCGCAGGGCTACAACGTCACCGCAGTGCAAAACCCGTTGACGTCGCTTGACGACGACGTCGCCGCCACGAAGCGCGTCCTCAACCTGCAAGATGGTCCCGTGCTGCTCGTCGGCCACTCGTGGGCCGGGATGGTGATCACGCAAGCGGGCACCGATCCCAAGGTCGTCGGCCTCGTGTACGTCGACGCGTTTTCGCCGGACGTCGGGCAATCGGCGAACGATCTCGGACAAGGGTTTCCGGCACCGCCGGGGCTGAAGGCGGTAACCGGGCCGAGCGACAGCTTCCTTTGGCTTTCACAAGCAGGCGTCGAGCAATACTTCGTGCCGGGGCTCTCAAAGAGCGACGCCGACGTCGTGTGGTCGACGCAAGGCCCGATCACCGCGACTAGTTTCAGCGTCAAGGTGACGGCGGCAGCCTGGAAGGCGAAGCCATCGTGGTGCCTCTTCGGAATGCACGATCAAATGATCAGCCCCGACCTCGAGCGCGCGATGGCCAAGAAGATCGGCGCGAAGAGCGTGGTCGAGGTCGACTCAGGTCACGTGCCAATGCTCGAACAGCCGCAAAAGGTCGCCGACTTCATCGCGAACGTTGCGAAGGGGTTGTAGTCGCGATGTTGAGCGTACAAGAGGCGCGCGGGACTGCCGGCATCCAGCCCGTCAAAGACGAGCCGCCCGCGAAGATCCACGTCGATCCTCCGCTAGCGGATCAGCTGCGCGGCGGTCGTGTCGTCATCCCCTACTACGCGGAAAATCTGCGCATCGTGCCGGTCTACGGGCCGGCGGCGCTAGAGATCACTCCGCGAGTCGGGCACATCCACGTGACCGTCGATGACGCGCCCTGGCATTGGCTGGATTCAAGCGGCGAACCCGTCATCTTGAACGGCTTTCCACCCGGACCGCACAAAGTGCTGATCCAGCTCGTCAACGCGATCCACGTGCCGCTCGATCAGGCCGTGGTCGAATTCACGGTTCCAGCGCGCTGACCGCATGGCGCATTCGAGCGGCGTGCTGCCCGATCTGGCCGAGCTGGTCGCCGCGGAGCGCGCTTTGTGGTTGAATACTCCTCCGCTGAGCAGCGATGCGCTGCGCGGCAAAGTCGTGCTGCTCGACATCTGGACCTACTCGTGCATCAACAGCCTGCGCAATCTGCCCTACGTGCAAGGCTGGGCTGATAAGTACAAGGCCGGCGGCTTGGTCGTCATCGGCGTGCATTCGCCGGAGTTCGGGTTTGAAAAGGACACGCGCAACGTCGAGCAGGCGGTGCGCGAGCTGCGGATCACGTTCCCCATCGCGATCGACAGCGAATACCGGATATGGCGCGCGCTCAACAACGAGTACTGGCCCGCGGACTACTTCGTGGACGCGAAGGGCCGCATCCGGCATACGCACTTCGGCGAAGGGGACTACCCGCAATCCGAGCGGGTCATCCTGGACTTGCTCAAGGAAAACGGCGCGACGGGACTCGACGAGAGCGCCGTGCGTCCGCCGAACGATGGGATCGAGGCGCCGCCGAGCCGCGACGTCGAGTCGCCCGAAACGTACGTCGGGTACGATCGAGCGGAGAACTTCGCATCTCCCGAAAAAGTCGACCCGGATCGGCCGCGGATGTACACCGTGCCGGAAACGCTATCGTTGAACGAATGGGCGCTTCTGGGCACTTGGTCTGTCGGAAATCAAGCGGCGGTGCTCGAGAACGCACCGGGCGCCATCGCGTTCCGGTTTCACAGCCGCGATCTGCACCTCGTCGCGGGGCCGGCTGCTGGCGACAAGCCGGTGCGTTTCAAAGTCCAACTCGACGAGGGCGCGCTAGGCGCCGACCACGGGGTCGACACGGCGGCGGATGGCACCGGACAAGTCGTCGAGCCTCGGCTATATCAGCTGGTGCGGCAAACGGGCCGGATCGAGGACCGCACGTTGGCGATCGAGTTCCTCGATGCAGGCGTTCGCGCGTACGTGTTCACGTTCGGATAGGAAGCGCCAGCGGATCAGGACGCGCGCGATTCCGAAAAGGCGCTGTCAAGGGTCCACGTCGGCTACTTGCGGCCGTCCCCATACTCATCATGGCGCTTCCACCACAAGCCGGGCTCGTCTTCATTGCGTCCGAGCGGTGCGCGATCGAGCCACTGGTACATGCCCCAGAGTCCGTCGAGCCCGCGCGCGTACGCTGAGTACGTGTGGTAGACGGCGCCATCTTTGAGCACGAACGCGCTGACGCCGGGCGATTCGCGCCGATATGTCGGCCAGTCCGTGCCGCAGCCAGCGGCGATGTCTTTCGCCCATTGTACATCCAACGCAAGCGTCGGGCGCGTGTCTTCGGGGCGAAAGTTGTACTCGATCGTTCCGGCCTGCTGTTGTTCGGGCGTGCAGCCGACCTGGAAATCGAGGTTGAAGTCGCTGCCGAACGACGACGCCCATGGGAACGTCCAACCCATGCGTTTCTTGTACGCCTGCAGCTTTGCGATCGGCGCGCGGGAAACCGCGCACAGCGTCACGTCATGATGGGCGAGGTGCGTGACGACACCGTTGAATCCGTCCGCGATCGACGAGCATGACGGGCAGCCGGCCTGGTAGTCTTCACCGAACATGAAGTGGTAGACGAGCAGCTGCGAGTTGCCGCGGAAAAGGTCGCCCAGCGACGCAGGGCCTTCATCGGTGTCGAAGCGGTACTTCTTGTCGATGCGGACCCAGGGCAGTGCTTGCCGGCGGCGCGCCAGCTCGTCGCTGCGCCGCGTGAGCTCCTTCTCGTCTTTGAGCAGCGCCAGCCGCTCTTTGAGCCATTCGTCATGGGTACCGATCTTGTGTCGCATCGTCGCGTTCGTCGCCATCATCTACCTCCTAGTTTCTGCAACGCGCCCAGCAGCAGGCGCCACGGTGTGAGAAAGAGACCCGCGATTATCAGGACCGCGGTAGCGGCGCAGTTAGGACACATGCGTGATACCCGCAGACTGCACCACCGGAATGTACTCGCGCTTGGCGCGTGCGTACAGTTTCTCAAACGGCTCCGCCTCGCGCCCCTCAACGGATGCGGTCATCCGGTCGAGGAACGCATGCCAGCCGGCGCCATGACCGAAAACCTCGCCTTCCGGCAGCCGCGAGTGCGTCAGTGTCAGCCGCACACCGCTCCCCTCCGGGGACAACTCCCAACGAAGAAGAGAATTCACAACCGGACCAATCGCGGCATCTTCCTCGTTCCATGTGTACTCAAGAAGATGCGGCGGTTCGTAGGCGGTGATGCGCCCGGTCGCGCCCATGTCGAACTTCACTTCGCCGCCGACGAAATCGGCGACCGTGCCATCCGAAAACCATTTGACCAGAAACGCCGGATCGGTCAGGTACGCCCACGCTCGTTCAATCGGGCCGGGCAAATTGCGTACGAACGTGAGCGTACTGCGCTCTGTGATCGTCGCGAACTTATTCATGGCTTGGTATCCCTCTCAATCACAAGTTGGAGCGAACCCGGTCAAGCGTTCCCCGTGCACGAACGTCGCCATCCGCGCGAGAATTTGGTCCCAACCGTCGCTGTGATGGTCGCGCGATTGTTTGTCGATGAAACCGGAGTGTGTTACTCGCAGCCGCGTGAGACCGTCAGTTTGCGTCAGGTCATATCGAACACGGGTATCGACGGCGCCCATTCCCGTGTGCTCGACCGTCATCTCGACGACCGTCGGCGGCCGAACGACGAGGTAGGTACCCCTAACGGAGAAGTCGCGTCCATCTGGGAACGCCCCGGAGCTTTGCCAGCGGCCGCCTTCGCGCACATCAGCTTCCCAGCGGTCGACGCCCTCGCCCCAGAACTGAGGCAGTTCTTGAGGGTCGGTAAGCGCTTTGAATACCCTTTCCCTCGACGCGTTGAGCGTGATTTCTTTTACTATCAGCATCGTATCGGTCGTGGCTCGATCGCTCATCAGCGCTTGTCCTTATCCTGCAGCATGCGCTCAAGGGCGTCGAGATGCTTGGTCCAGAAGGCCCGGTAGCGCGACAGCCACGCATCGATCTGCGCGAGACCACGGGCGTCGAGCGAGTACATGCGGCGTTGCGCGTCCTTGCGCACCCGCACCAGCCCCGCATCCCGCAGCGCCTTCAGGTGTTGCGAAACGGCGGGCTGGCTGATCGAGAACTTGCGGGCCAGATCGCCGGCGGAGCGCTCGCGCGAGGCGAGCAATTCGACGATTCGGCGTCGCGTCGGATCCGCAAGGGCGGCAAAGGCTTGCATGCGGCTATTATAAAGCCTGGACTTATATACGTCAAGCCTTATCTAGGGAGAGATCAGAGCGGGAATCGACCTTCGGCGCCGCGGTGGTGAGGCCCATCGCGCGCAGCAGCGGCTCGAGCAGCGAACCTTGCACGACGACCGTGAAGAGGACGACCGAGAACACCATCGAGACCAGCAGGGACTTGCTCGGGAAATCATCGGGCAGGCTCAATACGAGCGCCATCGAGAGGGCGCCGCGCATTCCGGCCAAGGTGATCGCGTCTTGCCATTGCCGCGACAAGGGGCGCCCCAACAGCGCCGACAGCGGTGCGAGCCCACGCACCGTGAGGAGCCGCCCCACGAGGACGGCGACGACGCCCCAGGCGGCGTCGGGCCACTCCGCGACGATATCTCGGATGTGGATCGAGGCGCCGATGAGCAAGAACAGCACCGTGTTCGCCAGGAACGCCACTACCGCCCAAAAGTTGCCGATCGCATCGCGTTCGCCTGGCGGCAAGCGCGCGAGGCTGGTCGACCCGGCGATGACGATCGCGGCGAAGATCACCGCCATGATGCCGGACACGCCGAGATCGTCTGCAATGAAGTAGGAGCCGTACGCCACCACGACGGTCAAGACCGCCACAACCAGCGGCTGGTCGGCGATTAGGCGGATGACGAGCCTCGAGAGGTAGCCGATGACGACGCCGACGGCGATGCCGCCCGCAGTCAAGAGCACGAAATCGGTCAGCACGTCGTGCACGCGGAACCGCGCGCCTTCGGCCGTCAGGACCGCGACGATCGACGTGAACGCGACGACCGCCGTGCCGTCGTTGAACAAGCTCTCGCCCTCGACGATCGCGAGCAGGTCCGGATCGATGCGCAGCAGCTTGAACAGCGCGAGCAC
>JAFAHD010000107.1 GCA_019237415.1 Vulcanimicrobiota bacterium
TCGATGCTCGACCGGGTCGGCGGACATATCGTCGCGTTTGAGTTCCTCATCGAGCTCGCCGCGCTCAACGGCCGCGCCAAACTCCAAGGCGTGGACGTGAAGTCGTTCATCACATACTGACACGCGTGCCGGCCGAATGCGTCCTCCACACGCGGCGGTTGATCGTCCGGCTGCCGCGGCTCGAAGACGCGCCGGCGATCGCCGCGTTCCACCGCTCCGACGAAGCGCACATGCGCGAGTTCGGTCCGACGACAGCTGCAGAGAAGGCGACCGAGTTTTGGGAAGGCTGGATCCCGCAGATCCGCGATGACTTCTACGCGGGCGTCTCGTGCAAGACGTTTCTGTACGAACCCGACGATCGTACCGTTTTCGGAGCCGCCACCCTGTCGAGCATCTTGCGCGGGCGGTTCCACGCTTGCTTTTTAGGCTACAACATCGCCGCGACGCATGAGGGCCGCGGGCTTATGCGCGAAGGGCTGCAGGCGCTGATCGCATTCGCGTTCGAGGAGCTCAACCTGCACCGCATCATGGCCAACTACATGCCCCGCAACGAGCGCAGCGGCCGGCTCTTGCAGCGGCTCGGTTTCGTCGTCGAAGGGACCGCACGGCAGTACCTGTGGATCAACGGCGTGTGGGAGGACCACGTCATGACCTCTCTCACCAATCCCGCCTGGCGCGCCCCCGGTTTGCCGAACCTGTCCGGACTCTAAACCCGCCCGGCGAGTCGGCCTGGCGCCACCCTCCCGTTGCGCGCGTGAGGGTGTCCCTGTAGAATAGACATATCCACATGGCGACAACTATTGCCGAGCTCACGAAGCAGGTCAAGAAATACTACCCCAGCCTGGACGAGGCGTGGCTGCAGGGCGTCTATGAGTTCGCCGACCAGGCCCATGGCGGCCAAACCCGGGCAAGCGGCGACAGTTTCATCTCACATCCACTCGCGGTCGCCAGTATCCTCGCCGACCTCGAGATGGATCCCGCTTGCATCGCCGCCAGCCTGTTGCACGACGTCGTCGAGGATACGACCGTGCCGCTGGAAGAGATCGAGCGGCGCTTCGGACCCGAGATCGCGACGCTCGTCGACGCGCTGACCAAGCTCACCAAGATCCCTTATCAGACGAAGGAAGACGTCAAGGTCGAGAACCTGCGCAAGATGTTCCTGGCGATGGCCAAAGACATCCGCGTCATCATCATCAAGCTGGCCGATCGTTTGCACAACCTGCGCACGCTCGACAGCCTGCCGCCGGCCAAACGCAAGAACATCGCTGAAGAGACGCTGGAGATCTACGCGCCGCTCGCGCACCGGTTGGGGATCTACAAGATCAAGTGGGATCTCGAGGATCTGAGCCTCGAGTACCTCGATCCGTCCGCGTATCATGAGATCGCGGAGAAGGTCGCCAAACGTCGCGCCGACCGCGAGAGCGCGGTCGCCAACGTCATCGCGGACGTCAAGACGCGCTTCGCCGCCGCGGGCATTAAGGCCGATATCTCGGGGCGGCCAAAACACTTCTATTCGATCTACCAGAAGCTCACCAGCGGTCGCGAGTTCGCGGAGATCTACGATCTCACGGCGATCCGCATCATCGTCGATTCGGTCAAGGATTGCTACGGCGCCGTCGGCGTCGTCCACAGCATCTGGACGCCGTTGCCCGGGCGCTTCAAAGATTACATCGCGATGCCCAAAACCAACGGCTATCAGTCGATCCACACGACGGTCATCGGGCCGGGCGGCGACCCGATCGAGATCCAGATCCGCACGTGGGAGATGCATCGCACGAGCGAATACGGCATCGCCGCGCACTGGAGATATAAGGAAGGCGGACGCACTGACGACTTCGACGAGAAGCTGACCTGGCTGCGCTCGCTGCTCGAGTGGCAGGAGGAGACGCACGACAGCCGCGAGTTCATCGAGCGGCTCAAAGTCGATCTCTTCGCGAACCAAGTATTCGTGTTCACGCCGAGAGGCGACGTCATGGGCCTGCCGTCGGGCGCGACGCCGATCGACTTCGCCTATCACGTGCACTCCGACGTCGGGCACCACTGCGTCGGCGCGAAAGTGAACGGCAAGATCGTGCCGCTCACCTACGAGGTGCAGACCGGCGACATCGTCGAGGCGCTGGTCAACAAAGGCAGTCCGGGTCCGTCGCTGGATTGGCTCTCGGTGTGCCGTACGTCGAGCGCCAAGCACAAGATCAAGCAGTGGTTCCGCAAGAACCGCCGCGACGAGAACATCACGGCCGGCAAGGAGATCCTCGAACGCGAGCTGGCGCGCAACCAATTCCAAAGCGTCGCGAACGCGCAGTTCTACGAGTCGTGCGCCGCCAAGCTCAACTATGCCGGCGTCGACGACATGTTCGCCGCGATCGGTTTCGGCGACGCATCGCTCGGCTCGATCGTCGCGCGGGCGCGCGAGGAATGCAAGAAGCGCAACGTCGTGCCGCTGCCGCTCGAACGGCAGGCGGTCGGCGTGCGCAAACCGGCGCGCCGCCAGACCTCGGGCATCAAGGTGCGCGGCATGGGCGGCGTCATGGTGCGCTTCGCCAAGTGCTGCAGGCCGGTGCCGGGCGACGCGATCCTCGGCTTCATCACGCAGGGCAAGGGCGTGTCGGTGCACCGCGTGGAGTGCCCGAACGCTGGTGCGCTTGGCGCGCAGCCCGACCGGCTCATCGACGTCGCCTGGGACGTGTCGCCGACCGACGCACACGTGGTCGACATCGAGATCGATGCGGGCGACCGCGCCGGCCTGCTGCAAGACGTGATGGCGGTGCTCTCCGAGCACAAGACCAACGCCACCTCGGTCACGGCGCGCACCAAGCGCGACGGCACCGCGACCATTTCGGTGAGCCTCGAGATCCGCGACCTCAATCACTTAAGCCAGCTCTTGCAGCGGTTGGGCCGCGTGCGCGATGTGCGCAGCGCCTATCGCGTCACCAAGCGCGAAGCGCGCGCCGGCGACCGCTAGGGCGCGCTCTTCGTGCGCGCCGTCATCCAACGCGTCAGTTCGGCATCCGTGGAAGTGGACGGCGCGGTCAGCGGCGCGATCGAACGCGGCTTCTTAGCGCTTATCGGCGTTGCGCGCGACGATGCTGAAGGCGACGCCATCGCCATGGCGACGAAGATCGCGGGGCTGCGCGTCTTCAACGACGACGCCGGCGACATGAACCGATCGCTGAAGGACGTGGGCGGCGGCATACTTGCCGTGTCGCAATTCACGCTGTACGGCGACGCGCGCAAGGGGCGCCGGCCGTCGTTCATCGACGCGGCACCCGGCGAGACCGCTGCGCCGCTGTTCGATCAGGTGGTCACGCTGCTGCGCCGCGAAGGACTAACCGTGCAGACCGGCGTGTTTGGCGCGCAGATGCACGTGTCGTTGGTCAACGAAGGCCCGGTGACGATCCTGCTCGATTCGAGGAAGCTGTTTTGAGGCAGCCTCGCTTCGAGCTGAGCCTGGACATCCTGCGTCACAACGTGCGCGCCTGGCTGGGTTATCTGGCAGGCCGAGAGCTGTGGGCGGTCGTCAAGTCCGATGCGTACGGCCTCGGCCTCGGGCGCGTCGCGCCCGTCTGCATCGAAGCCGGCGCGCAGCGCCTGTGCGTCGTCGACATGTCGGAGGCGCTGGAATTGCGAGCGCTCGGCATCACCGCGCCGATCGTCCACGTGTGGGCGACTCCCGCTGACGAACTCGAGCAAGCGGTCAGAAATGATGTCATCGTCACGATCGAGGACGTCGGCGTCGCAAAGGACCTTTCGCGCATCGCCGTGAGTATGGGGAAGATCGCGGTCGCGCATGTCGCCGTGGAGACGGGTACCGGCTGGAGCGGCATACCGTCCAGCCGCGGCGCTGCGTTCGCGAATGCGGTGAACGCGCTGCCCGGAGTGCGCTGGGAAGGCGCGTGGACGCACATCGCCAGCCGCGAGCAGATGCTGGCTCAGCTCGACCAATTTTACACGGCGGTCGACGCGATGCGCGCGCACGGCCTTCCGGTGCCGATGGATCACGTCGCCGCCACGGCACCGACGCTGTGGGGCGTTGGCGGGCAGGCGGCTCGCATCGGCGTCGGCTTGTATGGCGGGCATCCGGGCGCCACGGTTCGCGGCCTGCCGCTGCGCACTGCGGTTTCGCTGCACGCCACGGTCCTGTACACAAAGCAGTTCGAACAGGCGACGTCGCTCGGCTACGGCGGCGCCAGCATCGCCAAGCCCGGCGAATGCATCGTGACGCTGCGGCTAGGGTACGCGGACGGACTGCCGCGATCGCTTGCGGTCGGCGGCCAGATCATCGTGAGCGGCGAGCGTTGTCCGATCGTCGGCGCGATCGGGATGAACTTCACGATGATCCGCGTGCCGTACGGCGTCACCGTGCGACAGGGCGACGAAGCGCTCGTGCTCGGCGATGCGCCCGGCGTGGCGCTGGACGAGGTCGCGGGCCGTGCCGGCACGATTCCACACCAGTTGATAACGTCGCTTTCCGCCTTGTCAGCGCGTCCGAGCGTGTGATATACTACGCGGGCTTGCCAGGTAGGCCTGGGTCAAAGCCCGGGACTACAGCATTCCTTCCTGCTCGTCCGCAGCGCTCTGCACTGGTCAGGACAAGCCTTCGCCCATAGGGAGGCAGCGCACGCTCAAGTGTCGCTTTACGAAATCACCTACATCCTTCGTCCCGGGCTCGAAGATCCGCAGGTCACCGAGCTCTCATCGCATTTCTCCGACGTCGTCAAATCGAGCGGCGGCGGCGAGATCACCATCGAACCGATGGGCAAGAAACGGCTGGCCTACGAGATCAAAAAGCAGCGCGAGGGCCATTACATCTGCATGAAGTTCAACGGCCCATCGGATGCCGCGAAAGAGGCCATCCGGCAGCTGCGGCTGCACGACGACGTGCTTCGCGCGCTCCTGATCCGCGATTAGTGTAGTAGCGCGCTCCTCGCAACGCGCAATATTGACGGAGGGTTTGTATCGTGGCCGGTAGTTACAATCACATCGTCTTGGTCGGACGGCTCGTCGCCGATCCCGAACTGCGTCAGACGCAGGACGGCACGCCCGTGACATCGTTTCGCATCGCCGTGGACCGAGTGCGCGGCCGCAGCGGCGGCGAAAAGCAGACGGATTTCTTCGGCGTCAGCGTGTGGCGCCAGCGCGCCGAACGTGCGGCTGAGTTCTTGCAGAAGGGCCGGCTGGTGTTGATTTCGGGCAGGTGCCAGATCCGCGAGTACACGGATAAGGAGAACAATCGGCGCACAGCCGTGGAAGTCGTCGCGGATGACTTCCAGATGCTCGATTCGCGGCCCGGCGCCGGCGGTGGTCAAGAACGTGCTGCAACGGCGCCAGCGGCGGGCGACCTGCCCGAGTACAAGTACGATGCCGAGTCAGAAGAAGAGGTGCCGTTCTAAATGCCGCCCAGAACAAAGATGCGGAAGCCGAAGAAGAAGAACGGCGTCGATCGGAAGCCGAAGCGCAAAGTCTGTTCGTTTTGCGTCGACAAGATCGATGCGATCGACTACAAAGACGTTCCCAAGCTGCGCAAGTTCGTCTCGGAGCGCGGCAAGATCGTGCCGCGTCGCATCTCTGGCACCTGCGCAAAGCACCAACGCGCGCTGACGAGCTCCATCAAACGCGCGCGCGTGATCGCGCTGCTCTCATTTGCGGCGGAGTAGGCGTTGAGAGTCATCCTCAAACAAGACCTGCGCGGCGTCGGCGCCGCCGGAGAGATCCACGACGTGGCCGATGGCTACGGACGCAATTTCCTCTTGCCGCGCGGTATCGCGGTCGAAGCGACGGCTGGGAACATCGCGCAAGCCGAGCGCCAGCGCGCCGCGCAGGCCAAGCGCGCGGCCGTCGCACTTGGCGAGGCGAAAGAGCTCGCGGCGAGGCTGGAAGGCAGGCCCGTAATCGTCGCCGCCAAGGCTGGCGAGAGCGGCAAGCTCTTCGGTGCAGTGACCAACGCGCAAGTCGCCGAGGCGGTCACGTCGGCGTTGGGCATCGAGCTCGACCGGCACAAGATCGAGCTGGATGAGCCCATCAAGACCGCGGGCGACCATGAAGTCGTCGTGCGGCTCGTGCAGGGCGTGAATGCCAAGCTCACCGTGCGGGTCGTCGCGGAATAGCGAAGGGCTTAATTTCGCGCGCTAGATGTTGTGGTCGGTCAAGCGGCTGACCACAATGCACAGCATCCCCAATTTCTTTCCACCGGTTTCCACAGAATAATTTCTACGCAGCCCTTGATACGCATCAGCGCGGTGTGATGTAATGTAGCATCATGGCGCTGGCAAGTCCCATCGATCGCATCCCGCCGCAGAACCTCGACGCCGAGCAGGCCGTGCTCGGGGCGTTGATGGTTGATCGCGAGTTGGTGCCGGTGGTCGCCGAAATCGTGCGCCGCGACGACTTCTACGCGCCGCATCATGCCACACTGTACGAGATCGTCTCGTCGCTGTACGAGCGCGGCGAACCGGTCGACAAGATCTCGGTCGCCGAGGAGCTGCGGCGCCGGCGGCTGCTCGACGACGTGGGCGGCCTTGACTTCCTGACCCAGCTGCTCAACGCGGTGCCGACCACCGCGTCAGCGGAATACTACGCGAAGGTCGTCTCCGAGAAAGCGATTCTGCGCGCGCTCATCACCGCCGGCGGGCGCATCTCGATGGCGGGCTTCGAGCCCAGCGATGACGTGGAAGAGACGCTCGATCGGTGCGAGCAGATGATCTTCCAGATCGGGCATCGCCAGCACGGCGGCTTCACGCAGGTCAAGGATCTGCTCAAGCCGGCCTTCGAGCAGATCAACAAGCTCTACCATCAGCAGGGCCAGATCACCGGCGTCCCTTCGGGCTTCAAGTCGCTGGACCAGTTCACGGCCGGATTCCAACCAGGAGAACTCGTCATCGTGGCGGCGCGGCCGTCGATGGGCAAGACGTCGCTCGCGCTGAACATCGCGGTGCATGCGGCGAAGCAAGCAGGACGCGGCGTCGCTGTCTTCTCGTTGGAGATGAGCAGCAACCAGCTGATCCAGCGCTTGTTGGCGGCGGAGTCGCGCATCGATGCCCAACG
>JAFAHD010000084.1 GCA_019237415.1 Vulcanimicrobiota bacterium
CTTTTGGACGTCGGCTTTGTCGGAGTCTGAGACCTTGTCGCCGATCTCCTTGAGCATCTTCTCGGTCGCATAAGCGAGATTGTCGGCGCGGTTGCGCGTCTCGACCTCGTCCTTCTTGCGCTTGTCCTCCTCGGCGTGCGAGGCGGCATCGCGCACCATGCGGTCGATGTCTTCCTTGCTCAAGTTACTGGACGCGGTGATCGTGATGCGCTGCTCCCTGCCGGTGCCGAGGTCCTTGGCGTTGACATGCGTGATGCCGTTGGCATCGATGTCGAACGTGACTTCGACCTGCGGCACGCCGCGCGGCGCCGGCGGAAGACCTTCAAGCCGGAACTTGCCGAGCGTCTTGTTGTCGACCGCCATCTCGCGCTCGCCTTGGAGCACGTGGATGTCGACCGACGTCTGGCCGTCTTCGGCCGTCGTGAACGTCTGCGACTTGCGCGTCGGGATGGTCGTGTTGCGGTCGATGAGTTTGGTCATCACGCCGCCCAGGGTCTCCAGACCCATCGACAGCGGCGTGACGTCGAGCAGCACGACGTCGCGGACTTCGCCCGCGAGCACGCCTGCCTGAATCGCCGCGCCGACCGCGACCACTTCGTCCGGATTGACGCCTTGGTGCGGGTCTTTCTTGGTCAGCGACTTGACGAGCTCTTGGATCGCCGGCATGCGCGTCGCGCCGCCGACGAGGATCACTTCGTTGAGCTGATCGACGGTGAGCTTCGCATCGGCGAGCGCGTTCTCGAACGGCTTCTTCGTGCGATCGGTGAGATCGGCGGTGAGCTGCTCGAACTTCGCGCGCGTGAGCTTGTAGTCGAGGTGTTTCGGTCCGCTCTGATCGGCGGTGATGAACGGCAGGTTGATCGTCGTCTCTTGCAGGGTCGACAACTCGATCTTCGCCTTTTCTGCGGCGTCGGTCAGCCGCTGCACGGCCTGGCGATCCTGCGCGAGATCGATGCCCTGGTCTTTCTTGAACTCCGCGATGAGCCAATCGACGATGCGCTTGTCGTAGTCGTCGCCGCCCAGCCGCGTATCGCCGTTGGTCGCCTTGACTTCGAACACGCCGTCGCCGACTTCCAACACCGAGACGTCGAAGGTGCCTCCGCCGAGGTCCCACACCAAGATGGTCTCATTGCCCTTTTTCTCGAGACCGTACGCGAGCGCTGCCGCAGTCGGCTCGTTGATGATGCGTAGCACTTCAAGGCCGGCGATGCGGCCGGCATCTTTCGTGGCCTGCCGCTGCGCGTCGTTGAAATACGCGGGCACGGTGATGACGGCTTGCGTGACCTTCTCGCCGAGATACGTGCTCGCGTCGGTGGCGAGCTTTTGCAGGATCATCGCCGAGATCTCTTGCGGCGTGTACGACTTGCCGTCGATCGTGACTTTGTAGTCCGTCCCCATCTGGCGCTTGATCGATGAGATCGTGCGCTCGGGATTCGTGATCGCCTGGCGTTTCGCGAGCTGACCGACGAGGCGTTCGCCGTTCTTGGTGAACGCCACGACGGACGGCGTCAAATAACTGCCTTCGGCGTTGGGGATGACCGTGGGCTTCGAACCTTCCATGACCGCCACCACGGAGTTCGTGGTGCCGAGGTCGATGCCGACGACTTTAGCCATGATATAACCTCTCTATTGATTCTGCGGGATTTGCTCGGGCATGTCCGCGAGCGTGACGTCGTAGGGCGTCAGCGAACCCTTGCGCCAGACCAGCAGCGAGACCTTATCGCCGGTCTTGAGTTTGCTGACCGCGTTGGCCACATCCGAGGGATCCTTGACCTTGGCGTGGTTGAGTTCGACGATCACGTCGCCTTGCGCGAGACCCGACTTGTCTGCGGGGCTGCCGGGGACGACGCTGGTGACGACCACACCGGTGCTGCCGTTGTAGCCGAGGTAGTTGCTGATGCGCTCGTTCATCGATGTCATCACGATGCCGATGTAGGGGTGGCTGATGTTCTTGTGCTGCTCAAGCTGCGCGAGGATCGGCTGCGCGCCGTTGATCGGGATCGCGAAACCGATGTTCTGCGCGCGCGGATCGACGACCGCGGCGATGCCGACGACCTGGCCCTCGACGGTCACGAGCGGACCGCCCGAGTTGCCGGGATTGATGGGTGCGGTGGTCTGCATGAGATCGCTGTACTTGATGGACGGGATGTTGAACGTCCCGTCGCCGCCCGCGGTGATATCGGTGCGATGCAACGCGGAGACGATGCCTAGGCTCACCGAGTTCTGGAACGACTCGGGCTCGCCGATCGCGAGCACGAACTGCCCTTGCTGCAACGCGTTGGCGTCGCCCAGCGGCAGCGCCGGCGGCAGATTTTGGCCGGTGATCTTCAGCACGGCAAGGTCAGAGCGGATGTCCGAGCCGATCTTCTCGGCCTGGACCTTGCGTCCGTTCGCGAGCAACACTTCGATGTTGTCAGCGCCGTAGACGACGTGCGCGTTGGTCGCCACGTACGCGGTGTCTCCATCCTTGCGGAAGATGAACCCGCTGCCGCTGGCGTGCGCGATGAACGGTTCCGAGGCGCCGCCGCCCGAGCCTTGATCTCCGAAGAATTGGCTAAAGGGGTCGATCTGCTGGCCGTGCAGCGTCGAACGGATCAAGACGACGGACGGTTCGGTGTGTTTGACCGCTTCGATGATGCGCTGCTCGAGATCGTCGGAATGCAGCGGCGCCGCGTACGCGACGCTGGCGACCGGCGCAACGGCTGCGGGTTTGTGCGCGGCGGTCAAACTCTGCCAGTTGGTCACGAGGGCGGCTCCGACGAGCACGCCGATCAGGCCGACTAGCAGCGAGGTACGCGTTGAGGAATTCATGTGAGTCGTTCTTACTCCTGAAACCTGGACTGCCCTACACCCTGGGACGGCGCCGAGGTTGAAATGCGAAAAACGGCGGACCTCCGCCTACGGCATGGGACCGCCCATGCTTTATCTTACCGAAGTTTCGTTCGGATGTTCCTGGGGCGACGCCGTGGTTGTGCGTGTCCCTTAAAGTGGCCCATTCCGCGTCTTACTGAGAGCATTAGCACTATATCAGTCAGAGTGCTAACCGTCAAGGGAAGGGCCCTGAGAGTCGCGCACTCGCAGCGACAGAAGCAATGAACGTGCTCGTGTTCGGCGCGTCTGGCCGGACCGGCCGGCTGGTCGTGGAGCAGGCGCTCGACAAGGGTCACGCCGTGACGGCTTTCGTGCGCGCGCCGAAGCGCCTCGCTCCGGCTCATGCCAAGCTGCGCGTGGTCGTGGGCGACGCGTTCGATGCAGGCGCGGTCTCGCAGGCGATCGCCGGTCAAGACGCGGTGGTGACGGTGCTCGGACCCGACCCGCGCAAGCCCGACGACGTCTGCTCGAAATCGACCAATCACATCATCGCTGCGATGAAGGCGCACGGGGTTGCCCGCTTGATCGTGCTCAGCGGCGCGATCGACATCGAGGGCGGCTTTCTCTTCGACCGGATCGTCCGGCCGCTGTTCATGAGAGAGGTCTACGAAGACAAAGACCGCCAAGAGATGGCGGTGTTCAAGAGTGGCCTTGACTGGACGATCGTGCGCCCGCCGCTCCTGCGCGATGGTCCCCGCACGGGCGCCTATCGCCTGGCGATCGGCGCCGCTCCCAAGGGTGGGTGGCGTGTCTCGCGCGCGGACGTCGCGGATTTCATCGTGAAAGAGCTGCCCCGCAAGGACTACGTGCACCAAGCCTTGGTGATCGCATACTGATGCCGTTACGGCAGACAGCTGGGAGATTCGATGGAAGACATCGTCGCGATAAAAGCCGTCGACAAAGACGGCAAGGCAGTGGCCTTCATGACGTGGGGTCGCCTCTTCGACCGAATCGACGACACAGAGCTCCTACAGTCGGTGCGAGCGACTCGTTTCGTCGGCCATCCCATGAAACGTTTCGCGCTGTGCGATTCCTTGGGACAGGTCGCGAAACACAGGTATTTTTACGAGGCGCTCGCTTATTTTGCCAGCGAGAAGATACCCTTCGGACAAAGATACCGATCGTGGCAAGCGCGTAAGCGCCGTGCGCTCGAAGCCGGAAGAGAGATTTGGTTTCTTGGTCGCAAAATCCGAAGATCGTAAGACGGTCCTATCCTAAGGCGCGACTGAGCACCGGCGCATCTTCGACGATCAGTCCGTCGCGCAACCGGATGATGCGTTTCGCGTGCTTGGCGATATCGTCGTCGTGCGTCACCATGATGATCGTGTGGCCCTCGTCGTTGAGCTGGCGGAACAGCGTCATGATGCCTTCCGCGGTCACCGAGTCCAGGTTGCCGGTTGGCTCGTCGGCGAGCACGAGGGCCGGGTTGTTGATGAGCGCGCGGGCGATCGCGACGCGCTGCTGCTCGCCGCCGGAAAGCTCGTTCGG
>JAFAHD010000026.1 GCA_019237415.1 Vulcanimicrobiota bacterium
TTCCGACTTCGACCGCGAGAAGCTGCAAGAGCGGCTCGCCAAGCTGTCGGGCGGCGTCGCCGTGATCCAAGTCGGCGCGGCCACCGAGACCGAACTCAAAGAGAAGAAGCACCGCATGGAAGATGCCGTCTCCACTGCCCGCGCGGCGGTGGAAGAGGGCATGCTCGCCGGCGGCGGCGCCTCGCTCGTGCACGCGCTTAAAGCGCTCGACACCGTCGGCGCCAAGAGCGACGGCAAGGGCAAGGACGAGAGCATCGGCGTCAACATCGTGCGCCGCGCGCTCGAGGATCCGCTGCGGCAGATCGCGGAGAACGCCGGCTACGAAGGCTCGGTCGTCGTCCAGGAAGTCAAGGCCCGCAAGGAAGACGAGGGCTTCGACGCCATGACCGGCGAGTACGGCGACATGTTCAAGTTCGGCATCGTCGACCCGCTCAAGGTCACGCGCTCCGCGCTCGAAAACGCGGCGTCCATCGGCGCCTTGTTGCTGACCACCGAGACGCTCATCTCCGAGAAGCCCGAGGAGAAGAAGAACGGTGCGATGCCTGGCGGCGGCGGCATGGGCGGCTACGACATGATGTAATCGCCGAAGAGGCGATACACGAGGCCCGGTCCTAAACGGCCGGGCCTTTTTCTTATCCAGCGGAGCGCGAATGGCTCTGGTGAGCGCTCACCGAGGGGCCCCGCACCGAATCGCCAACGTCTCGAAAAGCGGGTTGGAGTCCGCTTCGTATGCCCGATGAAGTCGTCGCGTCCGACACTGGAGTGCCGCGTGAACGGCTGCTTCGGCGGTTGGAAGCGGCCAGGCCGGCTCTCGTCTCTCTTATCGCGCCGGCTGGTTTTGGCAAGAGCACGCTCGCTCGCCAGCTCGCGCAACGTCAGACATCGAGCGCCGTCGTTGACCTGCACGACGTCTCCGACGCGGCAGGCCTGCGCCGCTTGTTGCTTGGCGCACTCGCAGAAGAAACGCCGTCGCTTGCGCCCGTACTGAGCCAACTTCAAATCGCCTCGCACACGCCTCACACATCGAGCGACATAGACGCCGAATTGGTCGATCAGGCCTGGAGCAGGCAGCTCGAGCGGCCATCGGTTTTCGTCTTCGAAAACCTGGACCGCGCTGCCGAGGCCACGGGAGTGCAACAACTCTTGGCGGCGCTGCTATCACGCCGGCAACGCTTGCGCACCGTCGTGCTCTGCTCGCGGTTGCCGTTGCGCCTGCGGCTCAGCCGCTTCGCGGCGCCACACGAGATCGTCACGCTCCGATCCGATGACCTCAGCTTCGATCGCAGCGAACTCGCGTCGGCGTTTGCTGGTCTAGACGCGACCTCGGCGCAGCTCGACCAGGTGATGAGCGTGGCACGCGGTTGGCCAATCGCGACGCTTCTGCTCGCGAGGTTCGCGAAGGAACAGCGGCTCGCGTCCCTGCTCGAGCGGCTAGACGACGTCGCCTACGAGGATCTGCACGATTACCTGGCAGACCAGGTGCTCGCGTCACTTGATGTGACGGCAGTCGACGCATTGTCCGTCTGCGCGCATATGCCCGAGCCAAGCGCGATCGACGTCGGACTGGCGTTGGACATCGACGACGCGCCTACGGTGCTCCAGCACGCCGTCAGCGCGGCCCCATTCGTCCGCTTGACCGACGCCGGCGTCTATGAGCTGCATCCGCTGATGCGAAGCACGCTCGTGCATGCGAGCGAGCCCCGAAGAGACGTCTGGCTTGCCGCGGCGGCGCGGGGCCGGAGCGCGCGAGGTGATCACGTGCGAGCGTCCGAGCTGTACCTTGCGATGGGCGACCGCAAAGCTGCCGCCGATGCCTTGGACGCCTTCGATCCGATGGAACTTCCTGCACCCGACATGCGCTACACTCGGACGCTTGGCCAGCTTGACCTCGCCACGATTTCGCGCCACGTGCGACTGTGGGCGTATTTTCATGTGTACCGCCGCTATCGCGAAGACGTTCGAGATGTGCTGCGACAGGCCGCCGCCCAAGCACGCGGGCTTCCCTCGACCGCGCCAGCAGACATGAAGTTCCTGACGACTGGATGGTACGCGGCCTGCCTGACCGAGCTGGGCCGCCTGGACGAAGCGGAACGATTGCTTCACGAACTCGAGCGCGAGTTCGCAACAGGGGACGCGCCACAATTCATGCACCAGGCATTCGTTATGCGCGATTTGGCGATCATCGAGTGGCGTCGGGGGCACATCGGGCTTACGGACGATCAGCGCGCGCGTCTCGATCCAATCGCCGATCGTTCCCACATCTTCGCAGCATGTCACTTCATGCGCATCGCGACCGAGGTCGAGCGCGCGAAGGGCGACCGGCTGGCAGAACGGACGCTGCTCGATCGCGCATTGCGCCATGCTGACGACGGATCACTCCCGCTCTATCGTGTAGAGGTTCTCGCACAATCTGTTTTCGGCGCATGGCTTGCCGGTGAAGATGACTCGTGGCGAACGCAAGCCGCAGAGCTGCAGCTGATCGTTGCAAGCGATGGCTTTCGAGCTTTGGAGCACCTCGTCCAGTGCGCAACCGGACAAGCGCGAGCGCCGACGGGGATCGAACTCCCAGAGACGCTTGCCCACGCCGAACTCATCGCATGCGGCGACTCGTCGAGTCTCGACGCCGCCCAAGCACATGCGGCGGCGGCCGTGGCTGCCGCGCAGGAGTTCGGGAGCCCATTCATCCTCGCGCTCGCGAATCTCGCTCTCGCAGAATCGAAGCCTGAAGAGCGCGCGACGGCACATGCGCAGGCGCAATCCAGCGCCGCCTCAGTCGAATCACAGCGCTTCCAGGCGGCAGTGAGTGCCGTTGTTTCGGGCGGTGATGCGGGCATGCTCGCCGGATTCATTTCACGTCTGCGCCGGCCGATCGAGATGCGCGAAGGCGGCAAACTGCGGGTTGCGTTCTTGGCGGGAACCGTCGCGCGGGGATCCGACATCCTTCGAGTGGCGGGCCGCGAGCTCGAGTTGTTGTGCGCCATCGCCCGGCAACGGCGGCCTACGCCACAAGAAGAACTCGAAGCGATGTTGTGGCCAGATGCGGACTCGCAGAGCGCGAGCA
The DNA here is from genome assembly GCA_019237415.1 of Vulcanimicrobiota bacterium. Taxonomy (GTDB): domain Bacteria; phylum Vulcanimicrobiota; class Vulcanimicrobiia; order Eremiobacterales; family Eremiobacteraceae; genus JAFAHD01. The sequence continues at coordinate 3,062 of JAFAHD010000026.1, forward strand.
ACTCTTTCAAAGTGTGCATGCACCGTCTGCGCAAGCAGGTGGGAGATGAGCGGGTCGTCGTGAGATCGGCGCAGGGCTATCGCGTTGGTGATCACGTGCGGGTCGATATTTGGGAATTAGAAGATGATGCGGCGCCGCTGCGAGCGAGCGGCAAACCCGGCCGGGCTGATATTGACCGTTTGCGCCGCTCGCTCGATCGGCTCCAAATCGGCCGGGCGGAGTTGCTCAAGCGTTGGGCCTGGAGCGATTCGTTGGATCGCCGGATCGACGAACTTCGACATGACCTCACCCTGTGGCTGGGCCGCGAAGCGCTCGAACGCGGGGACTTCGCCAAATCCCTCGCGCATGCAGCCCAACTCGTCGAGTACGATTCGTACGACGAGTCAGGACGCGAGCTCGCGATTCGCGCGTACTTAGGGGCACATGATCACGCAGCGGCCGTCCGCGAATATCGAGAGTACCGCGACGTGCTGGTCAAAGACCTTGGCGTCGAGCCATCAACCGATTTGAAACGGCTGCTGGAGGTCGACGCCAAGACCGTCGCAGCGGGCCCCACGCTGAGGCCCTAGAGCTTGATGTTCAGGCCGCCGAGGCTGTCGGAGCGGTACCGGATCACTCGCGCAAATCCGAGGATGGGCTCTGCGTCAACCGTCTGCGCTTCCGTCTCGGGTACGACCTGTTCGTGCTTGTCCTTCGCCATGATGATCCTTCCTTTCGCTGGTAGGCACTGAGGATGGCCCAAGCGTACGCAGGGGCGGTTACAATCGGGTTACCGCCAAGGTTACGGCCGCCTTACCGGCGGTAACGACGCCCTTTTCAGGTCGGCGCGCGAAACTTCGCGTATGCGCGCGCGGTAGACACGGGCAACACGGCTAGTCCACTTCACGGCGGGAGGTCCATCGTATGCTCCATGCAGCTCTTGCGCTTGCCACGCCGGTGGTGGCGCTCTTGCTTTCAGGTTTCCAAGAACTCAGCGCGACCACCAACTCAACCTATCCGATCGCAGCAAACGGCACGTTGACGGTGACCACGCAGAGCGGAGACATCAAAGTCCAATCCTGGAACGGGAACACCGTCAAGATGACCGTCAATAAGCACGCGCAGACCCAAGCCGTGCTCGATTCGCTTTCCGTGGACGTCGCCATCACCGACGGAAACGTCAAGGTGAAGGCAGAGCATCCGCACACCTGCACCGATTGCGACACCTCATTCGACATCCAAGTGCCGCGCAGCGTGAACGTGCGCGCGCATACGGCCAGCGGCAACCTGAACGTGGCCGAGATCGCCGGCACGGCTGACGTCGGGAGCGAGAGCGGCAACATCACCGTGACGGACGTGCGCGGTGCCATCGATGCCGGCACGGAGAGCGGCGAGATCCGCGTCGAGGGGCCAGGCGCGTCGGTGCACTGCAAGACGTCGTCGGGCAACATCACGATCAAGGGGGCGCGCGGCGATCTCGATGCGCAGGCCGCTTCCGGCAACGTGTCCGCGCGGGTCGATGAGATGACCGCGATCCGGGCGATCGATCTGCGCACGACTCACGGCAACGTGACGCTCGCGATGCCGCGCAACGCGGGTGCGACGATCGCCGCCTCGACGGTCGCGGGTTCGATCGACAGCGATCTCGGCCAAACGCCGAGCCAGGGCTACGCGGGCGCAACACTCGCACAGACGATCGGCAACGGCCGCGTGCAGATCAAGCTGAGCACGACGGCGGGCAACGTCGAGCTGCGCGCGCTCTAAGCGGTCGGAAGGACGCCGCTGCGGCGGCTGAGCGGGAACGCGGCGTCTATTTCGGCGACGTCGTCCGAGGTGAGCACGAGGTCGCCCGCCGC
>JAFAHD010000052.1 GCA_019237415.1 Vulcanimicrobiota bacterium
CAACGCGCACGATGCACGAACCGATGAGGTCACCGCCTTCGTCCACCGGACCGATGCGCCGGTGCAGCAGATAGAAGAGGACGAGCGCTTCGCTCAGCGACGAGATCGAGTTCGAGACGGCCAAACCGTTGACGCCGTACGGACCCACCAGCAGCGCGGACAGCACGATGTTCTGCGCCATGACGCCGATCGCGACGATCACCGGCGTGCGCGAATCGCGCATCGCGAAGAAGCAGCGCGTCAGCACGACGCTCGCGGCGATGCCGAGCAGCCCGATCGCGTAGTACTGCATCGCGCCCGCCGTCCGGACGACGTCGCCCGACGTGAACGCACCGCGCTCGAACAACACGCTCAAGATCGGCTGCGCGAGCACGATCAGGCCCGCTGCGGCGGGAATGGTGATGAGCGCCGTCATCCGCAAGCCGGTCGAAGCGGTCTGGCGAAGCGCGGTGATCTCGCGCGTCGCGAACTGCGCGGAGAGGATCGGGAAGATCACCGTCGCGATCGCGACGGCGAACAGCTGCTGCGGGAAGCCGACGACTTTGGTGGCGTAGTTCATCGCGGCGATCGCGCCGGCCGGCAGCGAAGACGCGAAGTACTTGTCGACGAGCAGGTTGACTTGCCCGACCGCAGAGCCGACGACGATCGGGCCCAAGATGACGAACAGCGCGGTGATGCCGGGGTGTTTGAGATCGACGACGGCCCGATAGCGCCAGCGGCGGAACAAGCTCGGCAGCTGCACGAGCAGCTGCGCCCACAGTCCTGCGGCGGTGCCGAAGACGAGCGCGTAGATGCCATACTGTTTGAAGAGCACGAGCACGCCGACGATCGTGAGCACGTTGAGTGCGATGCCTTGCAACGCGGCGGCGCGATAACGCTGTTGCGCGTTGAGCACCGCTTGGACGACGCCCGCGATCGATGTGGCGATGATGGTCGGCATCAGGATGCGCGTCATGCGCACGGTTTCTGCCGCATGGTCCGGTGGAAAACCGATCGCGACGATGCGCACGATCCACGGCGCCAGAATCCAGCCGAGCGCCGCGGCCGCCAGGAGCAGCACGAAGAGGACGTTGATGACGGTGCTCGAGAGCCGCCATGCATCTTCTTCGTGCTTGGCGGCGAAGTACTCCGAAAACACGGGCACGAGTGCGCTGACGAGCGCGCCGTTGAAGACGCCGAACACCAGCGTGGGAATGATCGCCGCGACCAGGAACGCGTCGTATTCCCAGGCCTCGCCGAAATACTTGGCATTGACGACTTCGCGCGCGAAGCCAAGCAGCATGCTGGCGAGCGTCGCCGTCATGACCGCGAGTGTCGACGCGGCGACCGCCTGGCGCGGCGCTATGACGGGTTTCGAGGCCGGCGGCGCGTCCTGGACCAGAGCCATAGGTCGAGGTTCGCACGCCAGGCGTGGTGCGCCTACCCGCGCAGGGTCCAGCCGTCGCGCGACCTAAGGAGCCGGACCAATGCGCACGAGCACCGCAGCGCCGCAACGAGGCGCGCTCAAGTTCGTCATTGTCATTCCTGTGATGCGCCACGACGAGCGGACGCACCGCTGCTTGCAAGCGTGCGCCGCGCTTGACTACGCGCCCAAGACGATCTGCGTGGTCAGCGACGAGCCGTTCGCGTTGCCGGACGGCGTCGACGCCATCAACATCGCGACGAACGCGGGGACGCTGACAAGCCCCGCGTACAAACGCGACATTGTGCGTCGCGCGCTTCCCGATGCGGATGTGTATGCGAACCTCGACGACGACGCGTATCCGCCGCCGCACTGGCTTCACGAAGCGGTGCGAGTGCTTCAAGAGCACGCCGAGGCGGCCGGCGCCGGCGGCCCGGGACTTGCGCCGCCGGATCAGACGTTCTGGGAGCAGTTGAGCAGTGCGGTGCTGCAGTCGCGCCTGGGCAGCGGGCCACTGCGCTTCCGCTTTTGGCCGGATGAAGCGCGCGATTGCGACGACTTTCCATCGCACAATCTTTTCGTGCGCGCCCGCGCGCTCGACGCCGCGGGCGGCTGGGCGACGAATTGGAACGGCGGCGAGGACACCGTCGTCTGCGCGCGGCTGGCGGACCGCGGCGGCATGATCCGCTACGATCCGCGCTTGGGCGCCTATCATTACCGGCGAGCGTTCGTCCCCGGACACCTGTGGCAGATCTTCAACGTCGGCCGCTCGCGCGGCTGTTTCTTGCGCAATGGCGAGCAGCGCTCGCGCAAACCGCTTTTTGCGGGCCCGCCTGCGCTCACGCTCGCCGCGTTCGCACTGGCGATCTCGCCATTGCTCGGTGCGCCGATGTTGCCGTGCGCCGGAATCGCCGCGTTCGCATTCATAGCCGCTGCGTCGTCAGCGCATGACGGGCCGCTTGATTGGCGGCTGCGGCTTTTGCTCCCGTTCGCGCTCGTCGCGCACCACGCGGCGTACACCGCGGGTCTTCTCATCGGCCTCGCCACGGGCACGCGTACGGTTCGCCAGGACCCGGTCGCGATCGCCGAAGCCTAGGCGACTTTCCCTTTGGTGGTGGTCGCAACGGGCCAGGGTTGCGTGTATGCGGGCGCGGGCCTGAGGCTGGAGGCGCCGTACGCGAACGCCCAACACAGCGCGCTCATCGGATCCGTCAATGCGCTTGCGACGAGCGCGCGCAGCACGACGCGAAACGGCGCGCGCTTGATGCCGATGGTCTCGAGTTGACGCAGTCCCTCGAGGATGCGACGCGACTGGCGCGAGTAGTCGCGAAACGTGTGTGGAACGCGGAATTTGCAGCGCGCGGCCGGCTCGAATGCAGCCGTTCCTCCGCCAAGACCGATCGATCCCGAAATGTAGCGGTCTTCGCTGATGAGGTGCGTAGGGAACGCAAGCCCGCGCATGGCTGACGTCCGATACGCCGCGAGTTGACCGACTGCATAGTGCTCGGTGTAGGCAGTTGCCTTGAGCCGCTCCACAACGCTTGCGGCGAACTCAGCTGAGCGCGATGCGATATTGCGGCGCTCCACCACTGCTTCGCGAGAGCCTACAGCGAGCGATGCTCCGCGCGCGATCGCGTCGACCAAGCGAGCGATCGCGTCATCGAGCGGCAAGATGTCCGCATCGACCTTGACCATCACGTCGCCGCGCGCGGCGCGCGTGAGCGCCTCCATTCCCGCCATCGTGCCCTTGCGCGTCGCGCTGGCCAAGCGGCGGATGCGCAGGTCGCCCCGCGATGCTGCATCGACGATTTCCGCGGTCGCGTCGTTCGAGCAGTCGTCGTAGACCAGCACCTCGATGATGCGATGGGGATCCGCGTTGGTCGCGCAGATCGTGTCGAGCAGTAGTCCGATCGATTGCTCTTCGTTATAGGCAAGGATGGCAACGGTGATGTTCATAGAGACCGCGTAATTGGCGTCTGCGCAAGGGGTTCCCTCAAGTACGATGAAGCCGGGCGCAGCCGGGAGGTGGCCAACGCCCGCACTAGGCTCCGCGACCGTCGCAGCCGTCGTCGTCACGTACAACCGTACCGACGAGCTGATGAAATGCCTCGGCGCGATCGATCGCCAGACCAGGCCGGTTGACCATGTCATTCTGATCGACAATGGCGCTTCAGAACGTACGCGACGCGACCTTGAGGTATCGCGGCTTGCAGTCGTCTCGCGGCTCATCCACCTCGCCCCGGCAAGCAATGCAGGCGGCGCGGGCGGCTTCTGCGTCGGCATGGAGCGAGCGTATCGAGCGGGCTTCACCTGGCTGTGGCTCATGGACGACGACGTGATCCCCGAACCAACCGCATTGCACGAGTTGCTCGACGCATACGAGCGGGCTCCGGCGTCCTCAAAACCCGTACTGCTCGCGAGCCGTGTAGTCTGGTTGGACGGCCGGCCGCTTGCCGCCAACATGCCCAAGCCAAAACGCAGTTCGCGCGGCGCGGCGTTCGCTGCCGACGTCGAGAGCATTCGCGTCTGCACGTTCGTATCCGCGATCGTGCACAGGACCGCGGTCGCGAAGCACGGATACCCGATTCCAGACTACTTCACGCTCGTCGATGACACCGAGTACACGCAGCGCATCCTCCGGCACGACTTTGGCGTGCTCGCACGCCGCAGCGTCGCGTGGCATAACACGACGCCTCAGCGCGTCTACAGCCGCAAGCCCGCTCGCTTCTATTTCTTAGCTCGAAATTATCTCTGGATGCTCTTGCACAGCGAAGCGCTAAGCCGTCTTGAGAAACTAGTCAGGGTGCCGCTCTATATCGGTGCCGTATCGAAGTACGTGTTGACCCGGCGGCTTGCCCCGGACGCTGTGACCTGGGCGCTGCGGGGCGTGCTGGATGGCCTGTTGACAAAGCCGTCGTCCTCGCCTGTCATTCCGGCCGCAATCGAGATTCAACCCGTGCTGAGCGCCGAACCGATGGTCAAGCCCTCGCGGATCGAATCCGCGATTCCCTGATAGACCCACCGGCCGAACCGACCGGCCTGTTGGATGCCGTGTGCCTGGAGTCTCTCGGTCGCTTCCGCGCGCCATGAAGAGCCCGGCCACGACCACGTATATGCGATATCGATCCAGCTCGGGTCGATGACCTCAATCGAGTCGATGAAGCCCCACTCGCGCAACTCTCTGGTAGCCGCCTGCACGTAGGCGTGGAGTTCGCTCGGGTGCGGTGGGGCATCGCCCGGATAGGCACGCTCGACGTAGAGCGCGACGCGGCGCCCGCCATGCCCATCGCGCTGCGGCAGAAAGGTTCGGTCGACATTGCTGTAGATGCCGACGCGATGAAACCCGGATGCTGAGTCGGGAACGTAGACCCAATGATAGGCCGGCAGTGCTGGACCGGCAGTCGCGCCGATGTTCAGGACAAGCGACGCCGTGTGCGGGTCCGCGGATGTTGTGACGTGTAGGCCCGTCAACTCCAGCATGCGGTTCAGCGGCAACGTTGAGATCAAGGTCCGGTATTGTAGCGAAGTTCCGTCTGCGAACGCGATGGTACGAGCGGATGGGTCGATCGCAACCGCACGCCTACCGTATTCTATGCAGCACCCCTGTGCAAGCCGCCGTGCAAGCACGTCCAAGCCGTCGAGCGGATAGACGAACGTCGCATTGTAACCTCGGGCGCTTCCAACCGGCGATTTGTACGCATCCTGCGGCGCGATCCGGTCGTAGAGACCGGCGGTGTAGCGCTCGTTGAATGGGTGGAAGAAAAGCGCGCACAATGTCGGGCCAAAGCGCGCGCTGTTCCATTCCTTTTGCGTGCGCGGAGATTCGACAGCCTGACGTGCGATCGACGCCAATTCCGCTGCGACGGATCGTGCGACATCAGATTCGAGCTGCTCGAGATGATCCTGCAGCGGATACTCGATGTATCGCCGAGCGCGCCACAAGAAGACCGCCGAGCGCCGTCCGTAGCGGCGCACGGATCCGTAGTCGCGCAGGAAGCGAAGCAGCGCGGGGTCATCCCCGAAGATCCAGTGGCCGCCGCCGATCTCGAAACGGTACGAATCGCCGTCGGCTGCCGTGCGCGTGAGCCTGACGCTTCCGCCCGGGCGCATGTGATACGAGCGGCAGATCCCACCGGGCGCATCGGCCGCCTCGTACACCATGCATCGCGCGCGCAAACCCACAGACAACCCGGTGAACCCGGCGCCGAGCACGGCGAGGCCTGCACCGTTCGACCGTGGAGCGATCAATACAGGATCGGTTTCGGGAATAGGGTCTCGATCAATTCGCGGTAGTCGGTGAGCGTTTTCGTAGGCAGCCGGAACGCCGATTTCGACCCCTGATCGTATTTCTGGAACGGCCGCAGGTAACGGGTCGCGTATTCGCGATCGCGCTCGTCCATCAGCGGTTCGCACCGGTCCACGTCGATGCTGTGATATCGGATCAGCCAAGCGATGTGATCTGGTACGTTCCCGTTGAGGCGCGAGTAGGCGAACTCATCGTGATTCCATTGAAGGACGCAGTTATCCAGCCCGGCGCCGCGTGAATACTCCCCGATCGGCGCGTTCATGCAGGTGACGTTCTCCGGCTCTTCGCGTTCCAGCAGAAGGAGCTTTCCGATGTCGTGGACGAGCGCGGCCACTAGCATGTCGTGCTCGCCCACGCCATCCCGCTCCATCGCCTCGAGCACTTGCAGGACGTGCGTCTGCTGGTTCACCCCATACAGGCTCGTGTCGCTTGGATCCATGACGGCAGCCATGCGGGCGAGCAGATCCCACACGCGCACGTGTCCCGTCAAGGGGGCTTCGTACTTGCGCTTCAGCTCCATCACCGTTTCCAACGTCTGCATCCGGTGCCGCCGTTGGATGCGCCACGCTTCACGGATGAAGCGGACTTGCTGACGCGCTGACTGGAATCCAGCCTTGACGTTCAACCCGGTCCCCCTTTGAGCTGCGGGCGTCGCGCTTCGGGCAACCGTCGACGGACACCCGTTTGGAATCCGAAATCCTGAGATTCCCACCGGAGGGCCGGCGTCGCGCCCGGCGAACCGCGCTCGCCTGTGTTCAGACACTCCGTGATCATCCCGGCGCACAATGAGGCCGGGCGAATTGAGCGTACGTTGAAAGAGTACGCCGAGGTCTTTGCCGATGGCGAGATCATCGTCGTGCTCAACAATTGCACGGACGACACCGCGCATGCGCTCAGGAACGTCACGGCCGCATGCCTGCGCGCCGTGGAAATCACCGACCCGATCGGCAAGGGTGGAGCGGTGCGCGCAGGGTTCATGCTCGCCCGGGCGCCGCTGGTGGGCTTCGTCGACGCGGACGGCTCGACCTCAGCCGCTGAGATGCGACGGCTATTCGGACTGCTCGCTCACGCCGACGCGGCGATCGGTTCCCGTTGGATGCCCGGCGCCTCGCTCGATCCGCCGCAACCGTTGATCCGCCGCGTGGCCAGCCGGGTCTTCAATCTTCTCGCGCGCTCGCTCACGCGATTGCCCTTCTCTGACACGCAATGCGGCGCCAAAGCCTTTCGGGCGGATGCGCTCGCGCGCGTGCTGCCCGCGGTCGAAACGGCCAATTTCGCGTTCGACGTCGACTTGCTGGCGGCGTTGGCGCGGCTCGGCGCGCGCATCGTCGAGGTCCCCATCGCGTGGCGAGACCGGTCGACCTCGCGCCTACGCGTCGTCCGCCAATCGCTGCGCATGGCCGGCGCGCTCGCGCGGCTGGCGATGAAGCGCTCGCGCCTCCATTGGGCCGTGCCGTATTTCGATCGCATCGTGCCGACGCGGCCGTTGACCTTGCACGAGCTGCGCGCGGTGGCTTCCAACGGTGTCATACTACGCACGATAGAGCAGGATGAGCTCTAGAGCCGGAGCGATCGCGCGCGCGTTCGTCCGTGGCGTCGCGGATCCACGCTTGCCGTTGCTCGCGCTGCGCGAACGCGGCTTCGGATTCGTGCTCGAGCGCTTGGTGCACGCGACGCCGGAGAAACTCGACGATATGGTGCACGGCCTCGAGGTCCGTTCCTCGCCCGACACGCTTGCGGATCTGCTGCATCTCTTCAACCCCTGCTTGGTCGACGTCGCTGACGAGGACGCGCAACATTACCGCGTCACCGTGCGAGGCGGACCGGTGCTCTTGATACGCAAAGCGGTCTGCGTCTCCGATATGCGCGTCGTCGAGGAGACGTTCGTGCGGGACCTGTATGCCGAACATCCGCCGCTCGACGGGCGCACGGTGCTCGACGTCGGTGCGAATCTGGGTGACACATCGGTCTACTATGCGCGCAAAGGTGCGCGCGTCATCGCCTATGAGCCGAGCAAGGAGCTGTGCGATCTCGCGGTGCGCAACGCCGCGCTCAACGGACTGGACATCGAAGTGCACCAGCTCGGCATCGGCTGCGATGATTGCATGCTGGAGATGGCGATCGGGCCGCGCGGCGCGACGCAGTGCTCGATGACGGTCTTTCCTGACACGCAGGTGCCCGACGAACCGATCCTGAGCGAGCGAGCGTCGATCCACGTCGTGCCGCTCGCCGATGTGCTCGCGCGCATAGGTCCGGTGTTCTTCCTCAAGATGGATTGCGAAGGCTGCGAGTATCCGGCGCTGCTCAGCCTGTCAACCGGTCAGCTGCGCACGATCGAGCACGTCTTCATGGAGTATCACGGCTCGCCGGATCCGCTGCGCCGCAAGCTGGAGGAAAGCGGCTTCACGGTGCGCTTCCGCGAGTGGAAGCTGCTGCTCGCCGATCGGATCTCGTAGACGTCGCAGTTCGGAGGGCGGGCGGACGCCGTTCCATCGGAGAACCTATCGGGCGTGAGCAGATTGCCCGGCAAAGTCAGCGTCGTCATGCCCGCCTTCAACGAAGCGCCGCACATCGAGCGCAATCTGCGCGAGACGGTGGACACGCTCACGGCGCTCGGGTATGACTTCGAGGTCATCGTCGTCGACGACGGCAGCGGCGATGAGACCGGCCGCGTCGCGGGCGAATCGCTTGCGCAGCATTTTTCCAACATCCACGTGCTGCGCTACGACCGCAACGAGGGCAAGGGCAACGCGGTCATGCGCGGCACGGCGCTCGCGAGCGGCGACTACATCGTCTTCCTCGACGCAGACATGGATCTGCATCCCGCGCAGCTGCCGGTCTTCTTCGAGATCATGGAGCGCGAGAATGCCGACGTTGTCATCGGCAGCAAGCTCCATCCGGATTCTCACGTCAACTATCCGCTCTCGCGCCGGATCGCCACCACGGGCTACTATACGCTCGTGCGCGTGCTCTTCGGATTGCCGCTGCGCGACACGCAGACCGGATTGAAGCTCTTCAAGGCGCGCGTGCTGCGGCGCGTCTTCCCAAAGGTGCTCGTCAAACGCTTCGCCGCGGACATCGAGATGCTCGTCGTCGCGCACTCGCTGGGCTACCGTATCCGCGAAGCTCCTGTGACCCTGAGCTTTCAGCGGCGTTTTAACCGCATACGGCTGCGCGACATCAAAGACATCGCCCAAGACACGCTCGCGATCTTCTACCGGCTCAACATCTTGCGCTACTACGATTCGATCGACGAAGAGTGGCCGGCGCCGCGGCAAGAGATCAAGGTGCTCACCGGCGCCAAGCAGCGCTGACGATCTACAGCTTCAGGTCGGGCCGCAACGCGCGCAGCGCGTCGACGAACTCCGCGTACGTCCGGTCCCAGCCGTAGTACGCGGCGTCGGCGCGCGCACGCGCCGCCATGTGCGCGAGCGCGCCGCGATCGAGCAGCAGGTCGGCGACCGCGGTTCCGAGCGCACGAGCATCGCCGGGCGGCACGAGCAGGCCTTGACCCGGCTTGATGCTGTCGCGCAGACCGGCAACGTCGTAGCCGGCCGCGGGCGTCCCGACGGCGTTCGCCTCAGTGACGACGAGCCCCCAGCCTTCGCGGACCGACGTCACGAGGAGCATGTCCGCTGTGCCCATGCGCTGCCGTCGCTGCACATCATCGATGTGGCCGAGGAACTCCACGCCGCCGACGCGTTGGCTTCGCTGGTGCAGCATGCGCTCGTAGTGGGTATCGTCTGCGCTGCCGGCGATCCACAACGTCGCACCCGGAATGCGCGCGCGCACGACGGCGAACGCGTCGATCGCCTGCTCCACGCGTTTTGACGGCGTAAGACGTCCGACGAATAGCAGCGCCGGCGGCGAATGTTTGTCCAAGAGCTCCGATCCGCCCGCCGCCACCGGCATCGAGATGACCCGGATCGGCGCGCGCCAGCCGAAGCGACGCAGATCTTCTTTGGTCGAGCGCGAGATCGTGATCGCCGGCGTGTTCCGGTAGAGGGTATGGTAGGCGCGTTCGGCGGCCATCCCGAGCGGTGCGACGAGCGCCGGCACTTCGTACCACCACACGTCGCGCGCGAGTTGTGGCACGAGCGCGACGGCACGCGTGCGGTCGTACAGCGGTGTGAAGAACGGAACCGTGTTGATATGGTCGATCAAGAGATCGTACGCTGGGCGCGCGGCGCGCAGCCACGCGCGAGCCTGGCTATAGACGCTGTAGCGCCCGCCGCGACGCACCACCTTGACGCCGTCGATCTCGGCATCGTCCGGCTGTCCGGCGACGCGCGCGCAGTAGAATGTGACGTCGTGTCCGGCTGACGCGAGGCGCGTCGCCAAACCCTGCGCGAGCACTTCCGCGCCGCCGCTGCGCGGGTGCGTCCGATCGCGCCAATTCAGGAAGATGACGCGCATCGCGCGCCTACGTGCCGGTCGCTCGATAGATCGAGCTGATGTCGCGCGGCCGGGCATCGAGCATGCCAGCCGTACCGCCGGCGGCCTCCACCGATTTCATCACGATCATGCCGCACGCGAGCAGCGGGTGTTTGAACATCTCACCGATGCCGGCGATCAGCGACGAGCGCGCCGGATTGAGGCGCTTGAGCGCCGCCGAACCATGCTTGCGGACGAACGCGGGCAGGCTGCGGCCGTAGTAGTACTTCTTGCGGAACAAATCTGGCAGTGTCTGCCGCCCTTCGTCGTGCAAGATGCGCGCGCGCGCAAACGCGATGGGCGTCGACCCCGCAAGACGCATCGACAGATCCCAATCCTCCGGACCGGTCAGCGTCTCATCGTACCCGCCCGCGTCGAGCGCGGCTTGACGCGAAAAGAACCGTCCGGCCGAAACGACGGGATCGCGCGCGTAGAACGCGCGCTCGAACGTCTTGCATGCCGACCAAAAGCCCTGGCCGAACGAAACTTCCGGAATCGCGACGACCGCAGCTCCCCCCTGCGCCGCTTCGACTGCCGCTGCGACGACATCGCGCTCGAGCACCATGTCGGCGTCGAGCACGAGGACGTACTCTCCGCGCGCCGCGCCAATCCCGGCGTTGCGTTGCGCAGAGCGTTCCGGCCCTTTGTCGATCACGATGTCGGCATTGCGGCGCGCGATCTGCGGCGTGTCGTCCGACGATGCGTTGTCCACGACGACCAGCTCGATGGGCTGGTACTGCTGCTCGCGCGCACTGCGCAGGCACGCCTCGATGGTCCGGGCCGAATTCTTGCTCGTGACGATGAGCGAAACGAGCGGGTTCACGACGCCGCCACCGCTTGGACGAAGATGTTCGCGATGCCGTCGCGCTCGCCGAGGAACTCGGCGGCGCGGCCCCGCTCGAACGCGGCCTTGAGCGGCGCTTCCGCTTTGAGCAGCCATTTGAACGCGTACAGCGCGAAGACGCTGCTCAGCTCCCACAGCCCGCCTCGCACCATCGTATGCGTGCTGCGAAAATCCGCTTGTTCGAGCAGCGAAACGATGCGCGCACGGCTGTAATGGCGATGACCGAAATACCACGCCGGATCGAGCAGCGACGAAACGGGATGCGCGAACGGCGTGGAGAGCAAGAACCACGCACCGGGCTTGAGCACGCGCCGGACTTCGCGTAACGCGGCCAGTTCCGTGCGCGGCGGCACGTGTTCGATCACCTCGAACATCACCGCGCCGTCGAACGTGCCATCCGCGAACGGCAGCGCCATGACCGACGCGGCCGCGTAACGCGCGTGCGGCGCATTTCGCCTCGCATGTGTCAACGCGTCCTCACCGATGTCGATGCCATCAAGCACCGATGAGAGCCGTCCATCGCACAAGAACTCGAACCAGCCCGTCGCGCAGCCGACGTCGAGCACGCGCTGCGCGGGCCCCTGCTGCGCCGCGAGGCGAGCGCTCAGCTCGTGGCGCGCGGTGAGCCGCTCCCCCAGATCGTCGGAATATTGCTGCAAGCGCAGCACGCGCCGAAGCTGCTCGCGCATCCAATCGTCAAGGAGTTGACCGCGTTTGAAGCGGAACCTCCTCGCCCACTGTGCCGGCGCAAGACGAATCCCTTCGCGCACCGGAGTCGCTGCCCGCGCGCGCGCCGGCGCGCGGCGAGCGCACGCTCATCGTCGCGTCATTGGGAGCGATCCTTCTCATCGCTCTTGCGTGGGCGCACCCCGGCACCATCATCGCACAGGGCGACCGCTCTCCGCTGCTCGATCCGCTCAACGAAGCCGCAAAATGTAACACCGCCTGGTCCGACGGATCGGCCTACGTGGGGCAGACGAACGCCTGCTTCGGCGTCGCGCTCTATCTGCTAATATACGCGGCGTTCAATGCGGTATTCGGCCTCTCGTACGGACAGGTGATACTCGCGGCCCTGATCCTCGGATTGTGCTGGCTCGGCGCCTTTCGTCTGTGCCGCACCGTTGGGCTGACAGCGCCGTTCGCGTGCATCGCGGCGTGGGCGTATACGCTGAACCCAGCGCGACCCACGTACCTCGTCGTTCTTCCTTCATTTGACATGATGGCGGCCGCTACGCCCTGGCTTTTCAACGCGCTGTTCGTGGCCGTCGACCCTGCGCGCCGCCCGCGTGCGCGTTTGTGGATCGCGGCGATCGCCGCCGTCGTCGGAGCGCAACTCGCGACGACGCCGCAGATCATCCTGGCAATGGCCCTTGGCTGCCTCGCATGGGCGTTTCTCCCGATGCGTCTCGCGGCAGACGCGCGCGAATACGCGCTGTGGGCGCTCAAGACGCTCGTCATCGCCTCGGTCGCAAGCCTCTGGTGGGCGCTGCCAAGCGCGATCTCGTATTTCTCCGGCGACGTCACACGGGTCACCAATGCGTCGCAAAACGGCTGGATCTTCGGAAATGCGAGCTTGCTCAATGAGATGCGGTGGACCGCAAGTTGGACGTGGCGATTTTTGGATTACTTCCCTTGGAGCGGCGTTTCCGACCGTTCGGCGCCCCTTTACCTCTCGACGTTCACGCTGATCGGCGGCGTCATTGCGGGTCTGCTCTTCGCGAGCGGCCGGTCGTTGCGCATCGTCCGCTTCTGCGGTGCGCTCGCGCTGTTCTTGCTCTTCCTCGCAAAAGGAACGCATCCGCCGTTCGAGGTCCTCAATCTTTGGTTTTTCAAGATCCCAGGCATGTTCTTGTTCATCGAGCCCGCCGGGCTGACGATCGTGGCGGCCCTCTGCGCGGCGTTATGCCTGGGAATCGCGCTCGAGTCGGCGCCGGAGATGTTTCGCAACCTGCCGCTGAAGCGTTTGCTGTCAGGCGCAGCCATCGGTGGACTGATCGTCAGTAACCTCGCGGTCATCACCGGCGCGGTTTTCCACGAATCGTCAGGCTTCGAGCCGGCGATGCACGTGCGAGTACCGGCATACTGGTTCGACATAGCGCGCCGGATCAATCGGGCTCCGCCCGGGGGCGCGTTCGTCCTGCCCGCCGATCCCACGCAGTACGCGGAATACTCATGGGGCTTTTACGGTGCCGACACCCTTGCTCGCGACTTGCTCCATCGCAACGTGTTGCTGCCGGGCGCCACGCGCGGTTATGTCCTTCCGCACGCGCAACTCTCCATCGAGCGCAAGCTCGCAAGCATGCTCGACGCAGGATCGCCTCTCGTCGCCCCTGCGCTTCGCGATCTCGGCATTCGATATGTGATCTACCGAAACGACGTGCTGCTCAGCACCGGTTTTCCGTTCTCATCTCGTCAGGCCCAGGCGACCTTCGCTGAATACCCTGTCGAGCGGTTTGGAGCGCTGGATCTCTACGATCTGGGAGCGCCCCCCTCGGGGCCTCTGAGCACGGCGTTCGCAGTGATCGGAGAAGATGCGACGCCGATCGAGCCGGGCGATCAGCTGGAGCTCCGAGCACTTGCGGAACGCGTGCCGCGAGTCACGCCCTCGAAGATGCTCGACGGCGCCGTGCGTCTCACCGAACTGCAAGCACCCAACCGGCAGGCGAGCGATCGCTTGATTTGGCGCAGCGTGCTCGGGCCGGCTTCCGGATCGATCGTCGCCGGTCAATATCGATCGCAGCTGCGAGCGGCGTACGCGGTCGACAAAACCCCTAACAGCACGGAGACGAACACATACGGGCAGCTTCAGCTCATACGCGGCGACGACGGCTTGCCTATCCCACGGCTCGTCGGCCGCGTCGCCCGAGAGCGCGGCGAGCTGTACCTCGAGGTCGTCGTTCCGTCAGCGCGAATCGTGCATTGCGAGGTCGACATCGGCGTGCGGCCGCGTCGCGCCGCCGATTACACGCTCACCGTCAACGGACGCGATATGGATCGCATCCACGTCGTGGCGAGCGCGACCCCCATTTGGCTGCGCATCCCTGGCGTCCGCCTGCTGCCCGGGCGAAACGAGCTGGTAGCGTCGAGAAGTTCGTACCCCTTGGCGTCGTACGCAGCGCTGCTGCCGCCGCGCAGATTTGTCGGTGGTGCGTTCGAGCCATATGAAGGGCAACTCGAGTTCAAGCATATCGTCGCCGAATCGCGACCGGCGCCGACGAGCGTCGCCCGCGCGATGCGTCCGCTCGGCTTCACGACGCGCTTGCAGCTCAAAAACGGAGCGACGTTGCTGTTGGAGCCGGCCCCGGGCGAGCCCGGGCATCCATCCGCGTGGGTCATCGGACTGAACCTTCGCGGCGCGAAGTATCAATGCGCCGAGCGCATCGACGACGGCTTTCCCGTCGACCTGCGCGAGACCGTGCGCCAGTGCTTCGAGGGCATCGGACGAACGCTCGATGCGGATGCCGTCGCGCATGTCGAGATCACGTCGCTGTGGCTCGTCACCGGACCGGGCGGCGAGCAGACCGGCGTCGCGCCGTTTGCGACCTTTGCGCTCTCGTCGCGAATGGAACGGCCGGTTGCCGTCCGGGTCGCGGGCGCGTTCGGCGCGCGGCGGCACGTGCTTCCGGCGAGCGGCTCTGCACCGATCGTAATCGACCTCCCGAGCGGCAACGCGCACATCAGCATCGCTTCCACAGCGGCAGACATCTCGAACCTTGCGATCGGGGCTGCACCGCAAGCGCAATTGGACGAGGCGGACGTTTCGATCGCCCTGCAGTTCGGCGGATTCTACGCGGCACGTATCGCCGACGAGGTGCCGCGTTTGATCATCATCCGCCAAGCCTATCACCCGACGTGGTTCGCCTTGATGTTTTCGCCCGGCCCACGCGTGCTGCCGCATGTTGAGGTCGACGGCTGGCGCAACGGCTGGTACGCGGAGCGCGCTGGGCTTTTCGTGGCCGTCAACAGTTTGGTGATCGTGCAATTCGCGTTCGGCGTGCTGAGCGCGATCGCGCTCGTGTGGTTATGGCGGAGGAGCCGATGAGACAGCTCTTCGCGATTGCGGCAGCACTATTCTTGGCCGGCGCGATCTCCGCGCATCTTCTCGGCAACGAAGGGGTCGCGGATTTCGCGGCCGTCATCGCGTTCTTCACGCTGCTTGCGGCATGCCTCGTGCCCGGTGCACGGACGCTCGCACCGCACCGATGACGACCCACGCGATCCAAACAAGGCCGAAGATCTGCGCGATCGTCTCCCATAACGCGGCGCTTTCGACCAAGCGGATCGACGTCGACGCGGTTCGCGCTGGCAGCAGCCAACCGTTGACCGTGGCGTCGATCGGAATGTGGTACGTTCCGAGCGGACATCCCCAGCATTGCCAGTGCACGTCATAGCGAACATTGTATCGGAGCGCGTCTTTCGGCCCCGGTGGCAGCGTCGCCGTGACGAACCACGAGCCGATATCGTCGTGTGCGACCGGATCGGCTCGCAGCGGCTGGTCGGTCGCATTTTCTTGCACCCCGCTCGGAACGTCGCCCTGCAGCACGACTTCACAAACGCCGTCGCAGCGCACCGAGTCGACGCGCGGCGGCAAATCGATCCACGCCAATCGTTTCGTCGAACCGCTTAGGACACGAGCGTCGCCGGTCAACAGCCGCCCGCGTACGTAGACGAGCAGCATCTGGCCGCCGCCCGGCAAAGCGAGCGATGCTGATCTCGAGGTCGTCAGCGCGCCGCCGAACGGCTGCGCAAGTTCTGGAGCCGTCGCAAAGGCGAGGCGTGCATCGACCCAGCCATCGCTCGCGTGCACCGCGCCATGCGGCGCTCGCACGGCACGCGGCTTCAGCTCGAGCGGCGCGAGTCCAACCGCGGTCAATGCGTCTCCGAAAAACAAGCCTCCGGCACCGATGCGATCCGCGATGGAGACGATAGGGGGTTTGCGGATCAGACTCAACACGGGCGTGGCCGAGATCTGCTTGACCGCCAGAGCGGTGGCCGCTTCTGGCGTTCGTATCGGCAACGCGATCTGTTCTGCGAACTCGCGCGCAGTGGTTTCGTACCAAGGCCGCTGGACCACTTCGGAAACGCCCAGCGCCGCTAACGCGCGATCGTCGTGGCTTTGCGAGTATGCCGCGAGCGCCGCATCGGCCGGCCACGTGGGAACCGCCTCATTCAGTGCGTTGATCCCATCCGCGCGCAGATACGCATCGGGATCGAGGCCCGAATACTTTCCGTTGTAACTCAACGGCTGAAACGCAGGCAGCAATGCGATGCGCGTGTTCGGCGCGGCGACGTCGGGCACGACAGGCAACGTGCGCCGATCGACCCAAAAACGGGTCGGCGAATGCCACGTCCAGAGCAGCGCGAGCGCGAGCGCCGCGGCGCCGAAGGCGAAGGCGAGCACCCGGTACCGCGCCGCGGCCGACACCGCCAAGATCGAATAGCCGATGACGGCATACCCGATGAGATCGTAGAGTTCTCGATACAGGCCGAGCGCAGGGAAGCGCTCGATAAGCCCCGGCAGCGACGCACCGAGCGGCCCGCGTACGCCCATCGCGGCGATGAGGACGAGCGCGGTCGCGACCGCAGTGACCGCGATGACGCGCGATCGCGCGGCTTGCAGACCGCCGATGAGCGCTATGATCGCGATGCACGCCACTGCCAAAGCGCCGTAATGATCGTAGCCGTCCGCGTAGCGTGCGAAGTATCCGGACAACAGCAGGGCCTTGCCCGGCGCGAGCGACTGCGTCTGTTCCCATGCCGCGGTGACCGGCGTGCGCGCGAGCGCCTGCCCCGACAGCGCCACGGCGATGAAACTCGCTGCGCCGGCAGCCGCCCATGTGGCCAACGGCAGCCACATCCGCCGTGTCGCGAGCAGTGCGGCGGCGATCAAGGCCGGCACGAAGAACTGCAGCTGCGGCAGCGTGAACGCGACCGCGGTCGCGCACACGAACGCGTTCGGCACTTCGGCCAGCGACTCTGCGATCAGCGCCATCGTCGCCGCATACGCGACCAACATCGCGCCGTGCCCCGCGATCAGCTCCGAGTACGTCCAGGGATTGAAGAGCGCAAAGCCTGCGGCGACCATCGCCAGCGCTTCGTGTGCCCCGGCGGCGATCGCGAGCTTTCTCGCAGCGAGCACGATCGCGCATGCGACGCCGAAGAAGAACAGGAGCAGCGCGCCGTACGCTCCGAACAGCGCCTCGAGCGGAGCGAGCAGAGCGACGAGCAGATAATTGTTGACGAACGGGTTAGGCCCGCCGATGCCTTGGGTCTGCCAAGGGCTGCTCGCGGCGAGGAAGACGTCGTGAGCGCCGCCCCATTGCGCCGGCCAGAACCAATCGTGGCGCAGCGCCGGGATCCCGTTGGAGCCGGCGGTCAGCGCGAAAAATGCCGCAAGCGCACATGACGCGATGAGCCAGCCGTGCCGCTGAACGGTCATTCCATCCTCTTCGCGCCGGCGCAATACATCACCGGGTACGATGTCGGCGGCAGCGAGCTGCAATGGGCGTTCGACATCGTGTGCGAAGCCGCGCACCGATTCAGCACAGTGGATGTCGTCCTTTGCGATTTACGGAACGGGTCCTTTCCCGACAACGTTCGCGTGCACGCCGTCGACATCGCCCGGCGCGTCAATTACTTGGAGGCGAAAGAAGCAGCGCGTTTCGTCGCACGCTACACGCGAACCGCGCTGCCGCTGTGCCGCGATGCTCCGCCCTCGATCCTCCACCACGCATTTCCCTGGAGCGCGCGCACCTTCAATCCGCTGATCCTTGGACGCGGCACGCCGTTCGGGCCGCCGCGCTCGACGCGCATCGTCATGGGTCCGTTGCAACCGCCGATGCTCGGCGTTTCGACGTTAGGCGAAGAAGGCGCGCGATTCGCACCGGCTTCGCCGACTGGTCCGGCAGCGGCTGACGCCAAGCAGGGAATGGATTTCGGCGTTTTCGAGGGACCGCTGCGCTCGTTGTGCCGGGCAACGCTGCGCCGCGCGGACGCGATCATCGCGCTGAACGACGCCGCGAAAGAATTCGTCCTCGCAGCGGGCGTGCGGGTCCCGGTCCACATCATTCCGGCGGGCGTGCGACTCGAACGTTTTGCCGTGCCCGACCGCGCGGCGCGCGACGGGCCGCTACGCATCGCGTGCGTCGCGTACCTGATCAAGCGTAAGCGCATCGATGTCGTTCTCGCCGCGCTCGCTCGCGCGCGCGCGGCCGGGACCGATGCGACGCTCATCCTCGCGGGAGACGGGCCTGAGCGCGAACCGCTCGGTGCGCTTGTGGCGCAGCTCGGTCTTGAGAGCGCCGTGCAACTCCTCGGGCACGTGCCGAACGATCGCATCCCCGACGTGTTCGCGCAAGCCGATGTGTTCGTGACGATGAGTCAAGTGGATCCGCATCCGCCCGCGGTGCTCGAGGCGATGGCCGCAGGACTCCCGGTCATCTCGACGAGGACCGACGGCGCGATCGAGTTCATCGAGGACGGCGTCACCGGTACGTTCGTTCCGTTTGACGATGCCGCCGCGCTCGCTGCAGCGATCGGACGTTACGCATCCGACCGTGAGCTGCGCTTGCGTCAAGGGGCCGCGGCGCGCGAGCGCATCGAGCGCGAATACAGCTGGCACGCGATCGGCGACCGCTATGCGGCCGTGTATGAATCGCTTCTGGACGGCGCGCCGCCACATGCTCGCTAAGCTCAAGGCCGCTGGAGCGCTCGCGCTCGCCGCGATCGCTCGACCTGGGATGGCTCTCTACGCGCTGCGCGAGCGCGGACTCGCACACGTCTGGCGCCGCTTCGTCTCGTCGGACGCCGGTTCGATCGGCGCGATGGCGCGCGACCTTCGCTTCCGCTCGATGCCGCCCACGCAGGAGAACCTGCAGTCCTACTACCGTGATGTGGTCTTCGAGCCGTGCGCGCTCGCCGGCCGCTATCTCGTGCGCCTGCCCGGCGGCGAGCGTTTCTACATTAGAACTGCGCGCGGCTGGAGCGACCTCGGCACGCTGTACGACACGTTCGTGGTGCAGATCTATCGGTACCATCCCGACGTCGACGGCAAGACGGTCATCGACGTGGGCGCGAACATCGGCGATACCGCCGTATACTTTGCGCAACAAGGCGCGCGCGTGATCGCCTACGAGCCGGATCCGCAGATGTGCGCGCTCGGGCGCGAAAATGCGGAGCTCAACGGCTTGCAGGTCGAGTTCCACGATGCCGGCGTCGGCGGCGCGACGCAGCAGCTTCGCCTTTCCGCGACGCCGGAAGGTGCCGACTCGATGTCGGTGACGCTGTTCCCAGGCGAATCGCCGCTCAATCGCATGCATACGGCCACCGTGCCTGTGCGCATCGTCGCGCTGCAGGACGTGCTCGCGCCGCTCGACTCCGTCGCGCTGCTGAAGATGGACTGCGAGGGGTGTGAGTACTCGGCGCTACGATCGACTGCGCCCGCCGCATTGCGAAAGATCGGCCACATCATCATGGAGTATCATGCGCGCGGCGACGAGCTGATCGAGCTGCTGCGCGCCGCGGGATTCGTCGTGCACGTGGAGGGCTCGATGTACCTCTACGCCGACCGCGGGCCGTGAGCGGCTGCCATTGGTTTGCACGCCACGACGAACACGGCGCCCAACAGCCAGCCGAGCGGCGAGGCGAAAACGGCGTCGAGCAGGTGGCCGCCGATGCCGCGATGCACGCGTTGCGTCGCGGTGAACGAGCGCAGTGAGAGGTCGCGCGCGAGCAGCGCACGCCGCACATCGAAATAGTTGGTCAGGCATATCGCGTCGTAGTCCGGTTGGAAATCGGCCATGTCGAGGCGGCATTCGATCGTGACGAACTCGTGCGTCGGGCGCGCTGCGAGCGCGCGGCGCGCGAGCAGCATCGCGTTGAGCATCCGGATGCGCCACAGGTTTGCGATACCCAGCCGCGGTCGCGGCCACGTCAGCGAGAGCATGTTCGGAGTGGCGAGCACAAGCGAGCCGCCAGGTCTGAGCACGCGGTTCAGCTCGTCGAGAAACGCGCTCGGTGTTTCGACGTGTTCGAGCACGTTGCACGATCCGACAGCGTCAAACGACGCATCGGCGTATGGGAGCGCGCCATCAGCACCGATGAGCGCGAACCCATCGCCCGTTCTCGCCGCCGCGCGGCCGATGAATTCCGGCGACACGTCGCAGCCGTGCGCGTCGCAACCTCGCGCGCGCAACATGCCGACTGCGGTGCCGGTGCCGCATCCGACGTCCAGCACGCGGCCTCGGGCCGCTGATGCCGCCAGCGCGTCCACATAGCGTTCGTATGCCGCCGGTTCGATCGCCTCGAGCTCGTGCGCGTAGGCTTGGTTGGCGACGTAGAATTCCCGGCTGACCTTTGACACCGCAGGCATCGTTGGCGCGCAGCCCAAGGCAAGCCCTGCAGTGCGGGGATTCCGCGCACGTGCGCGCCGCGGGAGCACGGCTGCGACGCACGGAACCATGACGGCATGCACCGTGTCGCCGTCATCGGAACGGGCTACGTCGGCCTGGTCGCCGGCGCGTGTCTGGCTGAGCTCGGCAACGACGTCGCGTGCATCGATGTGGATGCCGCGAAGATCGCGACGCTCCAGCTCGGCCGGTCGCCGTTCTTCGAACCCGGGCTCGACGAGCTCGCGCAGCGCAATCGACAAGCCGGCCGGCTTGCGTTCACCACGGATCTGCCCGCCGGAATTCTCGAGCGCGACATCGTCGTGATCGCGGTGGGCACGCCGACGACCGATGAAGGCCACCTCGATCTGCGCCATGTCCGTCAAGCTGCGCTCGACATCGCCGCAGCGCTCGACGGTCCGAAGATCGTGGTCAACAAGTCCACCGTGCCGGTGCAGACCGCCGACCTCGTCCACTCGCTCATCGAAGAGGCGAAGGCCGCGGATCACGCGGTCACCGTCGTTTCCAATCCGGAGTTCATGCGCGAGGGTTCCGCGGTCGCGGATTTCATGCACCCTGACCGCATCGTGATCGGCGTCGATCATCCGGGGGCCGAAGCGGTGTTGCGCGATCTGTACGCACCCTTCGGCGCCCCGATCATCGTGACCGATCCGCGCACCGCCGAGATGATCAAGCTCACATCCAACGCGTTCTTGGCTGCCAAGATCTCGTTCATCAACGAGATCGCCGCCGTCTGCGACCTGGTCGGCGCAGACGTGCGCGATGTCGTCACCGGCGTCGGCGCCGACGCGCGCATCGGCGCCGCCTGCATGCAGCCCGGCCTCGGCTTCGGCGGTTCGTGCTTGCCGAAAGACGTGCTCGCGCTGCACCGCATCGCCGCGCGCACCGGTGCCAGCACGCGCTTGCTGGACGCTGCGCTGGCCGTCAACGCGGCGCAAGTCGAGCATGTCATTTCACGACTGGCAACGCTCCTTGATGGGCTCGACCACAAGACGATCGGCGTGCTCGGCCTTGCGTTCAAACCGGGAACCGACGACGTGCGCGAGTCACCTGCGCTCGTGCTCGCTCGCGGGCTCGCCGGCCGAGGCGCGCGCGTGCAGGCGCACGATCCGGTCGCAGTCGCAAACGCTGCTGCCGAGCTGGGCGACGCTGTCGCGTTCGTCGACGGACCATACGACGTGGCCACCGGTGCGGACGCGCTCGTACTGGCGACCGCGTGGAACGAATACACGGAGCTCGACCTCGGCGACTTGCGCCGGCGGATGCGCGGCGACGTGCTGTTCGACGCGCGCGACCTGTACGATCCTCGCAAAGTCAGCGCGGCGGGATTCACGTACGCGGGCATCGGACGCCGCGCGCCGGCGACCGCGCGCGCCGTCGCGCCTTGAGGATCATCGTCACCGGAGCAGCCGGGTTTGTCGGCTCCCATCTCGTCGATCGCTACCTCGCCGACGGCCACATCGTCGTCGGAATCGACAATCTGCTCACCGGCGATCCGCGCAATCTCGAGGCGGCGCGCCCCTCATCGGACTTTTCATTCCTCGTCGCCGACGTCGCGGCCGAGGGCTTCGATCTCGGGGCCGCGGCGCTGCGGGCCGATCTCATCGTGCACTGCGCGTCGCCGGCGAGCCCGGTCGACTATGCGAAGGCGCCGCTCGAAACGATGGCGGCCAACAGCCTCGGGACCTGGCATTGCGCGCAGGCGGCAAGCGCGTGGTCGGCGCGGCTTCTGTATGCGTCGACCTCCGAGGTGTACGGCGATCCGCTCGAGCACCCGCAGCCTGAATCGTATTGGGGCAACGTCAATCCCATCGGCCCGCGCGCTTGTTACGACGAGTCAAAACGTTTTGGCGAAGCGCTCGTCACGTCGTACGTGCGCTCGCTCGAGCTCGACGCGCGCATCGTGCGCATCTTCAACACGTACGGGCCGCGCATGCGCGCCGACGACGGGCGCGTCATCCCGAACTTCATCGGCCAGGCGCTTGCGGGCAACGCGCTCACCATCTATGGCGACGGATCGCAGACGCGCTCATTCTGCTACGTCTCGGACCTAGTGGACGGCATCGTCCGCTGCGCCGCGTCTGACAAGACGCGCGGCGTGGTGGTCAATCTCGGCAACCCCCAAGAACTCACCATCGGCCAGCTCGCGGCGAAGATCAGTGAGATGCTCGGCGTGCCGCTTGCCATCGAGCGAAGTCCGATGCCGGCAGACGATCCAGGGCGCAGGCGCCCCGACATCAGCCGCGCGCGCGAACTGCTCGGCTGGGAGCCGCGCGTCTCGCTCGACGAGGGCTTGCGCGCGACAATCGAAGACTTTCGCACGCGCGCGACGCGCGCTGGCTCTCGCGCTTAGGGCAGGTCGGCCCAGCGATAGACCGTCGTGTCGATGCTGAGCAGGTCGCTGCCTTCAACGAGCAGGTCGCGCGGCGTGCGCTCCAAACCGTTGCGATCGCGCTCCGAGCTGTTCCACGAACCGCGCGTGAACAGGTAATGGAACTCGCTGCCCGTTCGCAGGCTCAGCTCGATGAAGAAGTGGAGCGCGTCTTGGCGCAGCATCTTCACGGCTTGCGGATTCCAACCGCCGGTGTCCGTCGTCATGAACACGTCGTCGGTGAACGGCGTATCTGGCGGCACCTCGACAAGAATGCGCACCAGCGTCTCGCCGCTCAAGCTGTGGTATTTCGCCGGCGGCGGCGCCAGTTCCGGATTCGGCTGCGGCGAGGACGCTTGCACGACATACTGGCGCGGGATCTGGGTGATGGCCGTTCCTGCGGTCAGCGGTTTGTGAGAAAAACGCACGGACACCACAAGGCCGCTGGCCGTGTCGAGCGTGGCCGCCGCATAGATCCCCGGTCCCGGAATCGACGTCAGCGTTGCGCCGCTTGCGTCGTCGAGCATCGCGGCGCTCGGCGCGAGGCGCAGCGCGTCGCCGCTCGTGAACACGATGAAGCCGCGCTCGATGTCGATGACCTGGCCGTTGACGAGCAGCGGCAATGGCGTCGGCGAGGGCGCGGCGATATCGGGCGGCGGCGTCTGCGACGCCTGCGGGATCGGCGTCGGCAGCGCCGCGACGGTCGCCGGAACGATAAGCGCGAGCGCGAGGAAAACGTGAGCGATCAAAGATCGCGCTACTACAGATCGTTTATGCGCGTTTAGAAAACGCGCTACTACAACTCTCATTGCGACGTGATCAGGAACTGGAAGTGCGGCGACCATAGCTGACCGCCCCAATTGAAGATGTACGCACGCTGCGCGTCGAGGAAGAGCACGCGCGTGATGCGCACGCGCACGTCGCCGCTGAGCTGATAGCGCGGCGGACCGGACACGAGCGGGATCTGCTCCGGCGAGTAGTTCGACTGCGTCGCGGCCAAGGTGAACTGAAAGTTGGTCGAGGGAGACCAGACGCTCGTCAAGCCGTACGCGCGGTTGGTCGCGCGCAGGAACGGGCCCAGCACGACGGGCAAGCCGTTTCCCGACGAGGGCAGCGGCACGACACCCATCGCCTGATTCGGCGAGACGATCGAGAGCGCGTTTTGCGCGGTCGCGCTGTCCACCGCGTCCGATGCGATGAGAATGAGCGAGCGCGACAGGCGCCGGCTGATCGTGGCGACCGTGTTCTGTTCTTGCACGATGTTGGGAAAGCTCAGGTAGGTCTGTCCAATCGTGTACGTCGCGTTGATCCCCGTCTTGAGCGGGCCCGGAATCGTCGGCGTGAAGACCGACACGGCGGCGTA
>JAFAHD010000138.1 GCA_019237415.1 Vulcanimicrobiota bacterium
CGGCGTGTTGTCGAGGTAGTAGTAGCACTCCTTGACGTCCTCGCCGTGATTGCCTTGCGGATTGGAGAGCCCGAAGAGCCGCTCTTTGAGGCATTCGTCGACCCCATTCCAGAGCGCGAGCGCGAAGCACAGCTGTTGGTGGTCATCGCTCAAGCCGAGCAGGCCGTCTTCGCCCCAGCGGTACGCGCGCGCATGCGCGTCGTCGAACGGGAAGAACCCCCAGGCGTCGCCGTCGGGACTGTAGTCCTCGCGCACCGTACCCCATTGCCGCTGGCTCAAGTACGTCCCCCAACGACGCCAGCGGACGACGCGCGCGTGGCTCTCCGCGAGCCGGACCTCCTCAGCGGTGAGCGGAGCGTCTAGAGCTGCCATGTAGTTTCCCGGCCCATTCCCGCCGCGCCGGGCAAGCGCCTCTGAATTGCCGCATGACCCTTTTACGCGTCGTTGACTTCTGCGGATGCGGGCTGCTATTATATCGAAAGATGTCGATACAAAGAACCTGCCCGAGGGCCAGAGTGGACCGACGCGACCGCAGTGCGGAGGCATCGTTGTTCAGGGCGCTCGCTGACGAGCACCGCCTGCGTATCGTGGCGACGCTCGTGCGTTCAAAACACGAGGTCTGCGTGTGCGATTTCACAGCCGCGCTTCCCTTGCGACAGCCCGCTGTCTCGCACCATCTCGCGGTGCTTCGAGAAGCGGGGCTCGTGACGTGCGAGCGCCGTGGAACATGGGTTTACTACAGCCTCGCGGCCGATTTCGATCAACGCCTTGAGGCGGCGTTGGACACCCTGGTGCTCAAGAGGATTGCCGCATGAAGATGCATGTAAGTTTCGCGACGCGCGACCTCGATGCAAGCGTGGCGTTCTATCGCACGTTGCTGAACGCTGATCCGGCGAAGCATTATCGCGATTACGCCCTGTTTCTCCTCGAGAACCCGGGTCTCGAGTTGGCTCTTGGGCTGAATCCACGCGCGTCATCCAGTGCGGGCGAACACTATGGCATCGCCGTCGAATCCCGTGAACTCGTCAGCCACGCGATCGATCGCCTGAAAGCAGCGGGGCTGCCGGTCGACATCGAGAGCGGCGAGACGTGCTGCTATGCGGTGCAGGATAAGATCTGGGCCACGGACCCCGACGGGAGGCGCTGGGAGACGTACTACGTCATGGCCGAGTCCGAAGATCGTGAAAGCAACGACATGTCCTGCTGCCGCGAAACCGGCGACGAATCGGCCTGCTGCCAATCCGCGCAGGGGATCGCCGATGAAATCTGACCGCGAAAAGACGCGTATCGATCACGCCGCATCGGTCGTGCCCGAAGTGCTCTTCGTCTGTACGCACAACGCGGGCCGCAGCCAAATGGCCGCTGCGCTGCTCGACGCGAGGGCGAAAGTCAAAGTCCACGTGCGCTCAGCGGGAAGCGCGCCAGGTGATGAAGTCAACCCGACGGTCGTCGCCGCGATGTCGGAGGTGGGCCTCGATCTCAGCAAAGAGTATCCGAAACCATTGACGGATGACGTGGTACGCGCCGCCGACGCCGTGATCACGATGGGCTGCGGCGATGCGTGTCCGATCTACCCCGGCAAACGCTACCTGGACTGGGATGTGGAAGACCCGGCTGGGAAAGATCTCACAACGGTCCGTCGCATCCGCGACGACATCGCGCGGCGCGTCGATGGGTTGCTCGCGGATCTTGCACAAGCCAAGCAGCTGACGTAGGTGCGTGAGGCGCTGGTCGCCGAGTTCATCGGAACGTTCTTTCTCGTATTCGCAGGCACGGGAGCCCTCGCCGTCGACGCATTGACTCATACGGTGACGCACGTCGGAGTTTCGCTGGTCTTTGGGTTGGTGGTCGCCGCGCTCGTGTACGCATTGGGGCACGTTTCCGGAGCGCATTTCAACCCGGCGGTTACGCTTGGTTTCTGGGTCGCGCGAGCGTTTCCAGGAGAGCGCGTGGCGTGGTATGTCATCTCGCAAATCCTGGGCGCCATCGCGGCGAGCATCCTGATACGTTTGATGTTCGGCTCGGCCGCTTCAGCAGGCGTGACGCTTCCCGCCAGCTCGGTGAGCACGTCGTTTGTGCTCGAGCTCGCGATGACGTCCCTACTCGTGATCGTCGTCATGGGCTCCGCGGTTCATGGTCGGGCGACGAAGGGTTTTGCGGGCATCGCGATCGGAAGCGCCATCGCACTTGACGCGATTTTTGGCGGGCCGATTTCCGGCGCGTCGATGAACCCAGCGCGTTCGCTCGGACCTGCATGTATCGCCGGTATCTGGCACGATCAATGGATCTATGTAGTCGCTCCGCTGGCGGGTGCATTACTCGCGGTCGCTGTGTACAGGATTCTCGGCGACGCCGACCGCGGCGTCGTAAGACCGGTTCAATAGTCCCGGCGCCAAAAGGCCGAACCCGCTCCGTTCCGGGAACAACGCTACGATGGTTCAATCCGTGCAGCCGCGCTTCGTCAGCCTGCTCACGAAAGCGACGTTGGCGCTCGTGCTGGCGGGCGGCCGCGGCTCGCGGCTCATGCAGCTCACCGAATGGCGCGCCAAGCCGGCCGTGCCGTTCGGCGGCAAGTTCCGCATCATCGACTTCCCGCTCTCCAATTGCATCAACTCAGGGATTCGGCGCGTCGGCGTGATCACGCAGTACAAGGCGCACTCGCTCATCCGGCACTTGCAGCGCGGTTGGAGTTTCCTGCACGGTGAGTTCGGCGAGGAGATCGAGTTGATGCCGGCCTCGCAGCGCATCGAGGAATCCTGGTACCGCGGCACGGCCGACGCCGTTTACCAGAACCTCGACATCATCCGGGCGCATCGCCCCGAGTACGTCCTCGTGCTCGCCGGCGATCATATATATAAGATGGACTACGGCAAGATGCTGGTCGACCACGTCTCCGCCAAGGCGGACGTGACCCTCGGCGCGGTCGCCGTGCCCGTCGCTGCGGCGGCCGGATTGGGGACGATGACGGCCGACGCGTATGGACGCATCACGTCGTTCGCGGAGAAGTCGGCGTCGCCCGCCGCCATCCCGGGCCGGCCCGACATGACGCTCGCCAGCATGGGCATCTACGTGTTCAACGCATCGTTCCTCTATGAGGAGCTGGCGGCCGACTTGGCGCGCAGCGATTCGACGCACGATTTCGGCCGCGATCTCATCCCCGCGCTCGTGACGCGCTGCAAAGTCGTCGCGCACCCGTTCGCCAACAGCTGCGTCGGGACGCGCGAGGGTGAAGAACCGTACTGGCGCGACGTCGGAACGGTCGACGCCTATTGGGAGGCGAACAACGACCTCATCTCGATCCTCCCGAGTCTCAACCTGTACGACGCGTCGTGGCCGATCTGGACCTACCAGGAGCAGGTGCCGCCCGCGAAGTTCGTGCTCGACCAAGAAGGCCGGCGCGGCTCCGCGACCGACTCACTCGTATCGGGCGGCAGCATCATCTCCGGCTCGAGCGTGCGGCGCTCGCTCATCTTCACGAGCGTGCGCGCGCATTCGTACAGCAAGGTCGAAGACTGCGTCATCCTGCCGAACGTGACGATCAACCGCCATTGCCGCCTGCGGCGCGCGGTCGTGGATAAGCTTTGCAACGTCCCCGAAGGCATGGTCGTCGGGGAAGACCCGCTGGAGGACGCGCGCCGTTTCTACCGCACGGAGAAAGGCATCACGCTGATCACGCCCGAGATGCTAGGGCAGCAAGTGCATCACGCCGGCTGACCGCGCGCGCGAGCCGCTCGACGTCGTGCTGTGCTGGCACATGCATCAGCCCAGCTACCGCACGGCGGACGGCGAGTACCGCGAGCCGTGGGTGTATCTGCACGCGATCAAAGATTACGCGGACATGGCGTGGCACCTCGAGCACGTCGAGGGCGCCCGCGCGAGCGTCAGCCTCTCTCCTCTGCTGCTCGAACAGCTCGACGATTACGCGGCGCAGTTCGCCGACGGAGCGTTTCGCGATCCGCTCTTGCGGGCGCTGCAACGCGGCGATGCCGACGCGCCGGAAGCACGCCGCAACCTTTCCTACATGCTGTGCCGCGCGAACTACGAACGCATGGTTCGGCGCTACCCGTCCTACGAGCGGTTGTTCCACCTCGCTGAGACGGCGGCGTGGGGCGGCGCGCCGCTGTCGCCCGCCGACCTCGTGGACACGCTAGTTTGGTATCACCTGGTCTGGTTCGGCGAAGCGACGCGCCGCGACGACCGGCGCGTGCACGCGCTCATCAGCAAAGCCGGAGGATTCGACGCGTCCGATCGCGCGACGCTCCTCGCGCTCATCGGCGACCTCGTCAGCGATATTGGGGCGCGCTATCGGGCCTTGGCGCATGCAGGTCGCATCGAGCTGTGCACGACGCCGTATTCGCATCCGATCCTGCCATTGCTGATCGACTTCGCCACCGCGCGCGAGTCGCGGCCGCAAACGCCGCTGCCGAGCGCGTCGTATCCGGGCGGGCCGCAGCGGGTCGACGCGCAGCTCGCGAGCGCGCGCGCTGCGCACGCTGCCCGTTTCGGCGTCGCGCCGGCCGGCTGTTGGCCGTCGGAGGGCGGCATCTCCGTGCGAGCGCTTGAGGCGCTGCGGCGCAACGGTTTCGTATGGGCCGCGAGCGGCGAAGTCGTGCTCGCGAACAGCGTGCGAACCGGCGATTCCGGCGCCGGCGAGCGGGCGCGTTACCTGTACACGCCCTACGCGGTCCAGACGGACGCCGGTCCGATCGCGTGCTTCTTCCGCGACGACGACCTCTCAGACCGCATCGGCTTCGTGTACGCGCCCTGGAACGCCGGCGATGCGGTGGACGACTTGACGCGCACGCTTGAGTCTATCGCGGCGAAGACGCAGCACGACCGTGCGCGCGTGGTCACGATTATCCTCGACGGCGAGAACGCGTGGGAGCATTACGCGCAGAACGCATTCGAATTCCTCAATGCGCTGTATCGGCGTCTCGGTTCGCACGAAAGGCTGCGCTTGACGACCTTCTCGGACGCGCTCGCGCGAATCCCAGAACTGCCGCAGCTGGACCGCATCGTCGCGGGCAGCTGGGTGTTCGGCACCTTCGAAACGTGGGTCGGCGACCCCGACAAGAACCGCGGCTGGGATCTCCTGTCCGACGCGAAGCGCGCGTACGACGCCACGATCGCATCCGGCGCGCTTGACGAAGCGGGCCAGGCGCGCGCCGAAATGCTGCTGCGGCGCTGCGAGAGCTCGGACTGGTTTTGGTGGTTCGGGGGATACAATCCGCCGGCACCGGTCCGCGACTTCGAGCGCCTGTTCCGTCGCCATCTGCGCGATCTCTACAGCGCGCTGGGACTCCCTGCACCGGCGCAGCTGCAAAAACCGGTCAGCATCGGCACCGGTGCTCCCGTATACGACGGCGTCATGCGCCAGGTGTGGCAAGCGGACCCGGCGTGAGCGGTGCGGTGCGCTTGCTGTTCGGTGTGCACGCGCACCAGCCGGTCGGCAATTTCCAAAGCGTCATAGACGACGCGCTCGCACGCTGCTACCGTCCGTTTCTCGAAGCGGTCGAGCGGCATCCGCAACTGCGCATCAGCCTGCACGTGAGCGGCTGGCTCCTCGGCTATCTGCAGGGCGCTTTTGCCGGCGACGTCGCCCGCATCGCGCGAATGGTCCACGCCGGCCAGATCGAGATGATCGGGGGCGGTGACACCGAGCCGATCCTCGCCGTCATCCCGCAGCGCGACCGGCTCGATCAACTGCGCGCGATGAACGCGCGTCTCGAATCCGCGTTCGGCGCGCGCCCGCGCGGCGCGTGGCTCACCGAACGGATCTGGGAATCGACGATCGTGGGATCACTGCACCGCGCGGGCCTTCGGTTCGTCGCCGTCGACGATTCGCACGTACAGCGCGCGGGCGTGACGAGCGCGCTCGACGGTTACTACTCCACCGAGGAAAGCGGGAAGCGGTTGGACATCTTTCCGATATCGGAAGAGCTGCGCTACCTCATCCCATTCGCGCCGCCCGCGGATGTCGTCGCCGCTATTGAGCGCACTGCGCCTGGGCGCGCCGCGATCTACTTCGATGACATCGAGAAATTCGGCATCTGGCCAGACACGTACGAATGGGTCTACGAGCGCGGATGGTTAGAAGAGCTGTTCTCGCGCATCGAAGCATCGCCGCGGATCGAGACGCAGACGTTCGGCGTGTTCCATCGCGAAAACGCCAGCCGCGGGCTGGTCTATCCGCCCTCGACGTCGTACAAGGAGATGAACGAGTGGCTCCACGGCGGCACGTGGAAAGACTTCTTGCTCCGCTACCCGGAAGCGAACTGGATGCACAAGCGCATGCTCGAGGGCTCGCGACGCTTCCACGCATCGCCGGTCGCGCGAGTGCGCGACGATCTGCGCGGCGCGCTCCATCGATCCCAAGCCAACGACGGATATTGGCACGGCTTGTTCGGCGGCATCTATCTGCCGTTCTTGCGCGCGTCGGTCTTCGCGAATCTCGCGCAGCTCGAGCTCGGGCTGGATGCGATGGCGCCGGCAGCGCCCTCGCGATCTGGCGATCTCGATCTCGACGGGCGCGCGGAGATCGGCGTGCGCGGCGCCGACTGGGGTCTGTACGTCAAACCGAGCGAAGGCGGCAGGCTGTGCGAGCTGATGCAGTACTCGGTCCAACACAATTTCGCGGACTCGCTGGAGCGGCGCGAGGAGGACTACTATGATGTCATACGCCACGGCGGCAGCGCCCATCCGCCGCGGCGCACGTTCGGCATCCCGTCCGCGCACGACCGCATCGCGTTCAAGGTCGACATCGCACCCGCCGATCTTGAAACGGACCGCGCGCCGCGCGGCTTGTTCGTCGACACCTGGCGCGATGCTGCAGGCGCGAACATCATCGCGTACGCCGGCTCACCGGTGCGCGGCGAGGCGCGCGCACGCTGTCGCGCCCGGCTGCGAGGCATGACAATCGAGAAGACGGTCCGCATCGCCGGCGCTGCAGCGCGTGACAGCGCGCTTGAGGTCGGCTACGCCATCGCCGCTGCGCGAGCGTTGGAGGGCACACTCGAGGTGCAGCTCGACCTTGCAATGCCGAGCGCTGGTGGCCCCGGCGGCCGCATGCGCATCGATGGAGCTATCGCCGGCGGTTTTGCGACCGAGCTGCGACGAACAAGCGTCGGTGCGGTCGCCCTAGAGGACGACGTACTGGGCGGCACGCTCCTGATCGAGCTGGCGCCGGCCTGCGCGATGGACGCGAAACCGCTGGTCACAGTCTCTCGCTCTGAGTCGGGATTTGAAAAGATCATGCAAGCGGTCACATTGACCTTCTCGTGGCCGCTCACGATCGCCGCAGGCGGCCGCGAGGAGCTGCGCGTCAATCTGCGTTGTGCGACAGCCAGATCATGAGTCCGACCTCGTGCGGATGTGCCAGCAGTTCGTGGAACGGATACATCCGTATCCGGTAGCTGACCAGTCCGCAGTGCTCGGGCTTCAGGTCGAGCACGAAGCGATGCTCGCCGTCGCCGACCGGCCCCGCTTCGCGCAGTTGAATCGCTTGTTCGCCGAAAAGGCATTCTACGCGGACGTCGGCCGGTAAGAGACCGTTGAGCGCCACTGCCGTCTCGATGCGGGCCTGCGAACCGAACGCGATGCTCGGCGGCGGCTCGGCGAGCAGGCGGATCTTCACGCCTTTCCACCGGTCGCGCACGTTGGCTTTCCAGCTCGCCAGGCGCACCGCTGCGCTGCCGCCATCCGCGTCGAGCTTGCGTCCATGCGCCGACGCCGGGCGATAGAAGGTCTCCGCGTATTCGGCGACCATGCGCGATGCAGAAAAGCGCGGCAGCAGGGTGCGCACCGATCGTTTGGACCGCTCGACCCAGCGCTTCGAATAGCCGATCGCGGCGCGTTCGTAGTACAGCGGCACGACTTCTTGCTCGAGGATATCGTAGAGATTGGCGGCTTCCTCGCGATCGCGCCGCTCGTTGTCAGCGTTGACCGGATACGGGCGTATGCCCCAGCCGTTGTGTCCGTCGTAGCCTTCACCCCACCAGCCGTCGAGCACGCTCAAGTTGAGCACCCCATTGATGCCGGCCTTTTGACCTGACGTGCCGCTCGCTTCGAGCGGGTAGCGCGGCGTGTTGAGCCAGATGTCCACGCCCGATACCATGTGGCGCGCCAGCGCCAGGTCGTATCCTTCGACCACCAAGATGTGGCCTTCGAATCGCGGGTCGCGCGAAGCCTCGAACAGTTTGCGGATCATCTCTTGGCCGGGCACGTCGGCCGGGTGCGCCTTGCCGGCGAACACGAACACGACGGGCCGCTCTTTGGCGCCGACGATGCGCGCGAGCCGGTCGGGGTCGTGCAGGATCAACGTCGCGCGCTTGTACGTCGCAAAACGGCGCGCGAACCCGATCAGCAACACGTTGGGGTCGTCGGCGTTGAGCATGCGCAGCGTGCGCTCGATCTGCGTTTCGAAGACGCCGTTGCGCCGGAACTGGGTCGTCAGGCGGCTGCGCAGCTCGGTGATCAGATTGGCCTTGATCTGCTGGCGCACGCTCCAGAAGAGCTGATCGGGAATCGTGTCGAGCCGATACCAGAACTCCGGGTCGCGCTGCGCGCCGCGCCATTCCGCGCCGAGCGTCGTGTCGAACAGATTCACCCACTCGCGCGCGAGGAACGTGCCGACGTGCACGCCGTTGGTGATGTACGACATCGGGTTCTCGTCCGCCGGCAGCTGCGGCCACAATGGGCCGAGCAGTTCTGCTGACACGTCGCGATGGATGCGGCTTACGCCGTTGTGATAGCGCGAGCCGTGGATGCCGAGCGCGGTCTGGTTGAAGCCGTCGCCGTCGCCGGGTTTGAGGCCGAGCTCTCCCACGTCCTTGACCGATAGTTTGAGCTGCTTGATGAGATCGCCGAGATAATGGTCGATCATGTCGTGGCCGAAGACGTCGTGTCCGGCCGGCACCGGCGTATGCGTCGTGAAGATCGTTGAGGCGGCCACCGCCTCGAGCGCGCTCGGGAAATCGAGGCCTGACTCGACGAATTCGCGGCAGCGCTCGAGCACGGAGAACGCCGCGTGTCCTTCGTTGATATGCCACACGCTCGGCGCCCAACCCAGCGCGCGCAGCGCGCGCACGCCGCCGATGCCGAGCACGATCTCCTGCTTGATGCGCGTGTCGAGGTCGCCGCCGTAGAGCTTGAACGTGATGCCCCGGTCGACTTCCGCGTTCTCAGGCAGGTCGGTGTCGAGCAGGACCAGTTGGAGACGGCCCGCGCGCGCAAGCCATGGCCGCAGCTGGACGTCGTGCTGCCCGATGCGCACCCTCGCGCGCACTTCGTCGCCGGCGGCGTTGCGTGCGAGAGAAACCGGAAGATCTTGGACATCCGAAGGGATGTAGGCGGCGTGCTGGTTGCCGTCGCCGTCCAGCGTCTGTTGGAAATATCCTTGGCGATAGAGCAATCCCACCGCGACGAATGGCAGCCCAGAGTCCGAGGCGGCCTTGCAATGGTCGGCCGCAAGGATGCCAAGACCGCCTGAGTAGATCTGGAAGCTTTCGTGAAAGCCATATTCGGCGGAGAAATAGGCGACCAAATCGTCCGGTCCCAAGGTCGCTTCGCCGCGCGGCGTCTCGCGCAGATACGTGTCGAAGCGCGACACGACGCGGTCGTACGAGTCGAGGTACACGGGATCTTCGGACGCTTGCTGAAGGCGACGCTCTTCGACGCGGCGCAGGAACACTTTGGGATTGTGCCCGACCGACTCCCAGAGGATGAGGTTGAGACGCGCGAACAACGAGCGCGTCGTGCGATCCCAACTGAAGCGCAGGTTGTCGGCCAGCTCGCTCAAGCGCTCGATGCGCTCCGGGATTTTCGGCTGGATCTCGATCGTGAACTCGGTCGCGGCCATGTCCTACCCCATCCCGTCGTAGCGCGTTTTTCAAAACGCGCAGTAGGAGCGCGTCTTTTGAACGCGCAATCGCACGCCCTCCGAGCATGAGCATTCCTTAAGGAGGCGGCCATGGAGCACCGTCGCATCGCGAGCGGCTCGCCGTGGGAGACGCGGGTCGGGTATTCGCGCGCGGTGCGCGCGGGCGCATACGTCGCGGTCTCAGGGACGACCGGCACGGACGAACGCGGCGCGGTAGCTGGACCCGACGCGTACACGCAGGCCAAGAAGGCGCTCGCCCGGATCGTCGACGCGCTGCGCGACGCAGGTGCTCGGCCGAGCGACGTCGTGCGCACGCGGATCTACGTGACCGACATCGGGGATTGGGAAGCCATCGCCCGGGCTCACGCCGAGGTGTTCGACGCCGTTCGGCCGGCGGCGACGATGGTCGAAGTGCGCCGGCTCATCGCGCCCGACATCCGCGTCGAGATCGAAGCCGACGCCATCATCGCGGGATGAATGGCCTGCAACAGGCTGGAAGTAGCGCGCCGTGAGGACCGCTACTTTGTGGCTGACCGCCCTTTCTATCGTATTGGGCTTCATCACCGCATATGCGGCATTGCACGGTGCGGGCGATGTGCTCGTCTACGTGCTGTTGTTCATGTTCGGCGGATTGCTCGGCTACATCGGACCGCAATCACCCTGGCGCTGGGCGCTGGTCCTCGGCATCTGGGTGCCGATCGCCGAGATCGTCTCGCGGATGTCGGCGCCTCTCGGCTCGCCGTCGGCCACGCAGCTCCTTCAGCCGCTCATCGCACTCGTGCCGCCCTTCCTCGGCGTGTACGCGGGCATGATTTTCCGCCGCTGGCTTCCGCCGCCGCCACTGCCGCCTGAGGAAGAGTGATCCCGGATCAGCTCGAGCGCTTCAAATTCGTCCGGCCGATCAAAGTCGTGTTCCGAGACGTCGACGGGCTGCGCCACGTCAATCACGCCGTCTACCTGACCTACTGCGAAACCGCGCGCAACGAATACTGGTTGCAGGCGTGCGGCCTCGCGCGCGTCGAGGATCTCGATTTCGTGCTCGCGGAACTCACCGTGCGCTATCATAGCTCAGCGAAATGGGGCGATGAGCTGCTCGTCGGCTGTCGCGTGACCGAACTGAGACGCTCTTCATTCCTGATGGAGCTCACGATCGTGAACGCACAGACCGGCGCGCTCGTCGCCGAGGTGCATTCCGTGCAAGTGATGTACGACTTCGAAACCGGGCGCTCGATGCCGATCTCGGACGAGCGGCGCGCGCAAGTGGAAGCGTTTGAAGGCAGAAGCCTCACCATCGAGTCGAAGCGCTCACCAAAGTCGCGAGCGTGAGCCGAGCGCGCCCTAGTGGTGCTTCACGTACATGCCATTCACTGAGGTCGGCATCGGCTTGAGCGTCCATGAAGTGCCATCGGCATAGTCGATGTGCAGCGTGACGCACTGCGGCTTCACCTGCGGCGTCGCGGGTGGATGGATCCCGTAGCGCCGCTTGATCTCGGCGCTCGGAGCGAACGAGCCCTGATCGCGCACTTCCGCGATGAGGACGTCGACGATGACGAGGCCGAACATGACGGCTTTCATCGGTTTCGCCGACGCGTTCGTGAAATCGATGAACAGCCGCGAGGGCGAACTCGCTGGCGGCTGGTAGAATGCGAGCCCATAGGGGTCGTTCCAGTAGTAAGGCGTGTTCGGGTAGTAGCCGTCGCTATAGCCGACGTAGCTCGATGCCGGTCCGCCGCCCTGACCGACGTTGAATTGGGCGTCGCAGCGGGAGATCTTCACCGGTGCAACGGCGGTGCTCGAACCCGGTGAGGGAGCGGCTTCGCCCATCGCCGCTGCGGCAAGCGGCAGCACGACCGCGACCAAGAACGCACAAGATCTCATCATCCCCTCCAATACCTCCCGTGCGTCGCGGTTCCCGCTCCAGCGCCGCTAGACCCGCAGGTTCACGCCTCGCTTGACCATGCCATAGGAGATCGCAAAGGCGCTCACCGCAAGCACCGTGACCACGACAGCGTCGATCGCCGGCGACACGTCCGAACTGCCGATATAGCCGAATCGCAGCCCGTCGATCATATACAGCATCGGGTTGAACAGCGAGATCCGTTGGACCAGGGGCGGCAGTGCGTGAATGCTGGAGAACACGCCGCCGACGTAGGTGAGGGGCGTGATGAAAAAGGTCGTCACGATCGCGAGATTGTCGAAGCTGCGCGCCAGCAGCGCGCCGATCATGCCGACCGACGAGAACAGCAACGCCGTCATGAACATGAAGAAGAAGAGGATCGCGCCGTTGCGCGGCGCGACGTGCACGACGAGCAGGCCGATGCTCATGACCAGCGCGCCGATCACCAACCCTCGCAAGATGCTGCCCGTGAGATACCCCAGTTCGAGCTCGAGATTCGAAAGCGGTGCGATGAGCAGCTCTTGGATCGACATCTGGAAACGCTGCTGGAACAGCGACGACGCGGCTTCGTCGTAGCTCGACGAGATCACGTTGAGCATGACGAGGCCCGGCAACAGAAACTGGATGTACGGCACGCCGTCCATCACCTTCATCGTGTTGCTCAAACCCACACCGAAGATGAACAGGAAGAGCAGCGTCGTGATGACCGGCGGCCAGACGACCTGGTTGATGGTCATCATCGTGCGCTTGAACTCGCGCCGCACGAGCGTCGCGAAGCCGACCCAGTTCATCATGCGTGCGCTCGCTTGCCGACCAGCTCCAAGAAGACGTCTTGCAGCGAGCCTTGGCCGTGTCGAGCGATGAGCGCCGCTTTGTCCTCCAACGCCACCAGCTTGCCGTGGTTGATGATGCCGATGCGCGAGCAGAGCAGTTCAACCTCTTCGAGATAGTGGGATGTCAGAAAGACGGTCATTCCGTCGTCATTGATCTTCTTGAGAAAATCCCACAGCTCGAGGCGCAGCTCGACGTCGAGGCCGGCGGTCGGCTCGTCGAGGATGAGCAGCCGCGGCGAATGCACGAGCGCACGCGCCAACGCGAGGCGCCGCTTCATCCCGCCTGACAGCTGCAGATACGTGGCGCGCCGCTTGTCGCCCAGTTCGAACTGCTCGAGCAGCGCGTCCACGCGCGGCTTTGCGCGCGACGGAGTGATGCCGTAGTAGCCGGCCTGATAGGTGAGGATCTCTTCGGCGGTGAGGTAACGGTCGAAGTTGAACTCTTGCGGCGACAGCCCGATGTACGAGCGGGAGCGCCGGTAGTCGCGCACGACGTCGGCGCCGAACACCTCGATCGTGCCGCCCTGGAACGTCGCGAGGCCGACGATCGCGTTGATGGTGGTCGTCTTGCCCGCGCCGTTGGGGCCGAGAAATCCGAAGAACTCACCCGGCGCGACATCGAACGACACATCGTCGACGGCGATCATGCTGCCGTAGCGTTTGATAAGATGACGAATGCGAACGGCGCCGTGAGCGGCGCCGTCTGCTTCAACGGCCGGTTTCTCGAGCGCGACCGTCAATAGTAGAACCCCATTTGCAGCTTGACTTCGTCGCTCGCCATCGTGCGCGGATCCCACGGCGGCGAGAACGTCAGCTCGACGTCGCATTCCGAGACGCCCGGCATCGCCATCACGGCTTGATGCACGGCGTTGACGAACATCGGGCCGACGGGGCAAGCCGGCGTCGTCAGCGTCATCGTGACCTTGACCTTCGAACCCTCCACTGCGACACCGTAGAGCAAACCAAGGCTCACCATGTCGAGCCCGATCTCCGGGTCGACGACGCTGCGCAGCGTTTCGCGCACCTGCTCTTCGGTGATCGGGTGCTCCGGATGATCGTTCTGCGTGGTGTCCGCGGTCGCGGTCTGAGCGGTGGAAGTCTCTTCGTCAACCATGGCCTTTGTTGCTTAGTGGCGGGGAAGGCGCGGTCCTGCGCGAAGCGGACGCGCGATGATGACGCAGACGCTGACGCTGGGCCACTCTCCCGATTCGGATGACGCGTTCATGTTCTACGCGCTCGCGGCCGGCAAGGTCGGCGATGGCGCACTCGCGTACGAACATATCCTCAAAGATATCCAGACCCTCAACGAGTGGGCGCGCGAAGGGCGGCTCGATACCACCGCGATCTCGGTGCATGCCTATGCATACGTCGCGGACAAGTATGCGATCCTCAGCCACGGTGCGTCGATGGGCGAACGCGACTACGGTCCCATGGTCGTTGCGCGCGAAGCGACGACGGTGCGCGAATTGCGCGGCCAGACAATCGCCGTGCCGGGATTGATGACCAGCGCCTATCTCGCGCTGCGTCTGTGCATCGGCGAATTCACTCCGCAGGTGATGCCGTTCGACCGTATTATGGAAGCGGTCGTCGCGGGAGAGTCACGCTACGGTCTGCTGATCCACGAAGGGCAGCTCACGCACGAGCAGCACGGCTTGCGGTCGATCGTCAACCTCGGTAGCTGGTGGCATGAGCAGACCGGTCTGCCGTTGCCGCTCGGCGTGAACGCGATACGACGCGCGTTGCCGGACGACGTGAAACGGCGTGCCTCGCACGACCTCAAGGCCAGCATTGAGTACGGGCTCGCGCATCGCGATGAAGCGCTGGCGTGGGCGCTGCGTTACGCGCGCGGCATGGAGACGAAGACCGCCGACACGTTTGTCGGCATGTACGTGAATCGCCGCACCGTCGACCTCGGCGACGAAGGCCGCGCCAGCATCGGGCTCTTCCTCAAGCGCGGCGCGCAGGCCGGCTACATCCCGCGCGTGCCAAAGCTCGACTTCGTCGGCTAGTCCGTCGCGAATGTGACGCTTCAAGAACGGCGGCTCATCGGCGTCGGCCTTCTCGTCGCAGAAGGGCTCATGCTGTGCGCCGCGGGCGTCGGAACGTTCGTCGTCGGCCTGACGATCAAGCTGATGCCGTACGACACGAATTACCTCGGCGAGACGATTCGCCAACTATGCGCGTCGCACAACTGCGCCATCGTCGGATTCATCGTCCACGACCGCATTTCGTTCGCCGGCGTGATCATCGCGCTCGGGATCTTGTATGTGTGGCTGGCGCTTTCGCCTTTGCGCGAAGGCCGCGCGTGGGCGTGGTGGTGCTTGGGCGTTTCGGGTCTGGCCGGCATTGGGAGTTTCCTCACCTATCTTGGATACGGGTACCTCGATCCGGTGCACGCGGCGACGACGTCCGAACTGCTGCTGGTGCTCGTCGCCGGATTGGGTTTTGCGTACCCCGCGCTGAACGCGCCGAGCGGAATCGCGTCGCTGATCGTCCCTGCCGAACCAATCGGCATCAAGACGCGCGACGGGCTCGCGAGGCTCTTGCTGCTCGCGGCGGCGGCAGGGCTATTCCTGACCGGTGCCGCGATCATGACGATCGGCGCGACGTTCGTGTTCGTTCCCACTGACGTGGATTTTATCGGCGCGCAAGCGCGCGAGTTGGCCGCACTCAATCCGCGGCTGGTGCCCGTCATCGCGCACGACCGCGCGAGCTTCGGTGGCGCGCTCATCGCCTCGGGGCTGGCGATTTTCTTCACGGTGCTCGCCGGCATGCGGCGCGGCGATCGGACGTTGTGGTGGATCCTGCTGGTTATGGGAGCGATCGCGTTCGGCGCGACGATCGCGATCCACGCGTCGGTCGGCTACACGTCGTTTGCGCACCTGCTGCCGTCCTACGTCGGGGCCGCGATCTACGCCGCCGGCCTCGCGCTGGGTTGGCGCGACTATGCGGGAGCCGGCGGACGGCGATAGTACAGCGTGCGCTTGCTCTCCGATCGCAAGCGGCGTTCGAGATCCCCTTGTTCGCGCGGCGTCAGCGGATTGAAGTTGCGGACGGCATCGGCGGATGCGCGAACCTGCGCTGCGTCATCGCAGCCGACGATGGCGACCGACACCGGCGCCGTCAACGCGTAGTCGAGCAGTGCCTGCAGCGGCACGTCCTCTTTCATGCCGAGCAGCAGGCCGCGGCCGAGCACCTTCATGGCGATGATGCCCATGTCGCGCTCGAGCGCGTGCGGGATGACGACCGATGCGTACGAATCGACGGCGGCTTCGCATGGGTTGACGGGCAGCAGCACGGTGTCGAAATCGAAGCGCCGGACCGCCTCGACCATGATCTCAGGGTCGTAATGTCCGGTCACGCCGATGAAACGCGTCTTGCCTGATTGCTTGGCGCGCTGGAATGCCGCATAGGTGCCGCGCTCGCCGTCCATGAGGTCGAGGTCTTCTTCGGTGCGCACGTCATGCAGTTGCCACAAGTCGAGGTGATCCGTGCGCATCGAGCGCAGCGTGAGGTCGAGCATTTCGAGCGCGCCCGCATACGAGCGGTCGTGCGCCTTTGAGCACAGGAAGATGCGTTCGCGGCGGGCGCCGAGCGTCGCGCCGTAGTACTGCTCGCTGCCGGCGTACGCGCGCGCACAG
The DNA here is from genome assembly GCA_019237415.1 of Vulcanimicrobiota bacterium. Lineage (GTDB taxonomy): Bacteria > Vulcanimicrobiota > Vulcanimicrobiia > Eremiobacterales > Eremiobacteraceae > JAFAHD01. Next base: position 16,249 of record JAFAHD010000138.1, read on the forward strand.
TCGAAGTACGTGATGCCTTCGTCGAGCGCCGCGTCGATCACCGCGCGCGCTTGCTCGTCGCGGGCAAAGGTCCGCAACACGCCTTCGCCGCCCAGGCCGAGCGCGCTCACGCGCTCGCCGGTCCGGCCAAGCAACCGAGTGGGCAGGGGTCCGCCGTTCATCGGCCCCGCCTTCGCGCCGGCGGCGCTTGCGGCCTCGGGTGAGAGTACGATAAAGCATGCATCCACGGCGGGGCGGTGCGCAACGCTCGGGTTGCACATGTCGTTACTCTATCGTATGATTAAAACGATGTTGAACACGTCGTCGAATCCATTGACCCGCGTGGCTCTTGGCCTTGCCGCCGTCGTCGTCATCGCAGCCTGCGCCGCAAGCCTCGCGCCCCCGAACGCCGCCCCGGCTGCGGCGGCGGACGCAAATTTCTCGATCACGGGCACGGTTCAAGCCGTCGCCTACGACCAGAACGTGATCGAAGTTTCAACGCCGGCCGGCAAAGAATCGGTCCACATCACGCCGACCACCTCGATCGCCAAGCACGGCGAGGCCGGCAGCATCTCCGACCTGCGGCCGGGTGCGCACGTCGTCGTGAGCGGCGTGATCACCGGCGGCCAGCATGTCGCGGTGACGATCGAGATCAAGTAGCCCCGCAGGCGCCGATTGAGGTTCGCCGAGGGAAGGATTCGATGATTCCGACTCCCGCAAGCCTTCCTTGTGCCGCCGTGAAGTCTAAGTTGACCCCGCGCCCTTTAAGTGAACGCTCGCAGCGTTGGACGTTTGCCCCGGATCACCGTGGCTGGGGACAACGATACGCCATCCATAGAAGCCTATTTTGCCCGACTTATGTTCCGCGAAGAGCGCGCCGTCTGACGTCGCGGCGATGCCCAAAGGGCCGCTGTTCGCGGTTGGCACTGGGAATTCTTCGATTTGCCCCGAAGCTGTAAAATGGCCCAGCTTATTGGCGCAATACTCAGTAAACCACGGGTAACCATCCGGCCCGATGGTCACATCGGCAACGCCGGCCCGTGGCGTAGGCGTATGGAGATACGAAATCTTGCCGGTAGACTGTAGTTCACCGATCCGCGAATCACATACCGCGATGGCCCAGTTCCGCGTGAAGTACACGGTGCCATCGGATGCAACTGCGATACGCGCTGGCATGACAGCGTTGCCCACCGATCCTTTCCCTAACGTAATCGGGCTTGACGCGCTAAGAGAGTCGGCAAACTCTTGGAAGGAGCCGTCTTGGAACTTTGCGATTCGTCCAGAAACCGTTTCCGTAAACCAGAGCGAACCATGCGGTCCCGACGCAACCATCAATGGCGCTCCGGTCATCGTCGCCGCATACAAAGTTAGCTTTCCACTCGCGTAACTTCCGATCCGACGGTTGGTCGGTTCGGTAAACCATACGGCATCATGGCCAACAACGATAACATCAAGCGGCGAGATAGACAAGACCAGCGGTGGTTTGGGACCGATCGGCACAGCTAACTCAGACTGCTCGACTTGAAATTGCGCAAGCTCTTGGAGTGTGCCATTGCGCCCGACGGTTGCGAGCTTCCCAGAGCCGAATTCGGTGAACCAAGGATCATCGCTTTCACGCTGCGCGGCATCATCGCTGGCCCGTGCCGTGCTCGCAATCGAAAGTGGTTCCGATCCCCCTGGCACTAGGCTGTACTTGAGCACGGAGCGACCGTCGCGTGATACAAACCAGAGGACGTCATTCTGTGGATCAGTCGACCATGCGCCCAGTGAGGAGGCGGCGATATAAACGGGCCGGCCGGAATTACTTATTCGATACTCAGATATTCGACCGCCGCTTGGCGACATGGCTGCGAGTAAAAGGACCGCCGCTATCGACGTAAGAGTGAACTTTAGCAAGAACATTTCACGGGTCTCCATGACTCGGAAG
>JAFAHD010000009.1 GCA_019237415.1 Vulcanimicrobiota bacterium
TGCCGGGTGCGTGCAAGTCACGAGCGCGGGCATCCCGGTCGTGCTCCTCACAGAGCATCAGACGACCGGCGGTTACGCGACGGTGGCATGCACGATCGCTGCCGACGTCTGGCGCGCGGGTCAGCTGCGCCCGGGCGACCGCGTGCGTTTCGCCGAGATATCGCGGGTCGAGGCGGCGCGAGTGCTGCGCGAACGGATGGCACTGCTCTCGAAGCTTGTTAAAGGACACAGCGAAGGACCAGTACGGTAGTGCGCTTCCCCTTCAAGGAGATTGAAACCCTGTGCGTCTAGCTCATCTAGCCCTGGCCGCGCTTTTGCTCGTGGCCGTGGCAATCGCCGCCTGTTCCCATAACTCGGCCATCCCCCCGCCAGGGGGCTCGGGGCGAACGCTCCATACACTCAGCGGCTCCCCACCGCCCCCCATGAGCCCGACATAGGCGTAGTTGCCAAGTCCCGTCCTCGTTCTCGAACGCGCTGCACTGGGTCGGCGAGACCTCTTGCAGCGCGTTCATCAGCTCCCGCCATCGCTCCGGTTCTGTTCGCATGGCCTGCATGATAGCACGCGCCTTGCGCTCGCGATCTTCACGCCCTTCGCACCCGAACTTTAGCATCGGCCTGGGCGGTATGTCGGGGCCGCCCACCTCTTTGAACCTAGGGAGCGGCTTGCCGTCATCGGGAAGCGGCTCACCCAGAAGCGAGATCAGCTCCTCGCGCGTGTATGTCATAGTGCCTTCTTTCGCCAATCAAATGAGGGCGGCCCTTGCCAGCCTATCGAGTGGGGTGCGAACCACGATGGAACGAACGATCGACCTGAATTGCGACATCGGCGAGTCGTACGGCGCCTGGAGCATGGGCGACGACGACGCGCTGCTGGACGTGGTCAGCTCCGCGAATGTCGCCTGCGGATTCCATGCCGGCGATCCGTCGATTATCGACGCGACCGTTCGGGCCGCGGCGGAGCGCGGCGTTGCCATCGGCGCCCATCCGTCCTACCCCGACCTGGCCGGCTTTGGCCGGCGAAGCATGAATCTGTCGCCGCAAGATGTCGAATCCGCTGTATTGTACCAGATCGCTGCGCTCGCCGGTGTCGCGCGCGCGAACGGCGCGGCGCTTCATCATGTCAAGCCGCACGGCGCGCTTTACAACGACGCTGCGCGCAACGCACAGCTCGCCGAAGCGATCGCCCGCGCGATCGCGCGCTTCGACACAACGCTGCTGCTCGTCGGGCTGCCCGACTCCGCGCTGATCGCCGCGGGCAAAGCGGCCGGGCTGCGGACGGCCGGCGAGGGTTTCTGCGATCGCGCATACGAGCCCGACGGCAGCCTGCGCTCGCGGCTTCGCGACGGTGCGGTGTTCACCGATCCGGAGCAGGCCGCACATCAGGCCGTGCTGCTCGCGCGCAGCGAGCGCGTCAAGACGCTGTGCATCCATGGCGACACGCCCGGTGCGCCGCGCATCGCGCTCGCGGTGTGCGCGGCACTGCGCGACGCGGGCTTCGCGCTCGCGCGCGTTGCATGACGGACGCGCAGCGGCTCGGCTCGATCCTCGAAGGGATTGCGGCCGGGTTTCCTTCGATCGAAGTGCTCAAAACAGCGGTACGCCGCGAGCGCGGCGCCTACGCGCTGAGCGTGACGATCGATCGCGACGGCGGCGTCGACACGGCGTTATGCGAACAAGTCACGCGCTACATCGACAAGCGCGCCGAAGCGCTCGAGCCGCCGGTGGACGGGTATACGATTGAGGTCGGGTCCGCTGGCTTAGACCGCCCGCTGCTCGCACCCGAGCACTACATGCGCTTCCTCGGTCGCGAGGCGCGCATCATCACGAAGCTGCGCATCCACAATCGCGTCGAGTTCGCCGGCCCGATCGAGGCGGCGGATGAGGAGAAGGTCCGCATCGCCGACCGGTACGCGGGCAGCGTCGAGATCCCGTATCCCGCCATCAAGCGGGCGAACCTCGTCTACCGCGTAGAAGAAGATCTAAAGCGACCTCACTGACATTCCCGTGAAGGAAGGAGCCACAATCGTGTTCCGATCGCTCGCGTTGCTCTGTTCCATTATCGCACTTGCACCGGCGATGGCCGGCGCAGCCACGATTCCGTCAGGTTCGACTTTGACGACGACGCTCAACCTGTCGCTCAACACGAAATCCGCCTACGTCGGCCAGCCGATCTCGCTGCTCGTCGTCGCACCGTATCCCAATGGCGCCACGCAGCTGGCAGGATCGAAGATCTACGGGCACGTGACCAAAGTGCAGAAGGCGGGCCAAGGCCGCAACCCGGAGCTCCAACTTGCGCTTGACAGCATCGTGCTGGCCGGCTCGACGAAGCGGACGCCCATACACGCCGCGATCTCCAAGATCGCACCCAAGCAAGGTCCGAACGTGGTCTACGGCGCCGCGGGAGCGCTCATCGGCATGCTGTTCGGCAACTGGATCGGCAAGATGGTCGGCACGAATGCGGGCGGCGCGATCGGCGCCGCTGGCGGGTTTCTCTTGGCGTCTAACAACAAGAAGAACATTGAAGTACCGGAGGGCTCGGCGGTGTCCGTACAGCTCAGCGCGCCGCTCACTCTCTAGCGCCGCAGCCGCCGGTGTTGCCGCCCATCGCCGCTTGCGCCAAGGGCAGTCGTGTGCTACAATACGCGTGTATTCTCCGTGAGGAGTGGGACAGCCCACTCCTTTCGTTTCTCCCAAGGGACCCGAACACCATATGGCACCACGCAAGACCGCGAAAAAGACGGCCACACCCGGCAACGGCTCGGCAGTCGCCGCGCCTGCGATGCCCAATCCCGAACTGATCCTGGCGCTGCACGAACTCGAGCGCGACCGCGGCCTGTCCTTTCACGTCCTGATCGACGCCCTTGAAGCGGCGCTCGTCTCCGCATACAAGCGCAATTTCGCGCGCGAAGCCGAAGCGCATGGCAATCCCGTCGTCGTACTTGACCGCGAAGACGGATCGTATCGCGTCTTCGCGCGGCGCGCGGTCGTCGAGGAAGTGGTCGATCCACTCATCGAGATCAGCCCCGCGGACGCGGGTCCCAAGTACAAGATCGGCGACAACTACGACATCGAGGTGACGCCCAAAGAATTCGGACGGATCGCGGCGCAGACCGCCAAACAGGTCATCGTGCAGCGCATCCGCGAGGCCGAGCGCGATCTCGTCTTCGACGAATACAACGACAAGATCGACCACATGATCAGCGGCACCGTGCTGCGCTACGAGCAGCGCAACATGTTCATCGACTTGGGCAAGACCGAAGCGATCCTGCCGCTGTCCGAACAGGTGCCGCACGAGTCGTACCGGATCGGCTCGCGCGTGCGCGTCTACGTGATGGAAGTGCGCAAGACCAACAAAGGTCCCCAGATCGTGGTATCGCGCACGCATCCCAACGTCGTGCGCCGGCTGTTCGAGACCGAGATCCCCGAAGTCGCTTCCGGTCTGGTCGAGATCAAGGACATCGCGCGCGAACCGGGGTCGCGCTCAAAAGTATCGGTGTGGACCGATGAAGAGGATATCGACGCGGTGGGCGCGTGCTTGGGCCCGCGCAGCTCGCGCATCAACAACATCTCGGACGAGCTGCACGGCGAGAAGATCGACGTCATCCAATGGGCGGCAGAGCCGGGCGCGTACGTCGCGAACGGTTTGCAGCCGGCAAAGGTGATCCAAGTGCACTTGAGCGAGCGTCAGCATCTGGCGCAGGCGGTCGTGCCCGATCACCAGCTGTCGCTTGCCATCGGCAAAGAAGGGCAAAACGTGCGCCTCGCGGCGCGCCTCACCGGCTGGCGCATCGACATCCACAACGAAGAGCAGTGGACGAAGGTCGTCTCGCAACAGGTCGAAGAGGAGAAAGAACTCGAGGAAGTCGCGGCGATGGCAGAGGCGGCGGCGCAAGAGTCCGGCGTGACGCTCTCGCCGGAGATGCTCGCGGAAGACGAAGATCTCATCCGCCGTCTGCAAGAACTGCAACGCGCGCAAAGCGACGGACCTGCCGATGCTGACGCGAGCGAAACGGAGGATGCCGTTGACGACGCCGAAAAGACTGGCGCCGCCGAATGATCCGGTACGGCAGTGCGTGGGATGCCGTACGCGTGCGCCCAAGCGTACGCTGCTGCGCTTCGTCGCGGTCGCACAAGGCGGGTGGGAACCTGATCCGCGAGCGCGGCGCGACGGTCGCGGCGTCTATCTGTGCTCGCCGCAATGCGTCGAGCGCGTGAAGAAGAACAAACGATACAAGAGCTTGGCGACGGCGGCGGTGCCGTCCGCCGCCTGGCCCGCACACTGAAAGGAAACGAAACGGCCGCGCGACGGCCGGATGCATGGCTGGAGTCCGAGTACACGAACTCGCGAAAGAGCTGAACCTCTCAAATCAGGAGACGCTGGCGCTCCTGAGCAAGGTCGGCATTTCCGCGTCGACGCACATGAGCTTGATCGACGAGCACCGCGCGCGCATCGTCAAGGGCGTGCTTAGCGGCAATCTCGCCGAGGAAGCAAAACGCGTCAAGACCGCGCCCAAGAAGGCTGCTGCCCCTGCCGGCAACGGCGCCGCCGCTGCACAGGCAAGCGCAGCTGCGCCGCCGGCTCCGCCACGAGCACCGGCGGCTCCGCCGCCTGTCGCCAAGCCGGCGCCGACTGCGGTCGAGGAACCGATCGCGCGTCTGCGCCCGGTGCCGCCGCCACAGCGCGCGCCGCGCCCCGCGCCGCGTCCACCGGCGCAGCCAAAAGTCATGCCCGCCGCGTCGGCCGATCCGACGGCGCCGATTCCCGCCGCGCGGCCAGCGGCGCAAGTGAACGCGCCTGCACCGCCGCGCCCGCAAACGCGGCCGGGCGGCGGTCCGCTGCGACCAGGCATGGGCCGCGGTCCGATGCCGCGTCCAGGTTTTGCGCGTCCGATGCCAGGCCGCCCAGGCGGCCCGGGCCGCGGTGCGATCGCACCCGGTCCGACGCCGAGCGCGCCTCCGAGCGGCGGCCGCAAGAAATCGCGCGAAGAGCTCGAGCGCGATCGTAAAGAACGCGAACGCGAAGCGCTGCTCAAGAAGCAGCAGCCGCGTTCTCGCGCCGCGCAAGTCGGCGCCCCGGTCGCCGAACCCGAAGTGCTCAAGGACCTGCCGATTCCCGATCTCCTCACCGTGCAGCAGCTTGCCGCCGCGATGGAGACCCCTGCGGGTCAGGTCATCGCGCAGCTCATCCGCATGGGCACGATGGCGACCATCAACCAACACATCACGCCGGACGTCGCGGCGCAAGTCGCGCGCCGCTTCGGCTTCAACACGATCGTCAAGGAAGCGGGCGAGGAAGCCGCGCCGGAGATCGTCGTCGAGGCGGATCCGCCGGGTTCGCTGACGTCGCGGCCGCCGGTCGTCACCGTGCTCGGCCACGTCGACCACGGCAAGACCTCGCTGCTCGATGCCATCCGCTCCACGAAAGTGGCGGCCGGCGAAGCGGGCGGCATCACCCAGCGCATCGGCGCCTACACGGTGGAAACAGGCGACCGCAAGGTCACATTCATCGACACGCCCGGCCACGAAGCGTTCACCGAGATGCGCGCGCGTGGCGCGAAGGTCACCGACGTCGCGATTCTCGTGGTCGCGGCAGATGACGGCGTCATGCCGCAGACGATCGAGGCGATGAACCACGCCAAAGCGGCGGGCGTGCCGATCGTCGTCGCGATCAACAAGATGGACAGGCCTGACGCGAACCCCGACCGCGTCAAGCAGCAGCTCTCCGAGCTGGGCCTCACGCCTGAGGATTGGGGTGGCCAGACGCAGTTCATCCCGGTGTCTGCAAAGCAGAAGACCGGCATCGACGAGCTGCTCGAGATGGTGCTGCTCAACGCCGACCTGCTCGACCTCAAAGCGAACAAGAGCCGGCGCGCGCAAGGCGTCATCATCGAAGCGCGCCTGGACCGCGCGCGCGGCCCGGTCGCCACCGCGCTCGTCAAGAACGGCACGCTGCGCGCCGGCGACGTCGTCGTCGTGGGCGCGACGTGGGGCCGCATCCGCGCGCTGTTCGACGACAAGCTCGAGCCGATCAAACGCGCAGGCCCCGGCATTGCGGCCGAGATCATGGGTTTGTCCGACGTGCCCGCCGCAGGCGACATCATGGAAGTCGTCACCGACGAGCGCGACGCGCGCGAGCTCGCGGCCAAGCGCACGCAGCGCAAACGCGAACAGCGCATGGCGACCGCCAAGCGTACGGTCACGCTCGACGGCTTCTTGGCACAAGCCAAAGAAGGCGGCATCAAGGATCTCAACCTGATCATCAAGGCCGATGCGCAAGGCTCGGTCGAAGCGCTGCGCTCGCAGCTCGACGGCCTGGCCAACGACGAGGTCCGCACGCGCGTCATCCACACGGGCGTGGGCGGCATCAACGAATCCGACGTCATGCTGGCGAGCGCGTCGAACGCCATCATCATCGGCTTCAACATCCGGCCCGACGCGACCATCGCGCGCAAGGCCGAGGCCGAAGGCGTCGACATCCGCCTCTACGACGTGATCTACAACGTCATCGACGACGTCAAGGCGGCGATCGCCGGCATGCTCAAGCCGCAGACCCGCGAGGTCGTCATCGGCGAAGTCGAAGTTCGCAAGCTCTTCAAGGTCAGCAAAGTCGGCACCATTGCCGGCGCGTATGTGCGGTCGGGCAGGATCACGCGCGATTCCGGCGTGCGCGTGCTGCGCGACAGCGTGCTGATCTACGAAGGCAAGCTCGCCTCGCTCAAACGCTTCAAAGACGACGCGCGGGAAGTGAAC
>JAFAHD010000103.1 GCA_019237415.1 Vulcanimicrobiota bacterium
TTTAGGAAAACGCGCCATTGCCTACACCATGTGTTGATGTGTTTAGGAGTTGGTGAATTTGGCCATGCGCTTCTCGACGTACGCGCTGAGGCCTTCCTTCGCGTCGCCGCTCTGGAAGAGCAGCTGCTGCAGTTCGCGTTCGATCGCGAGCGCCTCCGAGAACGGCACTTCACCGCCCGAGACGACCGCGCGCTTGATATTGCCCACCGCTTTGGCGGCCTTGTTCGGCGTCGTGAACTGCTTGGCGTACGTCAGCACTTCCTTGAGGAACGCTGCGCCGTCGCCCTCGTAGATGTCGGTCACCAAACCCAGCTCTTGCGCCTCTTCGAACGAGAACGTCCGGCCGGTCACCATGAGCTCGAGCGCCTTGGAGCGCCCGACCGCGCGCGTCAGGCGCTGCGTGCCGCCCGTGCCCGGCAGCACGCCGAGCGCGACTTCGGGCAGACCGATCTTGCCCGCGTTCTTGCGTGCGATGCGGATGTCGCAGGCCATCGCGATCTCCAAGCCACCGCCCACCGTGTGCCCGTTAAGCGCCGCGATCACCAGCTTCGGCGTCTGCTCGAGCCGTGTCAGCGTCTCGTTGGCGTGCAAGCAGAAGTAGTACTTGAACGTCGGGTCGACTTTCTGCAACATGCTGATGTTCGCGCCCGCGCAGAAGAACTTCTCGCCCGCGCCGGCGAGGACCAGGACCTGCACGTCTTTGTCGAAGCGCGCCTGCAAGATCGCGTCGTCGAGTTGGCGCATCATCTCGTGCGTGTACGTGTTCGCCGGCGGATCGTCCAGCGTGATGACGGCGATGTGCTCGCCTTCCTTGCGATAGCTGACGAGCGTCTTGCCGTCGGTCTTGATATCTTTTTTCTCTTCGATCTTGGTGGCCACTGGGTTCTCCTTACGCGGCTTTGGGCGCGAGCCAGTCTTCTTTGAAGATCTCTAGAAGTTGTTTTTCGTCGTCCTCGGTTGGCAGCACTTCTTTGAGGTGCGCTTCGTACTCGTCCCGGTCGAGCAGGCGGCCGTCCACTGAATATGGTTTGCCCGCGAACTCGCCGATCTGCCGGTGGAAGCGGATGTCGGCCGTGTAGAGCTTCTCGTCGCCCGGAATCGCGGCGTTGACCTGATCGACGAGCTTCGCGCACTCTTGATAGTACTGGCGGCGCGCGTAGTCGTTGAGCAGCTCCTTGTCCGCGTCTTCGGACTCTTTGTCTTCTTCCGGCCGGCCCTTGATGCCCCAGATGTAGGCCCACACGGCGCTTGACGAGTGGTCGTTGCCGAACAAGTCGAGCGATCCGGACAGCCATTTGTTGTGGAACTTCTGCTGGAGCTTGATCGGCACGACGCCCGCGCGCGCCACTCGCTTGAGTCCGGTCAATCCGGTGCCGAGATGGAACGACTCTTCGCGCAGCATCGGCCCCATGCTCATCGAGAGCGGCCGGAAGCCCGAATGCGAGAGCATCTGCAGCTGGAACTTGCCGTCGCGGTCCATGTAGTTCTGGTACGCGAAGAGGTCAAGCCAGTGCTTGACCGGATTGTTAAACGCGTTGAGCAGGCGCGTGCCTTGATCGGCACGGCGCTCGAGCATCTTCTCCGCTTCGATCCGCCCGTCGTTGCCGAAATGGTTGACCAACAGGTGGCACATCTGGAAGCCATGGCGCGTCTCCTCGATGAAGACGCGACAGATCGAATACATGTCGTAGTCGGACGGCGCGCTCTTCAGGAGCAACCGCTGCTGCTCGTTGGAGGCGAACTCGGTGTCGCCTTGGTAGATGATCATGTTGAGCACCGCGTCGCGCATGCGCTGGTCGGGGATCTCCATGATCTTCTCCCACTTGCGCTGCCCGGCGAACTCCCCGAACTCGATCTCGTCGCTTTTCGGATCGGCGTACTTGGCCTCGAGCGTGTAGCCGCCCAAGACCCGGTCGAAGACCTCAGGGTCGATGTCGAGGTCCCGCTGCCAGATCTTGAAGACTTCCACCCAGTCGTCGAACGTCTTGATGCGCGCCATCGCTCTTCCTCAGCTATGTGTGCTATAATCCGCACGGTCGGACCAAATTTGCCACAAAGAGTCGCAAGGATTCTCCGCGATGCCGCAGCTCACCCCTCGCCGGCGCGACGCGTTCCCGGGACTCGCACGCCTGCGACCGCGCTCCATGCTGTTCACGCTGTACGGCGACTATGCGTACCCGCGCGGCGTCGATCTGGGCTTGCGCAGCCTGGTGGATGTGGGCGGCGGCTTTGGGATTTCGGAAGTCGCGGTTCGTTCTGCGGTGGCTCGTCTTGCGCGGGACGGCTGGCTGGTCGCGCGGCGCGAGAGCAACCGATCGTACTACGCGCTCACGGAGCGCGGTCGCGCGCTCATCGAAGAGGGCACGCAGCGCATCTATCGTCCCCGACGCGGCAATTGGAACGGCCGCTGGTGCCTGCTGACCTATGCGATTCCTGAAGCGCACCGCTCGCGCCGCGACAAGCTGCGCAAGCAGCTGGCATGGCTCGGTTTCGGGCCGCTCGGCGGCGGCACGTACGTCAGTCCGCGCGATGTCGGCGCCGAGGCGGCGGCGCTCGCGAGAGAGCACGGCGTCGCGGGCTACGCGCGCATCTTCAGCGCGAAGTTCGACGGACCGGTCGCCGTCAGCGAACTGGTTCAACACTGCTGGGACGTGGGCGCGATCGCGGCGAGCTATGAGCGGTTCATCAAGCACTACGCGCCGCTGCACGCACGCGACGCCACGCGTGCGCGAAAGCGTACGCTGCCCCCCGCAGAAGCGTTCATCGACCGCTTCGCGCTGACGCACGATTTCCGGCGGTTTCCGTTCACCGATCCGGATTTGCCTGCCGCATTGCTGCCGCGCACTTGGCCGGGAGCGCGGGCGCGCGAACTGTTCGAGCGTTATCACGCGCTGCTCACCGACGGTGCGCTTGCATTCTTTCGGTCCGTCGCCGAGCGCAAGCGTGCCGCCTGAGCAGCTCGCGCCCGATCTTTGGCGCATCAAAGTCCCCTTGCCGTTCCGCCTGCGCGAGGTCAATCTCTATCTCGTGCGCGGCAGTCACGGCTACGACCTCATCGATGCAGGCATCGACACGCCCGAGGCGCGCGCCGCCTTCAATGCTGCGCTGCGCGAACTCAGGCTGCATGAAAGCGACATCGGCCGCGTGTACGTCACGCACATGCATCCCGATCACATCGGCATGTCGGGACGCCGCGCAAAAGCCGGTTCGCGCATCTTCCTGATGGCTGACGAAGAGCGTCGCGCTCGGTTTGTCTGGGGCACCGAGCCGTTGAGCGACTGGATCGCGTACACGCGTGAACACGGCGCAGGCGGCGAGATCGCTAAGGGCATCGTCATCGCGGTCAACTCGATACGGCGCGCGGTCTCACTTCCCGATCGCTTCGAACATCTGCGTGACGGCGATGTCGTCGAGGCTGGGAAGCGGCGGCTGCGGGTCGTCTGGACGCCCGGCCATAGCGACTATCACTACGTGCTGGTCGACGACGACGCGCGCGTCATATTCTGCGGTGACCAATTGCTGCCGGCTATCACGCCCAACATCGGGTTGTACCCCGAATGCCGGCCCAACCCGCTCGAGGACTTCCTGTGGTCGTTGGGGCGTTTCGAACGCGAAGCGGCGTACACCGTGCTGCCGGGGCATGGCGCGAACTATGCAACGTTGCCGCAGCGGATCGGTCAATTCCAAGTCCATCACGACGAACGGCTCGCTGGCGTGCGCGCTCGGGTCGCGAGCGGCGACGGCGGCGGCGTCACCGCATATGAGATCGTGAAGCACTTTTGGGGCGACGCACTCTCAACGCACGAAGTGCGCTTCGCGCTGGTCGAAGTCGTCGCGCACTTGGAATACATGCGCCTGCGCGGCGAGATATCGCGCGAGGACCGGGAAGGCGTCCGCCGCTACGCGCTTTGAGCGACGGGCTTCAACCAGGAGGCCGCGATCGCTGAAATCCCGAGCAGCATGGCCACGATGGCGACCGTCGTCAGCCACTCCATTCCAAGACCCGGCCACTGATTGATGGCCGCGAGCGCAAGCCCGGCGCTCAGCGTCCAAAATCCGACGCTCAACTGACCCGGCGTGCGCGCAGCGGCGAGCGCGCTAACCGCTGCGAGGATCGCGAGGATGCTGGGCGCGCCGATCGCCAGACTCAGCCCGCAGATGAATCCGCCCCAGCCGCACACTTCGCCGATGGCCATCACAGTCGGGCTGATCTCCTCTCCATCCACTTCTGCGTTGCCGGCGCGCTGCAGAATCGACCCGCCGATGAACAGCACGATGCCGATCCCCGTGAACAACCAAAATATCAGCGCGAAGTATTCGATGACGCACCCTCCTTCGGATACTCGTACACGCCGCGCCCGACCTTGCGCCCGAGCCGGCCGGCTTTCACGTATTTGACCAGCAACGGACAGGGCCGGAACTTCTCGCCCAAGCTTTGGTGCAAATACTCGAGCACTTTGAGCCGGGTGTCCAAGCCGACCAAATCGATCATCTCAAACGGCCCCATCGGATGATTCAGCCCGAGCTTCAGCGCCTTGTCGATGTCGCGCGCCGACGCAACGCCTTCCTGCAGCATGTAGAACGCCTCATTGCCGATCATCGCGTTGATGCGGCTCGTCGCGAAACCCGGCGCCTCGTTCACCAGCACCGTCTCCTTGCCGGAGCGCGTCGCGACGTCGATCGCCGCGTCGACGGCTGTCTGCGAGGTCTCGAGCCCGCGCACGATCTCGACCAGCCGCATGATGTGCGCCGGATTGAAGTAATGCATGCCGATGACGCGCGACGGGCTCTTGATAGCGGCCGCGATCTCGGTGATCGAGAGTGCCGAGGTGTTCGTCGCAAACACCGCATCGGCTGTGCAAACCTCTTCAAGTTCGCGCAGGACCGTATGCTTGAGTCCCAAATCCTCGGGAACCGCTTCGATGACCAGCTGCGCGCCGGCCGCGGCAGAGCTTTGCGTAGACGCGGTGATCCGTTCGCGCGCGGCGCGCGCGTCGTCAGCCGTCAACTTGCCGCGCTGTACGCCTGCCTGCAGATTCGCCTCGATCGTCGCAACGCCGCGCGCTAAGCCCTCGCGCGCGGCGTCGACGAGCGTCACCTCGAAACCGCCGACGGCCAGGCTATGCGCGATGCCATTGCCCATCGTGCCCGCGCCGATGACGGCGACGCGCTCGATCACGAACGTCCTTTGCGCCGCCTGCCGGCGGCCATGGTGTGCAGCACTTCGATGCCATGCGCGTATTCGCGCAGCGCGCCGAACGCACCGGTGAGCCGCGACCACGCTGGATGCCGGCGCGCCACAGCGCTCGCGCCCGTGCGCACGTACGCCTCGCCGCTGCGCACTTGCCGAATCGCCGCGCGCCACGCAGCAGCGGGATCGCGCGCGCGCTGGAACGCACCCAATCGATCGATGACAGGCGGCGCGACGATCCGCGGGTGCGCCGCCGAGATCTCCAGCCGCGCGAGCGTGTATTCCGCCACGGCTTGATTGTAACCGGCGACCATCACGCGCAGGCGCAACCGCATCATGCGCTAATCCGCTCCGTATGCGCGTGCGGCGAGCGACGATCGACGACGCAATGGCGATCCACGACGTGCTTCAACGCTGCGGCACCGAAGGAACGCTGGCGCCGACCGAGCCGGCTCTTGCGGACATCGAGCGATTCTTGCGCAGCAAAAGCGCCGGCGCCTTCATCATCGCGCGCGACGGACGCGATGCCGGGGTTGCGATGTTCGACCGGCAGGGCGACGTCCTGTGGCTTTTCCGGCTCGGCGTCGTGCCCGATGCCCGCGGACGCGGCGCGGGCCGGATGCTGGTCGACGCCGTCGAGGCGGGTGCACGCGGAGCCGGCGCCAGCGCGGTCTTCGTCCAGCTCCCAAAGGCGCTTGCGGCCCGCACGTTTTTCGAGGCGCTCGGCTATCGCGCGGACACGGAAGAACCCGACGTCGTCGCGGGGCAGCCCGTCACGCTGGTCGATCTCGTCAAGCTCGTCTAAGGTTGTGGGGTCAGCACGAGCGTGTGCTGCGTCGCCGCCTGCACGGCCGCCTGTGAGAACGGCACGGGCACGTAGCGCACCGCCGTGTAGTCGTCGAGTTGATCGTCGTAGTGCGGGTCGCTGTACACGCCCGACTCGCCCAGCGGCACCAACATCGACGTGTTGTCGAAGTTGGAGAGATCGACGACCAAGCGCTGCGACGGGCCGTGTTTGGGTTTGGCCGCGTAGATCGCGAAGCCGCTGCCGGGCTGCACCACCGGCGGCGGACTCAAGAACGAAAGGAACCACTTCGCCGACAACGGATGGCGGTACAGCGCTTCGTTCTGCCGGCCCCACGGCTGCGCGCCATCGAGTCCGCGCGGGCCAAGTGCTGAGAGCGATTCCCTCGCCGCGCGGACGACCGCAGCCTGCACGCTCGCGCGCGTCACGCCCGCGGCGCGCGCC
>JAFAHD010000106.1 GCA_019237415.1 Vulcanimicrobiota bacterium
GCGTTCCACGGCCGGACGATGGGCGCGAATTCGCTCACCGCCAGCAAGCTCGCACAGCGCGCGCGCTTCACCTCGAACATCCCGGACGTGCATCACCTGCCGTATGCGACCTGTTATCGCTGCCCGTACAAGATGGCGTACCCGAACTGCGACATCTGGTGTGCACGCATCCTCGAGGAGTTGTACTTCAAGCAACTGATCCCGCCGGACGAGGTATCGGCGATCTTCGTCGAGCCGATCCAGGGCGAAGGTGGCTACATCGTGCCGCCGCCCGAGTTCATCCAGATCATACGCGATATCGCGCAGCGCCACGGCATCCCGTACGTGGATGATGAAGTGCAAGCGGGCATGGGCAAGACCGGCAAGATGCTCGCCATCGAGCACTTCGGAGTGACCGGGAACTGCACGTCGCTGGGCAAGGCCCTTGGGTCCGGAGTTGCGGTCGCAGCGCAGGTGCTCGACGCGGGACTGGATTTCGGCGCGCAAGGCGCGCACTCGAACACCTTCGGTGGAAACGGCGTCGCGCTCGCCGCCGTCGACGCGACCCTCAATGTCTTTGAGAAGGAACACCTCGTCGAGCGCGCGGCCGAACAGGGCGCCTATTTCATCGAGCGCCTTCGTGACCTGCAAACGCGCCATGCCGCGATCGGCGACGTGCGCGGCAAGGGCCTCATGCTGGCGATCGATTTCGTCACCGACCGCGCGTCGCGCACTCCCGATCCGGCGTTGCGCGATCGCGTCCTTTCGGGCTGCTTCCGGCACGGACTGATGGCGCTGCCGACCGGCTTCTCGGCGATCCGTCTCACGCCCGCGCTCGTCGTCGACCGCGAGCAGATCGACCACGCCGTCGCGGTGCTCGACCTCGCCATCCGCGAGGCCTAAGGACTTGACGCGCGCGCATCGGGAGGGACTGAAGATGGCTTTGTGCTTCCGAACGGCGACATCGTTGGACCGGACGTCGCATATGTTGCGCGTGAAGACCTAGCGGTTGCGCCTCGTAGCTTTGCCCGTGTCGTCCCCGATCTCGCGATCGAAGTGACGTCGCCGTCAGACCGTATTTCAGAGGTTCAAGAGAAGCTTGCAATGCTGCGCGGCCAGGGAGTGCGAACCGTCGCACTTGTCGATCCCGATAAGAACACAATGACCATTGAGTCTGAAGGCGAGGCATCACGCGTGCTAGCCGATGGCGACGTCATTGAATTCCCAGCGGTTCTGCCTGGCTGGTCGATGGCCGTCTCCGATTTGTGGCCGAAAGACCTCACGTAACATTCTGCTTTCGCTGGTTGACGCCCACACAAGGTCGCCTTTACAATGGCCTTGGAGGACCTCCGTTTTGGAACTTCAGGAAGCCTTTGTCAGCGAGCTGGTCGGACGGTCGGTCGAACTTTGGACCGATGGTTCGTCCATGCCCATCGGCGTCGTCCAGGACCTGGTCGTGGACGGCCGCGAGGACTTCCCGCCGGTCGTCGGCCTGTACGTCAAGTGCAAGGACGGCGTCATCAGGTATTCGCCCTTCAGCTCGGTGCGTACCATCAATGCGAAGGGCGTGATCCTCAACGTCGCGCCGCACGACGCGCACTACGAGCGCGGGGCCGACGAAGAGCTGTTGCTCAACCGCGAGCTGCTCGACAAGCAGATCCTCGACGTCGACGGCCACAAAGTCGTGCGCGTGAACGACCTCAAGATGGCCCCGACCGGCGAGCACCTGCGCTTGATCGCGGTCGACGTCGGCCTAGCAGGCCTGTTGCGCCGCCTCGGACTGCACGCGCTCGGACGCCGCTGGGTCGAGCGCGCGCCGCGTCCGGGTCTGCGCCAATCGCTGATCTCGTGGGATGCAGTGGCGCCGCTCGCGCACGTGGGGCCCGGCGACCCGGTTCGCCTGCGCCTGCCGCAAGACCGCATCGAGCGCATCCACCCCAAGGATCTCGCCGACATCATCGAAGACCTCAACGCCAAGGATCAAGCGTCGCTGCTCAGCTCGCTGCCCGAAGAGACCGCGGCCGAAGCATTCGAACAGCTCGACGTCGATCGCCAGCTTTCGATCCTCGAGGACCTCAATCCGCATCGCGCCGCCGACATCATCGAGAACATGTCGTCGGACGACGCCGCTGACCTGCTCGGCGAAGTCGAGCCCGAAGTGCAGCAGCAGTTGCTCGAGTTGATGGAGCCCGAAGAGGCCGAGGACGTGCGCGAACTGCTCGAGCACGACGAGGACACCGCCGGCGGCATCATGACCACCGAGTATCTCTCGGTGCCGCTCGGCGCGACCGTCGCGCAGACGTTCGAACGCATCCGCGAGACCGCTGAAGACGCGGAGCTCGTGTACTATGTCTACGTGCTCAGCGACAAGGAGCACATCTTGGGCGTGCTTTCGCTGCGCGAGCTCTTGAAATCCCCGCCGGAAACGCCCATCAACGAGATCATGACGACCGACGTCGTGACGGTGCCGGTATCGGCATCGCGCGAGGAAGTCGCCACGACGATCGCGCGCTACGACTTCGTCGCGGTCCCGGTCGTCGACGACGCCGGCATCATGCGCGGCATCATCACCGTCGACGACGTCATCGACGTGCTGCTCCCCGCGCGCTTGCGCAAGATGATCCCGCGCGTCGGTAAGTCCCGCCAGCGCCCGCCGCACGCCGCATCCGGCTGACCGGCCGATGACCGCAGACGAACTCGCAGCGCTCTCGGAGCGCGCGGCTGGCATCGTCGCCGGCGGCGGCGGGCTTAAGGCGCTTGCGCAGGCGCTCGCCGATGCGGCGCGCGGCGCGGTGCTGGTCGAAGACGAGCAGTGGCGGCATCTCGCGCTGGCGCAATCGCGTGGCACTGGCAAAGTCCCCGCATCGTTTGCGCAATGGTATAAGCCCGAGAAGAGCGCGAACGGTCGCGTCGCGCGCGCGACCATCGAACAGGGGCTGCATGCCGTGTGCGCGCCGCTGCCGTCGAGCGGCGGCGACGGCGAAGGTCCGCAGGGCTATGTCACGCTCTTCTCGCGCACAAAGCCCTCGGCGCTCACCGCCGCCGCGATGCGCATCGTCGCCAGCGCTGCGGGCATCGAATTGTCGCGGCGCGGCGCCGGCCGCCCGCAGGCGCGCCGCGCGTTCTGGGAACGCTATCTCGCGGGCGAGTGGTCGGACCATTCCTCGCTCAAGGAAGACGCAGGAGCAGCCGGGCTCGCGCTGCCGGCCTCGTTCTTGGGCGCGGTGTTCGACGTCGAAGGCGCGCTGCCGGCGACCGCGCGC
>JAFAHD010000141.1 GCA_019237415.1 Vulcanimicrobiota bacterium
GAGTGGCTGCTGGCTTGCCTGCGCTCTCCGGGCAAGCTTCCGCCGATGCCCGAATTCGACGCGGACGATCGCGAGCATGCGCGCGGGCAGCTCGTCGAAGTGTTGCGCCAAGCACGCCTCACCGCGCGCGATCTCCTGGTCAGCGCATTGGGCAGCAAGAAAACGGTCTTCGACGTTTCGAGCGCGCCGGAGTATCACAAGATCATCGCCGCGCTTGGCGATGACGCAGCGCGCAAGGCCGCCGATGCGATCGGCGCCATCAACGAGGCCGAGCGAGTGGCCAACACCAACGTCGCGCCTGCGACCACCTTCGGCTGGCTTCAGATCCAATTGCGCAGCTTGTGATGGACCGGCGCGATTTCGTCCTCGCGGGTTCGCTTGCTGCGGCCGCGTCCTTGCGCTGGTTGCGTCAAGGCGGGCTCTTCGCGTTCGCTGACATCGCGCAGGCGCCGGAGCCGTCGTCTGCGCCGCTACAAGAGGCGAACGGGGTTTTCGCCGCGATCGTTCGCGCGGTGCTGCCGTTCGACGACGCGCGCTTCGCAGCGATCACCCCGATCCAGGTCGAAACGCGTGCAAACGAATCGTTCTCGCTGGACAAAGATCCGAGTATCCAGCGCAACCTGGCGCTGTTCGGCGACCTGACGCAATTCGCGACGCCGCCCGCGTGGGTGAGCCAGGCCGAACTCGCGTTGTACCCCGCCGAAGATGATGAGCGAAGCGGCCCATCGCTCGTGCCGGCCCGCGAATCCGCAGACGCGAAGGCATTTCAAACGGCAAGCGCGCGCTGGCCGTCCGGCACGACGTCGTTTGCGGCGCTTCCGTTGGCTGCGCAGCGCGCGTATCTCGGGCTGTGGGCCCGCAGCGCTTTGGGCACGCGCCGTCGTTTCTACCAAGCGATGAAGACATTGGTGATGTCCGCCGCGTATTCGATGGACCAGACCTGGCCCGTCATCGGCTACGACGGACCGCTGCTGCACGTGCGGCCGTCGTGACGAACGTCGACGCAGATATCGCGATCGTCGGCGCCGGCGCGGCTGGAGCGACGCTTGCGGCGACGCTCGCCGAGTTCACCAACAAGCGCATCGTGTTGCTCGAACGCGGCGGCTACTTCACGCACGAGTTCTTCGATCAGCGAGAGCTGGACATGAGCCTGCTGTATGCCGATCGGGGAAGCCGCACGACCGTGGAAGGCGCTATTCCGGTGCAGAGCGGCGAGTGCGTCGGCGGCGGGACCACCATCAACTATGCGCTGTGCTTTGATCCGCGTCAGGATGTGTGGAACGAGTGGAAGCGCGACGTCGGACTCAACGGGTTCTCATTCGAGCGAGCGGCGAACGATTATGGCGTCCTCGGTCTCAACATGGCGTCCTCGCTCGCAGAGGTTCGCCGGCGCATCAACGTGCATAGCCCGCTCGACGACGAGATCAACGGCAACAATCACGCGCTTGCCGCCGGTTGTAAGGCGCTCGGCATCCCCACGAAGCGCCACGAATTGAGCATGATCGACTGCATCGGCTGCGGCTACTGCGCGCAGGGCTGCGCGTACGACCGCAAGTTGAGCACGATGGTCACGTACGCGCGCGATGCGCAGCGCCGCAACGTCCAGCTGATCCACCACTGCGATGTCGAGTCGATCCAGTTCGCGCAGCGCGGCGCAACGCGGGCTCCGACCGGTCTCGCCGCGACGGTTCGGCCCACGATGTCCGGATCCGAAAAGAACTCCGTCGCGCCTGGCCCGCTGGCGCTAGCCGTCAAGCTCGTGATCGTCTGTGCAGGCGCGATCGCGTCGCCCGCGCTCTTGCAACGCTCGCGCATGCCCGACCCCGATCAGGTGATCGGCCGCGGCCTCGTCCTCCATCCGATCCTTCCGATCGCGGGAATCTTCGACAGCGCGTTATCGAACTATCGCGGGATCACGGAGGCCGTCTACAGCGACCACTATGCGGCGAGCCACGGACTGTATTTCGAATCGTTGTTCCGCCACCCGGCCGCGACCGCCGCCTCCCTGCCAGGCATCGGCATCGATCAGTTCGCGATCATGTCGCGCTACGACAAGCTCGCCGGCTGCGCCGCGATGCTCGTCGATTCATCCGACCCGCGCAACCGGGTGATTTGGGATGACGCGCGCGGCGCGCCGACGATCATCTACCGGCTGAGCGGGCAAGACAAAGGACGGCTGCGCTTCGGGGCGCAGCGGGGCGTCGAGATCATGCTTGCGGCCGGCGCGAAGGAAGCCGTGCTGTGCACCGAAGAGCCACTCGGCTCGCTGCCGAGCGCGCGCTTCTCGACGCGGCAAGATGCGGCGCTGTGCGAGCGCTTGGAGTTCCGGCCATGCGAGACGACGTTGCTGTCCTCGCAGTGCCAATCGACGATGAAGATGGGTGAAGACCCAAAGCGCTGCGCGGTCAACTCGCGCGGCGAGAGCTACGCGTCGAGGAACGTGATCGTGTGCGACGCATCCGTATTCCCGACATCGTGCGGCGCGAGCCCGATGCTCGCCGTGATGACGCTCGCCCGCTATCAAGGCAAGCGCATCGCCAACGAGCTCGCGCGCTACGGCATGTGAACCGGAAACCGGATTAGCCCAAGCGCGCGCCCTGCAGCGCGGAGCCGCACGAACAGGTTCGTTCTTTGGGCATGCGCGCGATCATCTCTTGGATGACCTTCTTGACGCGCTCGTTGTTCTCGTTGAACACTTTGATGACGCCCTCGTGCGTCACCGGCTCGATGCCCTCTTCGCCCTCGAGGCCGACGTCGTAGTCGGTGATGAGCGCGATGTTCGCGTAGCACATCTCGAGTTCGCGCGCGAGGTACGCCTCGGGATACTGCGTCATGTTGATGACTTCCCAACCGGCGGCGGCGTACCAGCGGCTCTCGGCGACCGTCGAAAAGCGCGGTCCTTGGATGCAGACGACCGTGCCGTGCTCGTGCACGGGAATCCCGGCTTTCTCGATGACGTCGACCGCCAAGTCGCGCAGCTGCGGGCAGTACGGATGGGCGAACGAGACATGCGTCGTCACCGGACCGTCATAGAACGTGTCTTTGCGTGCGTTAGTGCGGTCGACGAGCTGATCGGAAACGACGAAATCGCCCGGCTTGACCCAGCCCTGGAGCGAACCGGCCGCGGTTGGGCCGATGATGCGGGTGACGCCCAGCTCCTTCATGGCGAAGATGTTCGCGCGGTAGTTGATGACGTGCGGCGGGAGCGAGTGCGTCTTGCCGTGGCGCGGCAGAAAGGCGACTTTGCGCCCGCCGATCTCGCCTAACGCGACGACGTCCGACGGCGCGCCGTACGGCGTCTCAACCTTAGTCTCGCGCATGCCGTCCAGCAGTGAATAGAAGCCGGAACCGCCGAACACGCCGATCTCCGCGGTCTGTTTCAAGATTCGGTCTTGAAGTCGCTGGGCTTGAGGCTCTCGATGTACTTCTTGAAGCGCTGCATCTCTTCTTCTTCAGCCTTCTTGTCGTACACCGATTCCTCCAGCACGATCTTATCGCTGACGAAGATGGGCGCGTTCGCGCGCAGTGCGAGCGCGATGCAGTCGCTCGGCCGCGCGTCGATCTCCTGATCCTCGCCGTTGCACTCGAGCACGAGCTTGGCGAAGAACGTGCTGTCGCGGATGTCGTGGATGACGATCTTGGTGAGCTTCGCGTTCAGGCTGTCGAGCATGGACTTCATCAGATCGTGCGATAAAGGTCGCGGCACCGCCTGACCTTCGAGCGCGAGTTGAATCGCCGTGGCTTCGAAGGCCCCGATGAGGATCGGCAAGTAGCGCCTGCCCTCGAGATCCTTGAGGATGACCACCGGATCGTGCGTGAGCAGATCGATGCCGAGCTTGTCCACCTTCATCTGGCGCATGAGAAATCGAACGCGGCTTCGCGCAGAAAAAACGCGGTTCCTATCGCGCCATCCGAGCGGCGCAGGACCGGTTCGTCACGTTTTCGAAGCCGCCCGGCCGTGCAAGCGACGCCGTCGCCGACTGCAAGCGCGCTGCCTTTGGCGAGCGCGCCATCACCCGTGCATCAAGCGTACATCACCCAAGCATACGAAACCGCGATTGCGCTCGCAGCCGGTTTCCTCATTTGGCGCTTGCTCATCGCTGCGGTCGACCGCTTCTACGCGCGGCGCCTGTTGCTAAAACATCCGCGCAGTGCGACGTATCTCTCCCCGATCAAGTCGATCGTGGGTCTCGCGCTGCTCTTCATCGTGGTGGTCGTGCTGCTGGACATCTGGCACATCAATATCGGGCCGGCGGTCTGGTCCGCCGGCGCGATCACTGCGGTGCTGGCGTTCGGCGCGCAGTGGATCGTCAGGGATCTGCTCGCCGGCTACTCGATCTTCGCCGAGAGCCAGTTCGACGTGGGCGACCGCATCGAGATCACCACCGGTATCAACAGCATCATCGCCGGCGTCGTCGAGGCGATCGGCCTGCGCACGACGCGCCTCATCGACCGCCACGGCCGCACGGTCTTCATCCCCAACGGCAACATCTACGTCGTGGTCAACCTGAGCAAAGGCGTCAAGCGTCTGGAGCTCTCCTTCGACCTGCCGTGGTGCGATTCGGTGGAGAACATGAAGGCGGAGATCCTCAAGATGGCCGGCGCTGCCGCGAGCGCGGCAAAGATCGACGCAGATCCCGTGTCCGTCCATCTCGATGACTTCACGCCGCAGCAGGCGACATTTCGCATCTCGCTGCGCGCGCCGCAGGGGTCGTACGACGCAGACGAGGGCATGATGCGCGAACGGCTGGTCGCCGCGCTGCAGGCCAAGGGCTGGCTCGCCCGCGGCGACACAAGCCAACCGAAGACCTGATGTCGCTTTCGTGCGGCATCGTCGGCCTGCCAAACGTCGGCAAATCGACGCTCTTCAATGCGATCACACGCAGCTCCGTCGCGGCCGCCAACTATCCGTTCAGCACGATCGATCCGAATGTCGGCATCGTGCCCGTGCCCGATCCGCGGCTCGCCGTGCTCTCCGACATCTTCGCGAGCAAGCAGATCGTGCCGGCGACGGCGACGTTCGTCGACATCGCCGGCCTCGTGCGCGGTGCGTCCAAGGGCGAGGGATTGGGCAACGCGTTCCTGTCGCACATCCGCGAGGTCGACGCGATCGCCATGGTCGTGCGCTGCTTCGAAGACGCCAATGTCGTGCACGTCGAAGAGCGCCCCGACCCGATGCGCGACATCGATATCATCATCGTCGAGCTGGCGCTTGCGGATCTCGGCACCGTCGAGAAGCGGCTTGAGAAATCGCGCGCTCGCGCCAAAGCCGATCCGAAACTCGCAGCCGAAGTCGATGCGCTCGAACGGTTGCGCGTGGGACTCGATGCAGGCAAGCCCGCCCGTATCGTCGCGCGCGACGAACTCGAAGTGTCCCTGTCAAAGGAACTGTCTTTGCTCACCGCAAAACCGTTGCTCTACGTCGCGAACCTCGATGAAGCAAGCCTGAGCGGGCAAACGCCCCAAGTCGCCGCCGTGCGAGCGCGGGCGGCATTGGAGCAGGCGCAAGTCATCGTCGTCTGCGCCAAGCTCGAAGCCGAACTGGCGGCGCTGCCGCCGGACGAAGCTGCGGCCTATGCCAAAGAGTTAGGAGTGGAGCAAAGCGGTCTGGATCAGCTGATCCTTGGCGCCTACCGGCTCCTCAACCTCATGACCTTTCTCACCGCCGGCGAAAAAGAGACGCGCGCGTGGACCATCGAGCGCGGCGCCAAAGCGCCGCAGGCCGCCGGCAAGATCCACAGCGACATCGAACGCGGATTCATCCGCGCCGAAATCGCCTCGTTTGACGACCTCGCGCGCTTGCGCAGCCTCAACGCGGTCCGCGAAGCCGGCCTCTTGCGATCCGAGGGCCGCGACTACGTGATGCAAGAGGGCGATGTCGTCAATTTCAGATTCAATGTATAGGGACTGATGATGGCGACGAAGATCGAAAACCAAAAACCCGACGGCGCGCTGCAGACCAAAGAGCGCTACGCGCACGAGCCCGGCGTCTTCGGCGAAGCGATCGCGTACTTCAATGAAGCGGCCGACCGGCTCGAACTGTCAAAAACCATCCGGCGCATCCTCACGCACCCGTCGCGCCAAGTGATCATCTCTATCCCCTTCCAGCGCGACAACGGCGAGTTCGAGGTGTTCACGGGCTATCGCGTGCAGTACAACTTCGCGCGCGGGCCTGCCAAGGGCGGTATCCGCTATCATCCGGGCGTCACGCTCGATGAAGTCACGGCGCTGGCGTTCTGGATGACTTGGAAGTGCGCAGTGGTGGATCTTCCGTTCGGCGGCGGCAAAGGCGGCGTCACGTGCGACCCTTCGAAGCTTTCGGCCGGCGAGTTGGAACGGCTCACGCGCCGCTATTCCGCCGAGATCATCGAGATCATCGGTCCTGACAAGGACGTGCCGGCACCCGACGTTGGAACGAATGCACAGACCATGGCGTGGGTGATGGACACCGTCTCGATGCACTTGCGCGCCCATACGCCCGCTGTCGTCACGGGCAAGCCGATTTGCGTCGGCGGATCGCGCGGGCGCGTCGAAGCAACCGGCCGCGGCGTCATGATCTGCATCGATGCTGCGCTCGAAAAGATGGGCAAGGCGCTGCGCGGCCAGCGGGTCGTGGTCCAAGGCTTCGGCAACGTCGGCTCCATCACGGCCAAGCTGCTGCACGAACAGGGCGCCAAGATCGTGGGCATCAGCGATCAATTCACGGGCATGCACAACAAGGACGGCATCGACCCGATTGCCGCGATCGACTACGTCAACAATCCCAAGAACGAAAGGCGCAGTCTCGAAGGGCTGCCGGACGCGACGCCGGTGAGCAACACCGCGCTGCTCGAGCTCGACTGCGACATCCTCGTGCCGGCGGCGATCGAGAACCAGATCACGGAGAAGAACGCGCGCAAGATCAAAGCCTTCCTCATCGCCGAAGGCGCCAACGGGCCGACCACGCCCGAGGCGCACGAGATCCTCTCCAACGCCGGCGTGACGATCATCCCAGACATCCTCGCCAACGCGGGCGGCGTGACGGTCTCGTATTTCGAGTGGGTGCAGGACCGCATGGGCTACTACTGGCGGGAGAGCGAAGTGAACGAGCGGCTCAAGGACGTGATGCGCGAGAACTTCGACGAGGTCTGGAACATGGCGGAGCGCTACAAGGCACCGCTGCGCCAAGCCGCATATATGCTGGCCATCCGCCGCGTGGTCGACTGCTACCAGACGCGCGGTATATACGCGTAGGGCCTAAGGGAACGGTCATTCGCGCCTTCGCGATCGGCGCGGCCGCCATGAGCGCGGCTGCTGCCGTTGCCCTCATGAGCGGAATTTCGCCTGCGCGCGCGGACGGATGCAATCCGTCATTCGTCGTGCCGCAACCGCTGTTCCGCGTCATCGCGCCCGAGGACGAGGCGGTCGACGTGCCGTTCCGTTCACCGCACTTGGTGGTAGCGACCGACGCATCCGATTTCTCGTTCGTCCAGCACGTCAGCCTCGTGCCCGAGACCGGCAATCCGATCCAGCTCGGTCCGTCGGACATCTCATCCAAGCACCAAGACGTCGGAGACATTCAGTTCACCTCGCTGTATGGCCACACTGCAGTGCTCGGCGCGATACGCGCTAAGACTCTCGCGCCCTCGATGACGTACGATGTGATCCTGGTCGTGAAGACGTATGGGGCGCCGGGCTGTCCGCCCGAATTGACCGAGCACGTCGGGCGCTTCACCACTGAGTCCGCCACGGCGCTGGACGCCTTCGGCGAGTTCGCCGATGTGCCCGACGATAGGCCGGCCGGCGACGCCGAGATGACCGATGGCCAGAAGATCTTTGACCGCTCCCGCGAGGTCCTGCGCACCGTCCGCTATCCTTCGTACATCGCGTACGTCGTCCACGTGCGCTCGAACACCGGCGGCAAGCCGTTTCTCGAATCGTTCCGCTCGATCGTGCGCTCGCAAGATGACATCGTGCTCACCCACAAGACGCCGCTTGAGACGACCAGCAAGCCGGATAATCCGTACGGCTCGCGGTTCCAAATCCTCGGCTTCAGTTACACGCCGCACAGCAAAGGCTATCAACCCGAACCGTTCGGCGTGCCGCAGATCTCGCCGCTGTTCTCGTTCGGACTGCGCCCCATCGGCGAAGTGCTCGCGCTGCCGCCGACGCCCGAACCCGAACCATCCTCTGATTTGCCGTCTCTCGGTCGCGTGGAGGCGGTCGCGCGCGATTATAACGTCTCGTTGGTGGATGTCGAACGCTATCGGGTGCGCTGGGTGTACCGGCTCAAGCTCGTCCCAGTGCAGGATCCGAACTTCTACCGCTTGCGCGAGATGCTCGTCGACACGGAGACGTTCGTGCCGTGGGAGCTCACAAGCGCAGGCATCTTCCCGAACGGTCCCGCGTCGAAGGTGCCGTGGGATGTCCGGTACACCGTGTCGCACGGCCACTGGCTGATGCTGCAAGAGGCGACACAAGCGACGCTCCGCATCGGCGGCGTCATGCACGGAACGCCGTCGCACGGGTACGACGGTTTGAGCTATGCGTTCACGGATTTCCAATTTCCGAAGGACCTGCAAGACTTCTCGTACTTCGACGTCGGCTCAAGCGACGCCGCCGAATACTAAAAGGTAGACAAGACGATGGATACAGCGACCGCAGCAGCGAAACTCGACGAGTTCATCCGCCCAACGACGTTCCCCGTCGCCGTGCGGCTGCTCAAGAACGGCGAAACGCCGCCGCCGAAGGCGCGCCGGCCGTTGCAGGACATGGGCAAGCACGTGACCGTGTGCCAAGGCTGGGGTATCGCGCGCAAGTACGGATGGACGAGCGTGTTGCGCGCGGAGGACATGAAGTGTCCGCTTGGCGCGCTCGTCGCCGGCTTCGCCGCGCCCAACGCCTTTTATGACGAAGGCAACCTGTGCGCGGGCATGTATACGAAAGATGAAGCCGCCGGTGCGCGCAGCGAGGCCTCGGTGGAGAAGTTCGCGCCGGGCGAGGTCGACGCGATCGTGTTCGGACCGCTCGCGCGCGCCGAGTACGAGCCGCACGTGGTCATCATTTACGGCAACGCGGCCCAGGTGATGCGCCTGGTTGCTGCCGCCCTGTGGAAACGCGGTGGCCGCATCGCCTCGTCTTTCGCAGCGCGGATGGATTGCTCGGACCACATCGTCGTGCCGCTGCGCACCGAGGACTATCAGGTCATACTGCCCTGCAACGGCGACCGCATCTTCGCCGGCGCGCAAGATGACGAGATGGCTTTCAGCTTGCCCTGGGATAGGATGGCTGAGCTCATCGAAGGCTTGGAAGGCACCCAAAAGGGCGGCATCCGCTACCCGATCCCATCGTTCCTGACCTACGAACCTGGCATGCCCAAGAAGTACCAGGAGCTGCTCGAGATGCAGGCAGCGCAGCGTCCAAAGGCGCCTAACTAGCGCTTCTCGAAGAAACGGCCTCTCACTAGGGCACGGTCCGGTGATTCCTATGGACAGACCCGAGACGGGATTCATCCCTTCAAAGCCCGGCGGCATACCGCCCTATCGCCGGCGAACGCTTTATGTGCTGCTCGGGTTCATCGCGCTTTCGTTCGGGATTCACGCCACCCTCGGCCCGACCGTCACCGCCATCTCACCCATCTTCCGTATCGCCGACACGCCCGATCAAGGCGTGTCCGTCGTGACCCTGTCGCGCGCGAAATTGGCGAAGGTCGATCCGACGCCGACCCCAACGCCACCGCCAAAGATCTACCGCCGAACTATCGCGAATCTCGCGCCGCTCAAGTATCTCGAAGCCGGGATTCGCGCGCTGCGTCGCGCGATCACGCCGCCCGCGCGGCGCGCCGCGATGCTCTCCGTCCATCCGGGGGTTGAACCAAGCCCGACCGCAGGCCCCGATGCCGGTGCGGCGACCGACGAAGTTCCAGCCAAGACGCCGGCCAGCAACATGAGCGCGCAAGCGGATACGGGAGCGGATCGCAGCCGCATCGCGGGCACCGTCGTGTGGGGAGACGACAATCCACCCCATCTCTTGCAGCTGGCATCGTTCAGCGGCGCATCGTCCACGGCCGGCCGACACGTGCGGCTTGAGGTCGATGTCGGGCCCGACGGAGATGTGCTCAACGTCCGGGTCGTCATCTCCTCGGGCGATTCGACATTGGACGCGGCTGCGGTTGATGCGGCGCGCCACTCGACGTTCCGTCCGGCCACGCTGAACGGCTTGCCGGTGCACGGCACCTGCACGATCGATATCCCGCAGGCGAACACCACCGCGACGTGATCTCGGCGCCGTCGCAGCGCAAAGAACGGATCCTCACTCGCGCCCGGGAGATCGGTTTCGATCTCGTCGGCGTCACCGATGCGCGGCCATTCACGGAAGATGAGCAGATCTTCAAGGCGCGCGCCGCGCGAGGGCTGCTCGCACAGTGGCGGTATCCGGATGACGTCATCGAGCGCGCGTGCAGGCCCGCCGACGTCTTGCCTGGTGCGCGTTCGATCATCTGTACCGCCACATCGTATCTGTCCGAGGAGTTGCCGTACGATCCGTATGCGCCGGGCCTGCGCGGTGCCGTTTCGAGCTATGCATGGGGGCGCGACTACCATCGCACCATCGGCGGCTGGCTGCGCCAGCTCGCTGCTTTCATCACGACCGAGTTTCCGGGCGAACGCTGCGTCGCGTGCATCGACACCGGCCCGATGGTCGATCGTGCGGCCGCAGTGCGCGCCGGGATCGGCTGGTTCGGGAAGAACGCGAACGTGCTCACCCGCGAGTTCGGCTCGTGGGTGTTCCTGGGCCAATTGATCACCACCCTCGAGCTCGAGCCGGACGAGCCGCTCGCCAAGAACTGCGGGCGTTGTGTGGAGTGCATCGACCGCTGCCCGACCGGCGCGATCGGTCCGGACGGCGAGATCGACGCCCGGCGTTGCATCTCCGACCTGACGCAGCGCAAGGGAGCGATTCCGCGCGAGCTGCGCGCGGCGATCGGCAACCGGCTCTGGGGCTGCGACGATTGCCAGACCGTCTGCCCGGTCAACGAGCGCAAGTCGTCGTCTGCCGGCGCGCGTACGCGCCCCGAGTTCGCACCGCTGCCGGCGATCGGAACGTCGATGGATCTTCGGTCGGTGCTGTCGATGTCGAAGGCGCAATTCCGCGAGTGGTTCGGTCCGACCGCGATGGCGTGGCGCGGAAAGGCGGTGCTGCAACGCAACGCCGCGGTCGCGCTGGGCAACTCGCGCGATCCGCAGGCCATACCACCGCTCATCACTGCGCTCGACGATCGCAAGCCGCTCGTGCGCGGCCACGCCGCCTGGGCGCTCGGCAACCTCATGCGGTGTCGCGGCGCGTTCGTCGAACGCGCACGAGCCGCGCTCGAAGCGCTCTTGGCCCGCGAGACTGACAGATGGGTGCGCGAAGAGGTGCGCTTGGCGCTAGAGCAATTCGACGACCAGCGGCAAGAAGGCGCCTGACGCAGCTCGCATCGACACATCGCAACTCGAGGTCGCAGGCGTCTCATCAGGATTGATTTCCACCACGAACGCGCCGGCTTCCCGAGCGACCTGCACCAAACCAGCTGCCGGAAACACGACCGCAGACGTGCCCGCGACGATGAACACCTCGCTGCCGGCCGCGGCCTCCCACGCTCGCTCGTACGCACCGGGCGGCAGCGGTTCGCCGAACCACACGACGTTCGGGCGCAGTGGTCCGCCGCATGCACAGCGCGGCGGCAGCTCCCCATCGAGCGGCGTGGGAACGCGCGTCGCGCACGACGCGCAGCGCGACGTCCGCACGTCGCCGTGCAGCTCGATGACATCTCGCGAGCCCGCGCGCAAGTGCAGGCCGTCGACGTTTTGCGTGATGAGCGTGAACGTCGCGATCCGGCGTTCGAGTTCGGCCAGCGCGAGATGGCCCGGATTCGGCGTCGCAGCGCCATGCGCCCGAAGCCGCTCGCGGTACCATTCCCACACCAGAGCGGGATCGCGCGCAAAGGCCTCGGGGGTCGCGAGCGTCATCGGGTCCCGGTTGCGCCAGAGCGCACGCGACCCGCTGCGAAACGTCGGCAACCCGCTTTCCACCGACATGCCCGCGCCCGACAGCGCGGCGGCTCGGGTGGCTGTGCGCAAACGATCGGCGACGGCGCGCGCCTGCGCCTGAAAACTCATGGCCCACCGCTACTGCTCAGGCAGTCGTTGCGCCTTGCGCGAGCGAAGGAGGGCCGCCCCGCACGTACCTGCGATGCAACCGAACCGGAGGCGCAGCGCTGATCATGAACCTCGGAGCACTCGAAATCACATGGTGCGGCCATGCCGCGTTTAGCTTCAAGACGCCGTCGGGCAAGCATGTCATCGTCGATCCTTGGCTCGAGCAGAATCCCATGTGCCCCCCCCGGCTGAAGAACCCTGCGAACGTCGACACGCTGCTCATCACGCACGGTCACGGCGACCATATCGCAGACGCCGTCAGCCTTGCCAAGAAGCACGATGCGACGTGCATCGCCATCTTTGAAACGGTGTTGTGGCTGGGTAAGAAGGGCGTCGGCAAGCTGATCGGCATGAACAAGGGCGGCACGACCGAGCGCGACGGCATGAAGGTCACGATGGTGCACGCCGAGCACAGCTGCGGCATCCAGGACGGCGACCAGGTCATCTACGGCGGCGAAGCGTGCGGGTACGTCATCACCTTTGAGAACGGCGTCAAAGTCTATCACGCCGGCGATACGTGCGTGCACAGCGATATGGCGATCATCGGCGAGCTGTACAAGCCGGATATCGCGCTGCTGCCGATCGGCGATCTGTATACGATGGACCCGGCCCAAGCAGCGTATGCGATCCGGCTGTTGGCAACCAAGATCGTCATCCCGATGCACTGGGGCACGTTCCCCGCGCTCACCGGCACACCCGAAAAGCTGCGCGAGCTCACAAAGGACTTCGTCGGCCTGCAGATCATCGACCTCAAACCCGGTGAGACGCTCACCGGCGAGCTCAAACGCTTCGCGCCCGTGTAGTCGGGCCTCCTTCGGTTCACGCCACTTTCACGA
>JAFAHD010000010.1 GCA_019237415.1 Vulcanimicrobiota bacterium
TACGATGCGGACTTCGTCATCCTCGAAAAGGCTCTCGACGAATTGCCCTCGGATGCGATCAAAGACGCCCGCGTGCTTATGACTGTGGTCGCAGGCGAGTCGAAGTATAGCGCTCTGTAAGTGGCGCGTTCTCCGAACGCGCAAGGGGATCGTATGTCGCTCGAGCTGGTCAACACTATCGCCACAACCGTGACCGCGGTGGTCATCGCAGCGACGGCGATCGCTGCCCTCGTCCAGCTGCGCCACATGCGCGCCGCGAACCAAATCACAGCGCTGCTCGCGGTCCAGAACGAGCTCGACTGTGCGGATTTTCGCGACGCTGAGGTGGTCGTGCGCGAAGAGTTTCTCGAGATGCTCGAAGACCCGGGGTTTTGCCGGTACGTGATCGCCATGAGCCGTCCCGGGTTCAAGGGAAAGATGGACGAGCGCTACTTGAAAGTGCGCCAATCGGCGCTGCTGTTGGCCAATACGTTCGAGAACCTCGGCTCGATGGTCAAGAACGGCATGATCGACTCGAATTTGGTTTTGGACATCTACTGCTGGAGCGTGAACGGGTATTGGAACCGTCTCGCGCCGCTCACAGCGCTCATGCGCGCGGCCAGCGGCATGCCCGCCCTGTATGAGAACTTCGAATATCTTGCGGTGCTCAGCAAACGATTCATGAAAGAGTATCCGGCGACGTATCCGCCAAACGTCGAACGGCTGCCCATGGAGGTGCCGCCCGCAGCCAAGGGATTGCTGTAGCAGCGCATTTCGACAAGACGCGCGTCACTTGGCCAGCATCACCGAGCTGGATTTGATCACCGCGGTGACATTGTCGCCGACTTTCAATTCGAGTTCGTCGATCGCTTCAGCGGTGACGACGGCGACGAGGTGATTGTCGCCCACACGCATGCCGACTTTGGCCTGGAGTCCGTCGATGACGATGGACTCGACGACGCCCGGCAGCTTATTTCGTGCGCTGAGCTTCATGTCGCGCTTTTTCCAGCTCTTCCCTCGCCGCAGCGGCTTCATCGACCGCAAACGCGGCCATGAGCGCGCTCGCGACCACCGGATGGTCAAGGTCGAACCCGACGAGGATGCGCACGCTGTCCAAGCGATAGCGCACGCTGTTGCGGTGCAAGAACAGCGCGTCGGCCGTCGCTTGGACGGTCGCGCCGCACGCGTAGTACGTCCGCAGCGTCTTCTCGAGATCGGTGCCGCGCTGCGTATCCGCCCGCCGGATGGCGAGCACCAAACGGCGGCAGGCATCGACGGCGCTTTCATCGCGCGCAGCCGCCGCGGCCACGCGCTCGAGCGCATCCTCCGGTCGAACTAAGTGCCTTGGGTCCGGCATGCGACAAAGGTTGTGCGCCCGAAGGTCGGCCCCCTACGGCCCGGGGAACAGTAGCGGTCCCGTGGCCAGTCAGCTCAAGATTGCGTTCTCTGCAATCGTGCGTATTGAGGCGCCGACGACGATCGGTACGTTCGCGCAGATCGCATCGAAGATCGCCGAATTCGGCGGGCGCATCGGCGCCGTCGACGTCAGCCGCGTCGGCACCAAACGCGCCATCCGCGACATCAGCATCGACGTCGCCGACGAAGAACACCTCAACGCGGTCGTCGACGCGATTTCGCACGTCGACGGCGTGCGCGTCCTGCATATCACCGATCGCACGTTCCTCGCGCATCTCGGCGGCAAGATCGAAGTCAACCCAAAGATCCCGGTGACCAATCGCGAGATCTTGTCACGCGTGTACACGCCGGGGGTCGCGCGCGTCAGCCTGGCGCTCGCCGAAGATCCGTCAAAGGCCTACAGCCTCACCGTCAAGCGCAACATGGTGGCGATCGTCACGGACGGCACGGCGGTGCTCGGCTTGGGCGACGTCGGACCATATGCGGCGCTGCCGGTCATGGAAGGCAAAGCGATGCTGTTCAAGCAGTTCGCAGGCGTCGACGCCTTCCCGATCTGCCTCGATACCAAAGACCCCGACGAGATCGTGAAAACCGTGCTCAACATCGCGCCGGTGTTCGGCGGCATCAATCTCGAAGACATCTCGTCGCCGCGCTGCTACGAGATCGAACGGCGCTTGAGCGAGGCGCTCGAGATGCCGGTGAT
Organism: Vulcanimicrobiota bacterium; assembly: GCA_019237415.1. Classification (GTDB taxonomy): domain Bacteria; phylum Vulcanimicrobiota; class Vulcanimicrobiia; order Eremiobacterales; family Eremiobacteraceae; genus JAFAHD01. The sequence continues at coordinate 2,099 of JAFAHD010000010.1, forward strand.
GCACGACGATCAGCACGGCACCGCGATCGTCATCCTCGCGGCGCTGCTCAACGCGCTCAAAGTCGTGCACAAGCGGATCGAGGACGTGACCATCGTGATCAACGGCATCGGCGCGGCGGGCTCCGCGTGCGCCAAGATCTTGATGTCAGCGGGCGCGGGCGACATCATCGGCGTGGACCGCAATGGCGCACTCGTCGCCGGCCGCGATTACTCGGGCAATGCGGCGATGCAGTGGGTCGCCGAGCACAGCAACAAAGAACGGCGCTCGGGTCCGCTCTCAAAAGTGCTCGAAGGCGCGGACGTCTTCATCGGCCTCTCCGCGCCGAACGTGCTGTCCATCGACGACCTCAAGCACATGGCCAAAGATCCGATCGTGTTCGCGATGGCCAACCCGCTGCCCGAAATCGCGCCCGACGTCGCCGAGCCGTACGTGGCGGTGATGGGCACAGGACGCTCCGACTACCCGAACCAGATCAACAACCTGCTCGCGTTTCCAGGCGTGTTCCGCGGGGCGCTCGACGCGCGCGCGCGCTGCATCAACGAGCCGATGAAGCTCGCGGCCGCGCACGCGATCGCGTCGGTCATCGCGCCCGATGAACTCTCATCCGAATACATCATCCCGAGCGTGTTCGACAACCGCGTCGTCGAAGCGGTGAGCAAGGCGGTCGCGAACGCCGCGCACGAATCCGGCGTCGCACGCAGGGCGCCTGCCGGCGAGGAGTTTGAAGCCGAACGCCCGCACGCGCGGGCGTAGCGCGTCGCGCAAGCGGACCCGGAGGTAAAGAAGAAGAAGCGATATGGTGATGAAGAGCGAGCCCCGCATCCGCGCGGCGTTGCCCGATGGGCTCACGCCTGAGAAGCTGCGCGAGATGTATTCGAAGATGATCTTGACGCGGCTGTGCGACGACCGCGCGTTCGCGCTCAATCGGCAAGGCAAGATCCCCTTTGCCGCCACGTGCCAGGGTCACGAGGCCGTACAGGCAGGCGCTGCGTACGCGCTGCGCCGCGGCGTGGATTGGCTGGTGCCGTACTACCGCGACACTTGCCTTGCGCTCGCTTCGGGCGTCACCGCCAAAGAGCAGCTGATGTGCCTGTTCGCGCGCAAGGCCGACATCTTCTCGAACGGCCGCCAGTTCCCGAACCACTACAGCGTGCCGGACCGCAATATCGCCAGTATCTCCAGCATCATCGCGGCGCACGTGACACACGGCGTCGGCATGGCGCTCGCGTTCAAGATGCGCAAGGAGCCGTCGGTCGTGCTCATCACGTTCGGCGAAGGCTCGACGAGCGAAGGCGAGTGGCACGAGGCGCTCAATTTCGCGAGCATCCATAAGACGCCGTGCGTTTTTCTGTGCGAGAACAACGAGTACGCCATCTCGGTGCCGCAGAAGATGCAGATGGCGATCCAGAACGTCGCCGACCGCGCCGCCGGTTACGGCATGCCCGGTGTGATCTGCGACGGCACCGACCCGGTCGTCACATATTCGGCCGTCCATGAAGCGATCGAGCGCGCGCGCCGCGGTGACGGGCCGACGCTGGTCGAGGCCAAATGCTATCGCGCGATGTCGCACACCTCAGACGACAACCAGCTCACCTATCGCGCGCCCGAAGAGATCGAAGCCGTCAAAACGCGCGACCCCATCCCGAAGTTCGCGCAGTGGCTCAAGGACCGCGGTCTAGCTGACGACGCGTTCATCGCCGACGCGCAGGCCAAGGCGCAGAAGGAAGTCGACGAAGCGACCGATTGGGCCGAGGCGCAGCCGCCGCCCACCGAAGAAGATCTGTACACGCACGTCTACGCGTCGGGACCGCTCTCATAATGGCGACGAAAACCGTGCTCGAGGGCGTGCGCGACGCCATGTACAACGAGATGGAGCGCGATGAGCGCGTCTTCATCATGGGCGAAGACGTCGGCGCGCGCGGCAACGTCTTTTTGATCACCCAGGGATTCTTGGACAAGTTCGGGCGGCAGCGCGTGATCGACACGCCTTTGGCCGAAGCGTCGATCGTCGGCGTGGCTGTGGGCGCCGCGGTGGCCGGCATGCGACCGATCGCAGAGATCCAATTCGCCGACTTCATCTATCCCGCGTACAACCAGATCGTCGGCGAAGCGGCGAAGATCCGCTATCGCAGCGCAGGCGGCAACACATGTCCGCTCGTCATCAGAACGCCGTACGGCGGCGGCGTGCGCGGCGCGCTGTCGCACTCGGTCTCGATCGAGGCACTGTTCTATCACGTGCCCGGTCTCAAGATCGTCGCGCCGGCGTTTCCGGCCGACATCAAGGGTCTGCTCAACTCGGCGATCGACGATCCC
>JAFAHD010000041.1 GCA_019237415.1 Vulcanimicrobiota bacterium
CTCGCGCGGCTGCAGGTCTTTCGGCGCTGGAACACCGGGGGGCAGCCGCAGCGGGCCGTGCATCGCTCCCTGCAGCAGCCGCAGCGCGTACACTGCAGCGAGCACGATCGTGAACAGTGCGAACGACGCGTAGACGGGCTGGGTCTGCCACGCGCCGATCAGGATCAGGAACTCGCCCGCGAAACCGGACAGCCCGGGCAGGCCGAGCAGTGCCATCGCCGCGATCAACATGAACACCCACAGGCGCGGCGCGACGGCCTGCAATCCGCCGTATGCCGCTAGCTCATTCGTCGCCACGCGCTCTTCGATGAACCCGACGAGCAGGAAGAGCGCAGCGGCGATGACGCCATGGCTGACGATCATGAGGATGCTCGCCGGCAACGACGTGACGTCAAAGGCGAACAGCGCGAGCAGCACGAGGCCGAGATGCGACAGTGAGGTGTAGGCGACGAGCGTCTTCGCGTTGCGCTCCGCGATCGCGCACAGGGCGCCGTACACGATGCTGCTTGCAGCGAGCACGAGCAACGCCGGCGCGAAGTAGTGCGCCGCGGCCGGGAACAGCGGCATCGCGAACACGATGAAGCCGTACAGTCCCGCCTTGCTCTGCACGCCTGAGATCATCGAGACGAGCGAGGAAGGCGACTGCGTGTATGCCGGCGGCATCCACGCATGGAATGGGAACACCGGCGTCTTGATCAGGAACGCGAGTGCGAACGCCGCGAAAAGCCAGCGCTGCAGTTCTGGGTCGATGGCAAACGTGTTGCCCAGAACTTCGAATGTGTGCGTCTTGAGCACGACGCCTATCACGCCCGCCAGGAACACGAGTCCGCCGGCCAGGTTGTAGATCAGATACGCCCACGCGGCGCGCCGCGCTTCGGGCGTGTCCGCATAGGCGACGAGCGCGAGAAACACCGGGATCAGCATGAGGTCCCAGTAGATGTAGAACAACAGCAGGTCGCCCGCGGTGAACAATCCGAGCAGCGTCCACTCGAAGCCGAGCAGCAGCGCGAGATAGCCGCGCAGCCGCGCCGTGTCGCGATAGGTGAAGGCGGCCAGGACCGCGGGGACCGTGAGGAACGTGGTGAGCAGCACGAACCAGACGCTCGTGCCGTCCACGCGTACGTGATACGATGCGGCGACCGCGCCGTGGATCCAATCGTAGGAATCCTGCGCGATGCCCGCGGGTGCGACCGGCAACAAGACGAGGGACAGCGCAAACGTGCCGAGCGCGCCGGCCAGCGCGATTCCCTTGAGCAGCGCGGTGTTGGCGCGCGGCACGCACAGCAGCACGAGCGCGACCAACGCCGGGAAGAAGACGAGCACGCTGATCATGGCGCAGCCCCCGCGGCGGAGCCATGAGACAAGAACAGGTATAAGAAGAGCAGCAGTGCGGCGCCGACGACGAACGTCAGGCCGTAGCGGCGCAGATAGCCGGTCTCCCAGCGGTTGGCCAGCTCGCCGAGCGCGGCGCCCAGGCGCACGCCGGCTGCAGGCAGCGCGGTGATCGCGTCCACTTCGAATGTGTCGCGCAGCCAGAGCGCGAGCGCGTAGGTCGGCCGTTGGAACAGCCAGTCGTACAGCACGTCGACATAGTACGCGTTGAAGAGCAGATCATGAAGGCCCGAGAGCGAGCGGTGCAGCGCTGTCGCGATCTGCGGACGCCATTGGTACGCAGCCCACGCGAACGCGATGCCCGCGAGCGCGAGCGCAAGCACGCCGAATGTCAGCCCGACATTGAACTCGGCGGCCTGCGGTAGCGGCGCATCTGAGAACGAACCGCGTAGCATCGCCGCGATCGCATCGTGGTGCGGCAGCACGAACCATCCGCCGACGACCGAGAGGACTGCGAGGATCGCGACCGGCACGGTCATCGTGCGGTCGGCATCAGCGTGGACCTCGTGCGTGCCGCGATATGGACCGGTCAAGAACGTCAGGAACACGAGCCGGAACATGTAGAACGCGGTCAAGCCGGCGGCGACGAGCACGCACACGAACAAGACCGGGTGATGGAAGGTCAGCACCGCGTCGAGCACGTCGTCCTTGGAGAAGAAGCCGGCGAACGGGAAGATGCCCGAGATCGCGATCGCGCCGATCAGGAACGTCCAGAATGCGAACGGCAGCTTGGACGCGAGCCCGCCCATCTTGCGGATGTCCTGTTCGCCGCCGATCGCGTGGATGACCAGGCCCGCCGCCATGAACAGCAGCGCCTTGAAGAACGCGTGCGTCATGAAGTGGAATGCGCCGGCCGCGTATGCGCCGACGCCGACCGCCAGGATCATGTAGCCGATCTGGCTCATGGTCGAGTATGCGAGCACGCGCTTGATATCGTATTGCACGCAGCCGATCGTGGCCGCGAAGATGGCTGTGACACCGCCGACGATGGCGACGATCTCAGCCGCGAGCGGCGCGTTGTCGTAGATGGGATGCGCGCGCGCGATCAGATAGACGCCGGCCGTGACCATGGTCGCCGCGTGGATGAGCGCGCTGACCGGGGTCGGGCCCTCCATCGCGTCCGGCAGCCAGGTCTGCAGCGGCAGCTGTGCTGATTTGGCGACCGCACCGACCAGCAGCCAGATGCCGATCCAGCTGAGCGCCGACGTGCCGATCTGCGCCGGGTTGTTGAAGACGTTCTGGAACGACACGCTGCCGAAGTGCGCGTACATGAGGAACATCGCGATCATGATGCCGACATCGCCGATGACGTTCATGATGAGCGCTTTGCGCGCGGCGAGCACCGCGATGGGCCGCTCGTAGTCGAAACCGATGAGCAGGTAGGACGCCAGACCAACGCCGCCCCAGCCGACGAGCAGCCACAAGAAGTTGTCCGACATGACCAGCAGCAACATCATGAACACGAACAGGTTCATGTACGAGAAGAAAGTGCGATAGTTCTTGCTCTCCGCCATGTAACCGACGGAGTAGACGTGGATCAGCAAGCCGACGCCCGTGATGATCAGCATCCACAGCAGCGCGAGCGGGTCGAGCAGCAGCCGGAACGAGATGATCAAGTATGGCGGAATGTGCGCCCAGTAGCCGACGAAGTGGCTGTGGTCGAACTGCGCCTGTTGCGCCAGCGGCAGCGGCAGGATGACGAACGCGACGCCGACCGTGAGCAGGAAAGAGAGGCCGACCGACAGGCAGCCGATGAACGCCGACGCGCTGCGGTGCACGTACGGTCCGAACAGCGCGATCGTCGCCGCGCCGATGAGCGGGAAGAACAGTATGAGCGGCGCCGCGGATAAGAAGAAGTTCGCCATCAGCCTCTCATGATGGAGATGTCGTCGACGTCCGCATTCTCGCGGCGGCGGAACACCATGACGACGATCGCGAGCGCGATCGCAGCTTCGGCAGCGGCCACCGTGATGACGAAGAAGGCGAAGACCTGGCCGCTCATGTCGATGTAGTTGCGCGCAAAGGCGACGAACGCAAGATTCCCGGCGTTCCACATGAGCTCGATCGCCATCAGCATGGTGATCGGATTGCGGCGCAGCAAGAAGCCGATCACGCCGATGATGAACAGCACGGCGGATAGCTCGAGGTAGAGATTGAGCGGGACCTGCGGCATGGCTAGAAGCGCAGCTCCTTTCGGCCGGCCATCATGACGACTCCGACGATGGCGATGAGCAAGATGAACGCGGTGGCTTCAAACGCGAACACGTGCGTCGTCAACAGCTGCTGGCCGAAGTTCGCGACGCTTCCAAGATCGTTGAGCGGCCCGGCGGCGGTCGGCGACCACGCGACGCGCAAGCCGGCTCCCATGATGACGAGCGCCGCGATACCGGCGGCGACCGACGGCGCGGCTTGGAAGGCGAGCCGGCCACGCCCGGTTTCGATGGGCGCCGAACCGATCGTCAGCAGCGCGATGACGAACAGGAAGAGCACCAAGATAGCGCCCGCGTAGATCAAGATCTGCATCATGGCCAAGAAGTCAGCTGAAAGCGTGAGAAACAAGATCGCGAGCGCCGCGAAGTTGACGATGAGCCCGACGACCGAGTGCACCGGCTGGCGGCTCGCTATGGTCCAAATGCCGGAGGCGATCGCGACCAGCGCGCATGCCCAGAACAAGACGATCATGACTTGGCCTCCACGTCGGTCCTCACTACGCCGGGGTCGGTTTCAACCGACGACTCCGTGTTGGCGAGATGCTGCGTGTACGGATCGCGCACGACCAGCTTGTCCTTGCCGAAGACGAGCCGCTGGCGCGTGAAGTCCGCGATGTCGAAGCGCGGCGTGAGCACGATCGCGTCGGTCGGACATGCCTCTTCGCACCAGCCGCAGAAGATGCAGCGCAGCATGTCGATCTCGTAACGATAACCGTAGCGCTCGCCCGGCGACACCGGTTTCTTCGGATCGTTTTCGGCGCCGATGACGGTGATGGCATTGGCCGGGCAGGCGACCGCGCACAGCTCGCATCCGATGCAACGCTCCATGCCGTCGTCGTACTTGCGCAGTTCGTGCACGCCGCGGAAACGCTCGGGGTGCGGGTACGGCTCGCGTGGGTAGTCGATCGTCGCCTTCTTGCGGAACAGGTACTTGAGCGTCGTGGCGTGGCCGACGATGATGGCCCACGCAGCAGCGAGCGGATTGATCTTCATATGCCGTGGCCTCGCAGCGCGACGATCGCGGCGGTGACGAGCAAGTTGAGCGCGGCGATCGGCAGCAGCACTTTCCAGCCGAACGCCATGAGCCGGTCGTAGCGCAGCCGCGGCAGCGTCGCGCGCAGCCAGATGAAGATGAAGAGCAGCAAGCCGACTTTCGCGAGGAACCACACAATCGTCAGCCACGGGATCTGCGCGACGAACGGACCGTCGCCGCCGCCAAGGAAGAGCAGCGTGCCGATCGCGGAGACCGTGATCATGTTGATGTACTCGGCGACGAAGAACGTGCCGAAGCGCAGGCTCGAATATTCTGTGTGGAAGCCGGCGACCAGTTCGGTCTCGGCTTCGGGCAGGTCGAACGGCGCGCGGTTGGTCTCCGCCGTCGCGGTGATGCCGTAGATGAGGAACGCGACGATCTGCGGGATGATGAACCACACGTGGTGCGCGCTCTGCGCGGCGACGATGCCCTGCAGGCTCGTCGTGCCCGCGATGATGAGCACGCCGACGATCGACAAACCCATCGCCAACTCGTAGGAGATGAGTTGCGCGGTCGACCGGATCGCGCCGAGCAGCGGCCACTTCGATTGCGAGGACCAGCCGCCGAGCGCGATCCCGTACACGCCGATCGCGCCCGTCGCCAGCAAGAAGAGGATGCCGACGTTCGGATTCGCGATCGAGATCGGCGAGCCGTCGGGGAACGTGCCGAAGGGCACGATCGCGTACGCCATGAGCGCGGTGAGGACCGCAAGCGCCGGCGCGATCTTGTAGATGAAGGGATCGGCGGTCGCGGGCGTGAGGTCTTCCTTGAGGACGAGCTTGATGGCGTCAGCTGCCGGCTGCAGCAAGCCCCACGGTCCGCACCAGATCGGGCCGACGCGCAGCTGGAACCACGCGAGCAGTTTGCGCTCGAACAGCATGAGGTACGCGAACGCGGTCACGACGACGAAGATCAGGACGCCGGCTTTGATCGCAGTGACGATGGCGAACGCGAGCGTCGGGTTGATGCCGTTCATGCGGTCACCTCGCGCCGCGCCTCTGCAGGCGTCACGGTGACGCGTCCGGTGCCGGATGCGTCGAGCAGCCGGTTGACCGGCGCGTCGGGCATATCTGCCGTGACGAGCACCGACCCGGCTGGTGTGCGCGCGTCGATGCGCGCGGGCACGGTGATCGACCCGTTGCGTCCGGCGAGCGTCACGATGCGGCCATCCGCGATGCCGAGCAGCAGCGCATCGTCCTCGCTGAAGATCGCGCGCGGTTGCGGGCGCATCGGCTCAAGCCCCGGATCGTGCGCGGCTGCTCCGCCGCCCGCGTACAGTTTCGGTACCGGGATGACAGCAAACGTCTTGCGCTGCGCATCGAGCGCTTCCGCCTGCGGCGCGGCGGCCGAATCGAGTTTGGGCCGCGGCAGCGGCTCTTTCGTGCCGGCTGCTTGTTCGGCCATCTCCAAACGCGAGAAGAGCCAATCGGGGTCGTCGAACAGCACGTCGATCCTGCCCATCGCATTCGCAAGACCCGCCAGGATCGCCGCATCGGCGGCGACGTGCACGGGCGCCTCGATCGCCTGCGCGAACGCTTGGCGCCGTCCCTCGAGGTTGGTCACGTGTCCGCGCTTTTCGAATTGCGACGCTGCGGCGAAGACGACGTCGGCGAACGAAGCGGTCTCGGTCAGCAGCTGATCGGAGACGGCGAGGAACGGCACCGTTTCGAGTGCCTTGCGCGCCAAGCCGCCGTCTGGGAACGTCAGCGCTGGGTTCGCGCCCACGATGAAAAGCGCGTCGAGTTTGCCAGCGGCGGCCGCTTGCAGCATCTCGGTCGTGGTGAGACCGGGATTGGAAACCGGCGCATAGCCGGGACCGAGGTTGGGCACGCAGCCTGCGGCTTCGGCGCCGCGCGCGTTCCCCTGGCTGCCCACCACCAAGATGCCGGCGCTCTTATCATTGCCGCGCAGCGTCTCCACCAGCCGCTCGAGCGCTGTGGCCGCGACGACGTTTCGCCCGTTGTGCACGGCGACGATCTTGCCCGCATCAGAGAGCGCTTTGCTCAGCTCGGCGACGAACGGCGCGCCGTCGGGTACCCCGCGCGCCACGCCGCTGGCCAGCGCTTCCATGAGATCGCCGATCGCGCCGGTCGTGTACTCGACATAGTCGAACGGCACAGCGAGCTCGGGTTTGAACGGCCCGACGAAGACCAAGCGCGCGCCGTGGCGCGCGACCGCGCGCCGGATGCGCAGATCGAGGATCGGCGCCTGCTCCGGCGTCACCGCGCCGAAGACGAGGATGAGGTCGGCGTCGTCGATATCGGTGAGGCGCGCGCCGAAGCGCGCCGGTGACGCGTACTTCTGCAGCCGTGCGCGATGATCGATGTTGTTCGTGCGCAGCACTTCGCGCGCGAAGCGCTGCAGCGCGAATGCTTCTTCGTCTGAGAGCCGGCCGCCGCCGATGACGCCGACGCGTCCGGCAGCCGCGGCCGCGCCGAGCTTCTCGGCCGTCACTGCGAGCGCTTCGGACAGCGTCGCCCGTTCGAGTTCGCGATCGCGACGGATGAGCGGTTGGCGCACGCGCGCAGATTCGTACAGATAGTTGAACGTGTAGCGGCCGCGGTCGCAGATCCAACCGCCGTCGACAGCGGGATTCTCGCGCGTGAACGTGCGCATGATCTTGCCGAAGCGCGTATCGACGCGATAGTTGCAACCGACGGAGCACTGCGTGCACACCGAATCGGCGTGACCGAGGTCCCACGGCCGCGCGCGGAAGCGATACGCCTTGCTGGTGAGCGCACCGACCGGACAGATCTCGGTCGTGTTGCCCGAGAAATACGATTCGTAGTCGCCGCCGTCCACGGTGCCGATGAGCGACGAATGGCCGCGCTCGACCACGACGAGATTGCGCTCCTGCGCGATCTCGTCGTCGAAGCGCGTGCAGCGCCGGCATAAGATGCAGCGCTCCTCATCTAAGACGATGGTGGGTCCGAGATCGACGCGTTTGGGCTTGTGCAGTTTGGGCTCGGTCAGCCGGCTCGCGCCCGGCCCGTATTCCATCGTGAAGTCTTGCAGATCGCACTCGCCGCCCTTGTCGCAGATCGGGCAGTCCAGCGGATGGTTGAGCAGCAAGAACTCGAGCACGCCGCGCCGCGCCTCGGCGACTTTGGGCGACATCGTGTGTACCACCATGCCTTCGGTCACGCGCGTCGCGCACGCGATCTGCAGTTTCGGGATCTTCTCGATCTCGACCAGACAGATCCGGCACAGTCCGGCCGGGTCCATCTTCGGATGATAGCAGTAGACCGGAATTTGCGTGCCAAGCTCTTTGGCCGCTTCGACGACCAGCGTGCCGTCGGGCACGGTGACCTCTTGGCCGTCGATGAGCAGCTTGACCATCTTGCGTTCGCTCACGCCGCACCGACCGGCGTTTGCTTGAGCGGACAGCCGCCGTGGGCGATATGCGCGGCGAACTCTTCGGGAAAGCGCTTCAACACCGAAGCTAAGAACGGCATGATCGAGTCACCGAGCGGGCACAGGTTGGTGCCGGTGATCGTGCTGTTGATCGTGTCGAGCACGCGCAGATCTTCTTCGCTGCCTTCGCCCGCCTCCAGGCGCGCCACCATGCGCGCGACCCACTGGCCGCCCTCGCGGCAGGGCGTGCACTGCCCGCACGACTCGTGTTCGAAAAAGCGCGTCAGCGTGCGCGCGCAGTTGACCATGCACGCGGTGTCGTCCATGACGACGAAGCCGCCCGAGCCGAGCATCGTGCGCTTGGCGCCCAGCGAGTCGAAGTCGATCGCGACGTCGAGGTCCTCGACGAACAGCGCGGCCGACGACGCACCGCCAGGCTGGAACGCCTTGAGCGTGCGACCCGGCAGCAAGCCGCCCGCGTACTCCTCGATAAGCTCGCGCGCCGGAATGCCGAGCGGAATCTCGTAGTTGCCCGGCTTCTTGACGTGGCCGCTCACCGACATGATCTTGGGGCCGGGCGATTTTTCGGGTCCGATCTTCGCGAACCACTGCGCGCCGCGCTCGATGATGTGTTTGACGTAACACAGCGTCTCGACGTTGTTGACCACGGTCGGCAGGCCGTACAGCCCGGCGATGGCGGGGAACGGTGGCTTGAGGCGCGGCTCACCGCGCTTGCCCTCGATCGACTCGAGCTGCGCGGTCTCTTCGCCGCAGATGTACGCACCCGCGCCGCGGTGCACGACGAGATCGAGGCTGAAATCGGTATCCAGAATGCGCTCGCCCAGGTAATGGCGCGACGACGCCGCGGCCAGCGCGTTGCGGAAGATGCGCGAGCCGTTGAGAAACTCGCCGCGTATGTAGATGTAGGCCTGTTTCGCGCCGATCGCGTAGGCCGAGATCACGATGCCCTCGATGATCTGCAGCGGCGTGTACTCGAGCAGCATGCGGTCCTTGAACGTGCCCGGCTCGGCCTCGTCGCAATTGACGACCAGGTAGCGCTGACGCCCGTCTTTCGGCAAGAAGCCCCACTTGCGGCCCGTCGGGAAGCCCGCGCCGCCGCGCCCGCGCAGATTCGAGTTGGTGACCTCGGCCGTCACCGAGTCAGGCGTCATCTCGCGCAGCGCTTTGCGCAATCCAGCGAACCCGCCGTTGCGCTCGTAGACGTCGATGTCGGTGAGATCGATCTCGCCGATGCCCTTCATGATCACGGGCTCGAACAGCGCCATCGGCTACTCCGCGGGCATCGCCGGCTGCGGCGGCTGCGTCTGCCACGCTTCGAGCAGCTGATCGAAGGCCGCCGGCGTGACGTCGTAGTGGAACTCGAGGTTGTGCTGCAGGCACGGGGCGCGATCGCACGCCGCCAGACACTCGACCTCTTCGTAGTAGAAGCGACCGTCGGCCGACGTCTCCAGATGTCCGATCCCGAGCTTGCGCTTGATATAGGATTGCAGCTCGTCTGCGCCGCGCAGCGAGCACGAGAGCGTACGGCACACCTGGATGATGTGCTTGCCGACCCGCTCCTTGAAGAGCAGCGTATAAAAGGAAGCGATTGATTCGACCTCACCGGGCGTGACGCCGACCAGCTCGCCGGCATCCTTCATCGCTTGCAAGGTCACATAGCCGTCCTGCTCTTGGCAATACTGCAGAAACGGGATGAGCGCAGACTGGGGCTGCGGATAGCGCGCGATCAGCTCCTGGCCGCGGGCCAAGCGCTCCGGCGTCATCGGTCGACCTCGCCGAAGACCGGGTCGAGGCTGCCGATGATGGCGACGACGTCAGCCACCAAATTGCCCGGCGCGAGCTTGCGCAGCGCTTGCAGATTGTAAAACGAAGGCGGGCGCCAGCGGACGCGCCATGGCTTGTTGCCGCCTGCGCTCGTCACGTACATGCCAAGCTCGCCGCGCGGGCTCTCGACCGGCTGATAGATGTGGCCTTCGGGCACGTTGAAGCCCGAGGACACCAGCTTGAAGTGGTGTATGAGCGCTTCCATCGAGTGCTGGATCTCGGTCTTGGGCGGCGGCAGGACCTTGCGGTCGTCGATCACCACCGGACCGTCCGGGAACTTCTCACGCGCCTGTTTGATGATACGCCACGCCTCGTACATCTCGTCGAGGCGCACGACGAAGCGCGCGTACGAGTCACCTGTGGTGCGCGTGCAGATGTTGAAGTCATACGTCTCGTAGCCGCTGTACGGGAACGCTTTGCGCACGTCGTACGCGACGCCGCTCGCGCGCAGGATGGGCCCGGTCATGCCCCACTCGACCGCCTCTTGGGCCGTCATCTTGCCGACGCCGATGAGGCGGTCCATGATGATGACGTTCTTCTCGAGGATGGCGCGGATGTCGGACAGCCGCTCGGGGAAGCGGCCGATGAAATCATCCATCTTGTCGAGGAAACCTTTGGGAACGTCGATCGCCAGGCCGCCGATGCGGAACCACGACTGGTGCATGCGCGCGCCGGTGACGAACTCTATGATCTCCAAGATGCGCTCGCGCATCTCGAGCGCGTACATGAAGATCGATTGCGCGCCGAGGTCCATGGCGTGCGTGCCCAACTGCACGAGGTGGCTTGCGATGCGCGTCAGCTCCGCGAACATCACGCGCAGCACTTGCGCGCGCGGCGGGATGTTCGCGATGCCGAGCAGTTTCTCGGCGGCGAGCACGTAGCACAGGCTGTTGGAGAGCGGCGCGAGGTAATCGGCGCGATCGACGACCGTCACCGCCTGCTGCCAGAACAGATTCTCGGCTTGCTTCTCGATGCCGGTGTGCAAGAAGCCGATCTCCGGGTCCGCCGTCACGACCGTTTCGCCGTCGAGGCGCAGCATCACGCGGAGCACGCCGTGCGTGCTCGGGTGTTGCGGGCCCATCGACAGGACGAGCGTATCGCGTTCGTCGCCGGGCTGCGCGGTCAGATCGCGTTCGTTCTCGAAGACCGACAGATCCGTCGCGCTCACTTGGTCACCACCGGCGGCACGGGCCCGGGCAGGCCGCCCGGGTTGAAGCGGCGGTTGAGCCCGCGCAGCGGATAATCTTTGCGCAGCGGATAGCCTTCCCAATCGTCCGGCATGAGGATGCGCCGCAGATCCGGGTGGCCGTCGAAACGCACGCCGAACAGATCGTACACTTCGCGCTCGGGCCAATCGGCGTTCGGCCAAAGGCCGCACAGCGAGGGCACGACGGGATCGCGATCGTCCGGGAAAACGCGCAGCCGGAAACGCGCCGGCACAACGGCGTATGTAGTAGCGCGTTCTTTAGAACGCGCATCTTGCGGGTTCGAAGAACACGCTACTACATCGGGCATCGCCAAGAAGTGGTACGAGATCTCGAAACGCGGCGTCAGCGGGTGATGATCCGTGGCGCCGATGTCGAGCAGCAGGTTGAAACCGTTGGCCTGCACCGCGTCGACGGCGGGCAGTAAGCCCGCGGCC
>JAFAHD010000077.1 GCA_019237415.1 Vulcanimicrobiota bacterium
GATCGCCAGCTCGCGGCACGCCCGGATGACGCGCAGCGCGATCTCGCCGCGATTGGCGACGAGGATCTTCTTAAACGCCGTCATCGAGCGAGGCCGTCATCGAGCGAGGCCGTCATCGAGCGCCTCGGCGCGCGCCGCCGCGCTCCAGCGCAATCGCGGTGCGCTCGGTGAACTCGCGTTTCCACGCGTGTTGAGCTTGGCGAGCGCCGCTTCAATCGCAGCCGCCTCTTGTGCGGTCGGCTGTGGCCTGATATCGAGGATCTTCAAAGCGGGATGTTGCCGTGCTTGCGCGCGGGCCGAGGAACGCGTTTGGTCCGGAGCGTTTGCAGTGCATTGATCAGCGCCGGGCGCGTGTTCGCCGGGTCGATGACATCATCGAGATAACCGCGCTCGGCCGCGACATACGGGTTGGCGAAGCGCTCGACGTATTCGGCGACCAATTCGTCCGTGCGGCGCGACGGATCGGCCGCCTTGGCGATCTCGTCGCGAAAGATGATCCTGACGGCGCCTGGCGGACCCATGACGGCGATCTCGGCGGTCGGCCACGCGACGTTGAAATCGGCGCGGATGTGCTTGCTGTTCATGACGTCATACGCGCCGCCATACGCTTTGCGCGTGATGACGGTGAGCTTCGGCACGGTCGCTTCGGCAAACGCGTACAGCAGCTTCGCGCCGTGTTTGATGATGCCGCCGTACTCTTGGCTCGTGCCGGGCAAGAAGCCGGGGACGTCGACAAAGACGACGAGCGGGATATTGAACGCGTCGCAAAAACGCACGAAGCGCGCGCCCTTGATGGACGAGGCGATGTCGAGCACGCCCGCGAGCACTTTGGGCTGGTTCGCCACGACGCCGACCGGCTGACCACCGAGTCGCGCGAATCCGACGAGCAGCGAGCCGCCGTAGTGCGCCTGCACTTCGAAGAAATCGCCGTCGTCGACGACCCGCGTGATGACACCGGACATATCATAGGGAAGATTCGGCGCCGCCGGTATGAGGTCGATGAGGCCGGGATCCGTGCGCTGCGGGTCGTCCTCGGGCTCGGCGAACGGTGGATCGTCGACGTTGTTTTGCGGCAGAAACGACAGCAGGTGCCGGATCTGCTCGAACGCGTCATCTTCATCGGCCGCGAGGAACTGTGCGACGCCGCTCTTCGCGTTGTGCGTCATCGCGCCACCCAGCTCTTCGAATGTGACCTCCTCGCCGGTCACCGTCTTGATCACTTCGGGGCCGGTGATGAACATCTGCGAGATCTTGTCCACCATCACGATGAAATCGGTGATCGCCGGCGAGTAGACCGCGCCGCCCGCGCACGGGCCCGCGATCAGCGAGATCTGCGGGATGACGCCCGAGGCCTGCACATTGCGCCAGAAGATCTCGGCGTATCCCCCCAAGCTGACGACGCCCTCTTGGATGCGCGCGCCGCCCGAATCGTTGATGCCGATCATGGGGCAGCCGATCTTCACCGCCAGGTCCATCACCTTGCAGATCTTCTCGGCGAAGACTTCGCCGAGCGAGCCGCCGAGCACCGTGAAGTCTTGGGAGAAGAGGCAGACGCGGCGTCCGTCGATCGTGCCATAACCCGTCACGACGCCATCGCCGACGTACTTGCGCTCATCGAGCCCGAACGCGTCGGTGCGATGGACGGCGAACGCGTCGAGCTCGAGGAAACTACCCGGATCGAGCAGCCGCTCGACCCGCTCGCGCGCGGTCAGCTTGCGGCGTTCGTGTTGCCGAGCTTCGGCGTCTGCGCCCGCGGGTGCGCGCGACTGCGCCCGTTTCTTCGCGAGGAGATCGAGCTCCGGCTCATGCGGCATGAAGCCGGATTCCGTGCGCTTGCCGCGCCGGCCTCTTACGCGTCGCGCGATGGTTACTTGCGCTTGTGAAGCGCGAACGTGTTGCCTTCGCTGTCCTCGCCGAACACCATGTGGCAGACCGGTGTTTCCTGCGGCTTGCCTTCATCGTGGAACCTGACGCCGCGCGCTTTCGCAGCGGCGACCTCAGCGTCGAGATCCCTGACCGCGAACATCACGCCGGAACTGCCGCGCCAGTAACGGCCGAACGTCTCCTGCATGCGTTCGGGAAGCTTCATGATGCCGAACGATTCGCCGTTGGGCAGGGTCCATTCGGCACCGAAGTTGGCGAACGTCACCGTCGGTTCCATGCCGAGCAGGTCGGTGTAGAACCTGATCGCGCGGTCGAGGTCCTCGACGCGGTAATAGATCGCGTCAACGCCCTGGACGCGGGTCTGCGAAACTGCCACGGAACGGCTACTTGCGCTGGTGGAGGATGAAGTCGTTGCCTTCGCTGTCCTCGCCGAACGCCATGTGACAGACGGGCGAATCCATGACGTCGCCGTCGTTGCGGAACTTCACGCCGCGCGTCTTGTGTTCAGCGACGGCCTTGTGCAAATCGTCCACGGCGAACAGGATGCCGCCGCGCGGAGCATGATTCTCACTCTGAAACAAGCCGAACGTCTCGCCGCTCGGAAACGTGTACTCGACCACGGACTCGCCGAACGTCGTCGTCGGCTCCATGCCCAACAGCTCGTTGTAGAACTTCGTCGCGCGAGCCATGTCCTTCACCGTATAGTACGATGCGTCCATGCCCTTGACTTTGGTCGCTCCCGCTGTGGCCATCGGAATCTCCTCAATGCACGGCTGAAAATGCGCCTTGTGATGCCGGGCACGGCCCATTCGGCGGCAGAGCGCGGTTTCTTGCAAGGTCGGCGCTAGTGCGCGGGACGAAATAGACGCGCGATGGCAAAAATACTGCTGTTGCAATTCGACACGGATCCGGGCTGCGCGGCGCATCGCGAGGCGCTCAGCGCGCTCGGTGCAACGCTGGTTGAAGCCGAACCGCGCTGGCCGGCGTTCTTCGACGTGCTCAACAAGGAGCGGCCCGACATCGTCGTGGTCTCGCTCGGCGCGATCCCCTCGCACGGTCGCGAGGCCGCGCGCTATATAAAGGATGGATTCAACACGCGCAACCTGCCGGTGTTCCTCACCGACGTGCCCGCCAAGGACATCGACAAGTGCCGCAAGTCGGCGCCGACCGCGGTGATCGTCGAGCGCAAAGACCTGCACGACGCGGTCTACAAGAAGCTGATGGAGAACCTCGCCGGCAAGCTCTCGTGAGGAATCGCAGGCTCGCCCGCTAGCGCAGGAACCAGCAGTAGTCGATTAGATAGTCCCGCACGACCGGCGCGCCGCCGACTTGCGGCTCCTTGTATGTCGAGGCGTGCGCGGCTCTCAGGGCGGCGTCGTTGAGCTGCGAGCATGTGACGATGTCACATGCCGGCTTCACGATTTTTGCGGCGACGAGCTTGCCACCCGCGCCGATTGCCACGTCGACGACCGCACATCCCTGAGCCGCCGCTTCTTTTGCCATCTCCGGGTATTGGACCCCGACTCTATTGACAAAATCGGATTCCTGAAGTCTGAGAGCCGTGACGCTGTTCGAGAAACGCACGTTTGAATCGTCAAAGGCCTCTGCTTGCGGTTTGTAGCGCGGATCGTGCGTCAAGGTGTAGAATCCCTTGCTCGGGTACTTGTCTTCGTCCGATGAACGCCCCTCAGGCATGAAGCGCGGCGGATTGCAATCGATTTTCGCGCCAGTGTTCAAGTCGACGACGTCCCGAACTCCAATCGCGGTCAGATCTCGCCATGGCCAGGGAAACACAAATGTGCTGTCGCCTCGGACGAGCCGAGAAACAGCAACGGATACCGGTTGAGTGGCTGTTGCGCCTTGGACCGCAAGTGTCACGGAGACCGGATCTGCCATAGCGGTTAGCCCAACGGCGTACTGTTCATAGCCGTTCGGCTTTCCCACTGCGTCGTCGAAGAAACCGTTCACGCCAACCGGACACGGGGCGGGAGCTGGCTCGGGTGATGCATCGACAGGCGCCTCGTCCAAGAGCGCCAAGGCAGCTGCATATTGCCGTCGTGGATCGTTGATGACCATGTCGGGCTGAACGCCTTTGCCTTCAAGGCGCTGACCGCTCGGGTCGCGCATGTCGAGCGTCGCGACGCGCAGCAATCCGCCATCGTCGAGTGAGATCTCTGCGTCCACGCCAAGCACTTTGCCGGCCGTGCGCGTGCCGACGAGCGTCGCACGGTGATAATATTGAAGCGCGCGCGCGAGCGACTCAGCACCGCTACGGCTGTCCCTGTCGATCAACACCACCAACCGGCCTTGATATGTGGCGCCTGCCGCGTCGTTTGCCGTGAACTGCTGTGGGCCGAAGAGATGGTAACGCCGCGTGCCGCTCGAGATCAACGTTCCGGGCGGCAAGAAGACGCCGGCGACCTCATCGACCGAATCCACCAAGCC